>DASWGI010000271.1:0-7273 GCA_036393835.1 Myxococcales bacterium | reverse complement strand
AAGATGTGTGAGCGGCGTGTAGGTTCGGGTGAGGAATCCGCGCGGGTTTTAACCTGCGGCGCCGTGTTAGGGTCTGCGGCGCGAGCTGGCGCTCGCTTGCTCGGGAGGCAGGATGGCCCGAACGATCGCCGGTACGGTGCGCGCTCCCGTTGCGTCGTTTCTGCCGTTCGCGCTCGCCCTTTCCTGTACGGGCAAGCTCGACGTCCCCGGGCCGCCGCCGCCGGACCCCGGCCTCTACGAGCCGCTCTCAGCCGCGGCCGCGGCGAGCAAGGTGAAGAACCTGCTCGTCGGGCTGCCTCCCACGGACGCGGAGGTCCAGGCCGTCAGCGCCGACTCCGCCGCGATGCGCGGGCTGGTGCAGCAATGGGCGCGGACGCCCGAGCACGCCGCCAAGCTCCAGACCTTCTTCGCCAACGCCTTCCAGCAGAGCCAGGCGGTGAGCGCGGACTTCGTCGACCAGCTCGGCGGGACCGCGCAGGGCCGGCTCGACGCGCGGCTGCTCGCCAACATGCGCGAGAGCTTCGCGCGCACCGCGGTAGAGCTGGTCAAGGAGGGCCAGCCCTTCACCGCCACGGTGACCACGCGGCGCTTCATGCTCACGCCGCGCCTGGCCCTGACGCTCGCCTTCATGGACGCGATGCAGGTGAGCGACGGCGGGGGAACCGTCGACCTGTTCCAGAAGGCGAACCCCACCTTCCACTTCACGCTCACGGCGAAGACCGGGCCCATCCCCCTCGACCAGACGCTGAACCCCTCGAGCGCGAACTACATGGTCTGGTACACGCCGCAGCTCGCCAATCCCTACGACTCGCTCTGCCCGCAGGACCCCATCGTCTACAGCGGCGGCACCGGGCAACCCTCGATCACGCAGGCGGTGTTCCTCATGCTCCACGGCGCGCCGGCGGCGTTCAACGTGACGACGAGCACCGGGGCGACTCACCGCTGCCAACCGCCGGCGTTCCCGTCAGGGACCGCGCCGCTCACCGTCGCCGACTCGCAGCAATGGCAAATGGTCTCCATCCGGCAGCCCGCATCTGCCGAGAGCACCACGCGCGTCTTCGACCTCCCCTCGTTCCGGGCGGGAAGCGAGCTGGTGCTGATCACGCCGCGCGTCGGCTTCTTCACCACGCCCAGCTTCCTCGCCGAGTGGAACACCAACAAGTCGAACCAGGCGCGCGTCACCACGAACCAGACGCTCATCGTCGCGCTGGGGCACGCCATGCTTCCCGAGAACGCGTCCCTCCCGCCCAGCATCGCCGCCGTCGACCAGGCGCATGCCCCCGTGGGGTCCGCCTGCTTCGCCTGCCACCAGTCGCTCGATCCGATGCGGCAGTTCTTCCGGCAGCAGTACAGCTTCTACTTCCATCCGCAGGTCAACGCGGCGGTGATCGCCCTCGCCAGCTCGTTCGGGTTCCGCGGCGTCACCGCGCAGGGCGGCACCCTCTTCGACCTGGCGAGCCAGCTTGCCGCGCACCCCGACTTCGCCGCGGCGTGGACGCAGAAGCTGTGCACCTGGGCCAATTCGTCGCCCTGCCTGGAGAGCGACCCGGAGTTCGCGCGCGTCGCCGCAGCGTTCGCGAGCAGCAACTTCGACTGGGCGAGGTTGACGGTCGAGCTGTTCTCCTCGCCCTTGGTGACCTACGCAGCGCGCACCGACACGGCGGCGCAGTCGGGCGAGGTCTTCCCGGTCTCGCGGCGCGACCACCTCTGCCCGGCGCTCTCCAACCGGCTCGGCATCGCCGACGCCTGCGGCCTCAGCGTCGACACGGTGGTGCCGCGCACGCTGCAGTCGGTCCAGCTCATCGCCACCGTCCTGCCCTCCGACCAGTACAGCCGCGGCGCCGAGCAGGCCGTCCTCGCCAACGACCCCAACCTCTTCTTCCGCACCGGCATGGAGAACGTCTGCGCGGCGCTCGCGGCGCAGCTCATCGACGCCGGCGCCGGCACGCGCTGGACCTCGGGCAGCCCGGATGCGGCCATCGCCGATTTCGTGCACTCGCTGATGGGCATCGAGCGGGCGCGCGACGCGACCCCCATCTCCATCCTCGGCGGGCACCTCCAGTCGGCCAAGGGCGCGGGCCTCTCCGCCTCGGACGCGCTCAAGTCCACCTTCGTGCTCGCCTGCCTTTCACCCTCGGTGGTGGGGATCGGGCAATGACCATGGACCTGTCGCGCCGCAAGATCCTCCTGCAGACCCTCTTCGGGGCCGGCTGGCTGGGGCTCCGCTCGCTCGCGACCGGCATCCCGCTCTCGGTGCTGGCGAACCCGCGCAAGGCGCTGGCGGTGACGGGCTGCGCCTCCAACGCTGCGGCCCAGTACATCCTCTTCAGCTCGTCGGTGTCCGGCGATCCGGTGAACGCGAACGTGCCGGGCATGTACGGGATCCCGGACATTGCGCACCCTCAGGACCCGGCCATGGCGCCGGCGCCGCTCACGCTCGCGGGCAAGCCCACCACGGCGGCGACTCCTTGGGCGCAGCTTCCGCAGGCGCTGCTCGACCGCGCCAGCTTCTTCCATCACGGCACCTATACCGTGGTGCACCCCGACCTGGGCAAGGTGATGAAGCTGCAGGGCTTCGTCTCGCACCAGGAGATGCTGGTCTCGCTCATCTCCTCGCAGCTCGCCGGCTGCTTGGGCACGGTGCAGAGCGAGCCCATCGCGCTCGGCCCGCGCTCCGCCTCGGAGGCGCTCACCGTGCAGGGGCGGCCGCAGCCCATCCTCTCGCCCACCTCGCTCGCGTCGCTCTTGGCCGCGCCCGCCGGGCCGCTCGGGCAGATGGTGAAGATCCGCGACGCCGACCTGGACCGCCTCGATGCCTGGTACAAGGCGAACGGGAACTCGGCGCAGCGCGCCTTCATCGACCACTACGCGCTCTCGCAGACGCAGGCGCGCTCCATCTCCGAGGCGCTCCTCACCACGCTGCAGGGCCTCAAGGACAACAGCCCCGACTCGCAGGCCATCGCGGCCATCACGCTCTTCCGCATGAACGTCTCGCCGGTGATCAGCATCCACATCCCGTTCGGCGGCGACAACCACGTCGACGCGCAGCTCGCCACCGAGACCAAGCAGACCGTGGCCGGCGTGGCCACCATCGGGAACATCTGGACCCAGCTCGTCGCGGCGGGACTTCAGGACCGCGTCACCTTCGCCATGATGAACGTCTTCGGACGCACGCTGAGCGCCGCCAACGGCAACGCGAACGGCCGCAACCATCACGGCGATCACCACGTCACCGTGCTCTTCGGCAAGCCGTTCAAAGGCGGCGTGGTGGGCGGCGTGGAGGCGGCCAGCGGCGACTACCGCGCCCAGTCGCTCGACTCGCGCAGCGGCGCGGGAGTCGCGGGCGGGAGCGGCGACATCCCCTTCTCCGAGACGCTCTCCGCGGTGGGCAAGACGCTCGGCGTGGCCTGCGGCGTCGACTCCGGCGTCCTCGATCAGAGCATCGTCGGAGGCAAGGTCGTGCAGGGCGCGCTCGCCTAGAAAGGTCGATGGCCGAAGAGACGCTCAAGACGCTGGCGCGGCGTGCGCTCCTCCGCTGCGGGATGGGCGCCGCCTTTGCGCCGGCGCTGGCGCGGCTGGCCGGATGCGCCCCGCGCATCGACGAGCCGATTGCCATCGAGGTGGGGGCGCCGGCGAACAACCTGGTCACCGTGCCGGCGCCGCGCGTGCCCGAGCTGATGCGGCCGGGCGGGGCGGTCCTCCTCCATCCCGACGGCGTCGACTCGGTGGGGCGGCCGCTCTCCATCCTGGTGGCCAACACCAGCTCGCAGGGTCTGCGCGCCTGGAACGCCTGGTGTCCGCACGCCGGCTGCGAGGTCACCTGGGAGGACGGCGCCGACGCGGTGGTCTGCCCCTGCCACCTCTCGCGCTTCTCGGTGGACGGCACGGTCACGCACCCGCCCGCGCAGCAGGACCTGGACAGCTACTCGGCCAGGCTCAGCTCGGACGGCCGCACGCTGATCGTCGATCTGAGCGGCAGCGCCGGCGTGTTCCCCGCGGCGCAGAATGGCAAGGTGACCTTCACCGTCGCGCAGCTTCCCGCGCTGGCGCAGCCCGGCGGCAGCGTCACCGGGCACGCGCAGGGCGTTCCCTTTCCGCTGCTCGTCTTGCGCGCGACCGCCTCGCAGATGCTGGCGTTCGACGCGCGCTGCCCGCACCTCGGCTGCGCGGTGCTTGGGGCGACCAACCTGATCATCTGCCCCTGCCACGGCTCGCTCTTCCAGCTCGACGGCAGCGTGAAGCTGGGGCCGGCCACGCGCCCGCTCGCCGCGCTGCCGGTCACCTTCGACGGCACCACCGTCGTGGTGAAGGTCGCATGATCGCCATCCTCTGCGCGCTCGCCGCCGCGCCGCCTCTCGTCGAAGTATCGCTGGCGCCGGAAGCCGGCCTGCGGCGCGTGAGCTTTCGCGACCGGCTCACGCCGTCGCTCGCCGGATACCAGAGCGGCGCGCTGGCGCTGTTGCGCCTCAGCCTCGCTGCCTATCCCGCGGGCGCGAGCGGGTTGCCGCTGATCGCCGACGTGAGCTTCTACGGTTCCTACGCGCGCTCGCTCAAGTCGCGCACGCTGACCGCCGACGGCGCGCTCGCCCTCGACTCGCAGATCATCGCCTGGGAGGCGGGCGCGCGTTTCCGCGGCATGATCGACGACGAGGAGCGCTACGCGATCAGCATCGGCTACGGCAGCCTGCGCAACGACTTCTCCGGAGCGCAGCTCCCCGGCGTCCTGCTCCCCGCGGGCACGCTGCAGTACTGGCGACCCGGAGCCGAGCTGCGCTTTCCCTTCGGCGCTTTCGCCGTCGCCCTGGGAGCGGGCTATCTCGCGCCGGTGCGGCAGGACGCCGTCGGCGCGGCCTTCCCGCGGGCGTCGAGCGGCGGGGTCGACGGCACGCTGCGGGCCAGTATCGCGCTCGGCGCTTTCGAGTTGACGCTCTCGGGGAGGTACACGCGCTTCTTCTATTCACTGCATCCCATGCCCTACGATCCGTACGTCGCCGGAGGAGCGCTCGATGAGCTTTGGGCCGCCAACCTCGCCTTCGCGCTTCGCCTGTAGCGCCCTGGCGGCGATGCTCCTCGCCTCCTGCGCCGGGTCGCTCGCCGACCCCGAGCGCTTCGCCTACCTCGACGGCGGCAACGACGGGGGCGGCGTCGTGCCCACCGGCGACGGCGGCTGCGATCCCGTCCCGACCATCTTCGTGCCCAGCTGCGCCACCTCCGCCTGTCACACGGCGCAGACGCAGCAGGCGAACCTCGATCTCCAGTCGCCCGGGCTTCCCCAGCGCCTCGTGGAAAAGCCCGCCTCGGGCGGCCCGGGATATCTGATCGACTCGCTGGACCCGGGCAAGAGCGTCCTCTACCTCAAAGTGACTTCCAGCCCGCCGTTCAACTTCCAGATGCCGCTGGGTTCACCGCCGCTCTCGAGCGACGAGGTGGCCTGCATCCGGACGTGGGTCTACGCGGCGGTGGGCAAATGATGCGCGCGCTCGCGTTCGCCTTCGCGATGTCGGTCTCGTCCTCCGCGCTGGCGCAGGCCGGGCCAGGCGAGGAGATCGATCTCCTCCCGCCGCCGAAGCCGCCCTCGCCGGCCGAGGCGGCGCGCGCGCGGAAGCTCGAGGAAGAGCTCCTCGAGCGACGGTCCCTGTTGCAGATCCACCAGGGCCTGGGATTCGCGCTGCTGGGAGCGATGGCCACCACCACGGTGCTCGGGCAGCTCGAGTATGCGGACAAGTACGGCGGCGGCGGGGACACGGGGAAGTGGCACGCCTCGCACCAGATCGCCAGCTACGCCACTGCAGGGATCTTCGCTGGCGCGGGGCTGGTTGCACTGCTGGCGCCCGCACCGACGGCGCGACCTGGCCGCGTCGACACCGCGGTGCTGCACCGGATCGCGATGGCCATTGCCACCGCCGGCATGGTGGCGCAGATCGCGCTCGGGATCGCCTCGGCGCGGAGCGAGGGCCGCCTCGCGCAGCGCGACTACGCGGTCGCGCACCAGATCACCGGCTACGCGACGGTCGCCGCCACCGCCACCGGATTCGTCGTCCTCGCCTTCTAGTGGTTCGCGGAGATCCTAGCGATGGTACTTCACCGCCTGGAGTAACGGGTCGAACGGTGGCGCGTGCGTCGCCGGATTCAGATAACCGTCGCCGATGTTCCAGATGATCGCGCCACCGAGACCGCGCGTCTTCAAGTACGCGAGCTTGTCCGCGATTGAGTGAGGGTCTTCGTAGGAGATGAACCGGTCTTCGGCGCTGCTCGCCGGGTGGAAACTCACGTACGGTACATGGGCCGGCGAGTCCCAGAGTTGGACTCCACCGTCGAAGTACTGGTCGACGAGCGTGTTGAACGCTTCGCTCTTCACGGCGGGCGCCACCGTCCAGCTCTGCAGCGGTGCGTAGACTCCGCCCGTCCAGACCTGACCAGTGAAGCCGATACCGAAGCCGAGCTTGCTCGCGGGGACGCCTGCATCGAGCGCGGCGGAGACGACCAGATCGATGGACGGAAGCTGTTCCGAGGCATGGTTCGGGAAGGTAAGTCCTCCGTTGAACAGCGGCCCTGAATGCCAGGTGATCCACCCCGCGTACGCTCCGCTCATCTCGTACGTCATCAGGCCGATCTGGTCTAGATCGGCGATCGCGGCGGCGTAATCGGTCGGATGGCTATTCACAGGAGCAGTGAGCAAGGGGCGTCAATACCGTCAATAGCCGTTGGTGCGCATGAAGTTGACGAGGTTGCCGACGAACGTCGCTCGATTCCCGTCGGAGCTGGCCTGCTGGAAAAGGCTCTGGCTGTTGGCGCCGCCGACGGTGATCAGGATGGGCACACCAGCCGCATGGGCTGTTGCGACCGCCGGCGCAATGTGACGCTGCCCGAGGTTGGTGGTGATGTCGAGCGTTCCGTCGGCCTTCGGGATCACAGAGAAGTGGATGACCTCGGTGAGCGCAGAGTAGTCGATCGCCGACGGAGGACAGGCGTCTTGCGTCCATCCGGCGTAGTAGCCGGCGATCCAGTTGGAGGTCGGGTATCCACCGTCGCCGCGCAGACCGGCATCGCTGGAGTTCCCCAGGTCGGAATGCAGCCCGCAGCCGAGCAGTGCACCAAGCGCGAGCACTAAACTGCATGACCGCTGCATCTTTGGATGCTCACACTGATTGCAATCGGTATCGCCTTCAACGGCGCCGCGCGAACCCGCGGGACCCGACCGGGCTCGACCGCATCGACCCGGCGAAGCTTCTGCCGCCACCAAGAGGCCAGCCGCGAAACGTTCCGGCCCCCC
>DASWGI010000270.1:0-1914 GCA_036393835.1 Myxococcales bacterium | reverse complement strand
TGGCGGGCGCCTTCAACGTGGCCGGCGGGAACCGCCTGTATGGCCGCTACTGGGGCAGCTTCGAGGAGCACCCCTTCCTGCACTTCAACGTCTGCCTGTACCACTCGATCGACGAGTGCATCCGCCGGGGGGTCGCGGCGTTCGAGGGCGGCGCGGGAGGCGACCACAAGCTGTCGAGGGGGTTCCTGCCCAGCGAGACGTGGAGCGCCCACGCCTTCCTCGACGCGCGGCTGGACGAAGCCATGCGACGCGCCCTCGCCGCGGAGACCGAGGAACGCCGGCATGCGCTGCGGCGCTGGTCCGCGCAATCGCCTATCCTCAAGCCTGCATGAGTCCGAAACGCCAGGAGGAAAGCGAGCCCGGCGTCGTCACCAGGACGCGCCCGAAGACCAAGCCCAAGCTCGAGCGGCCCAAGCTCTACAAGGTGCTTCTGCACAACGACGACTACACGCCGATGGAGTTCGTCGTGCTGGTGCTGGTGCAGGTGTTCCACAAATCGGAGAGCGACGCGGCCAGCATCATGCTGCACGCGCATACGCACGGATATGCCGTGGCGGGCGTCTACACCTTCGAGATCGCCGAGACGAAGGTCAACGAGACGACCGCGCTCGCCAGCAAGGCGCAGTTCCCGCTCCTCTGCACGCTGGAGCCGGAGTGAGAGGCCGCCTCCGGGGCGTCTACTTCCTCCATTACGGCTACGTCGGAGCGGTCCTCGGGTACCTCGCGCCCTACCTGCGCGGGCTCGGGTTTTCGGGCGAAGCCATCGGCGGGGTGTCGATGGCCGCGCAGCTCGTCGCCGCGCCAGCGGCGCTCCTGTGGGGACATGCGGCCGACCGGCGCGGATCGCGCGCCGCCACGCTGCGGCTCTGCGCGCTGGGCGCGCTGGTCGCCCTCTGCGCGTTGCCGTGGGCGCGGACGCCGCTGGCGGTCGGCGCGGTGCTGGTGGCGCAGGCCGCCTTCGGGGCCGCAGTGGTGCCGCTGCTCGATTCGCTCACCATGGAGTGGGCGCGCGGTGAGGCGAGCCGCAGCTATGCGCGCACGCGGCTCTTCGGGTCGCTGGGGTTCGTGGTCGTCGCGCAGGGGCTCGGCCTGTGGCTCGCGGCACGCGGGGACAGGCCGGCCGACCCGCTCGTGCCGCTCGCCGCGGTGGCGTGCGTCGCCGGATACGCGCTCCTGCTGCATGCGGCGCCTTTTCCCCCCACCGCGAACGCGGCCTCGACCTCGGCGGCTCCCTTGCGGGTCCGCGACGCGCTGGCCCTGCTCCGCGACCCTGCCATCTTGCTCCTGTTCGCGCTCTGCCTCATCCACTGGGCGTCCTGCGCGCCGTATCACCTCCTCTTCGGCGTGCTGGTGCGCGACCAGGGCCTGCCGTCGACCGTCACGGGCGCGGGCCTCGCGCTCGGGGTGCTGGCCGAGGTCGCGGCGCTCTGGGCGTTCCCAGCGCTGCGCAGGAGATTTGATCTGCGGGCGCTGTTGACCGCCGCCTGCGCGGGGACCGCGCTGCGCTGGTGGCTCGTTTCGCGGGCGCACGGCGCGGCCCCGCTCGTGGTCCTCCAGCTCTTCCATGCCTTGACCTTCGGGCTGTGGTGGGCTTGCGCCGTCGAGGCGATGGGACGGCTGGTGCCGGTCGGGCTCCGCGCCACCGGGCAGGCGCTCTTCTCCGCGCTGGTCTTCGGCGCCGGCAACGCCGCCGGCTACGGCCTGTCGGGCGCGGGATACCAGCGGCTCGGAGGCGCGGCGCCTCTGTTCGCGCTCGCCGCTTTGGTCGAGCTGTGCGCCCTGCCGCTCTGCGCGGTGGCCGGCCGACGCCTCGCCAGCGCGCAGGCTGCGCGGGCCGGCTCCGCCGAAGGTGGCGCACCGCCAGGCAATGCGTAGCTTTCCCGGCGCCGCACCTCGCACACTTCGAGCCGCAGC
>DASWGI010000269.1:0-4983 GCA_036393835.1 Myxococcales bacterium | reverse complement strand
GCTCAAGCTGGTCAAGTAGCCAGCTTCTCCAGCTCCTCGGCGTCCGCCAGGTCGCGCAAGCGGCCGGTGGCGCGCTTGTTGCGCAGGAGGTCTTCGCGCCCGATCAGCGGGATCTCGTGCCCCTCGACACGCACCGTCGTGCGATGCGTCCAGGCATCCTCGAACGAGACGCCGTCGATCGACGTCAACAGATCGATCCGGTACGGCGCCACGCCGATCTGGAAGACCAACTCGGGTGTGGCGAGGTCACGTTCGGTCAATTCCTGGAGTGGAGCGCCGAACGCCAGCAGCGCCCGCCAGACCTTGGAGGCGTTCTCGGGCGTCGCGCGGACCCAGATGTCCATGTCGCCGGTCGCCCGGACGACTCCGTGCGCGGCCAGCGCATGCGCTCCGACCAGCAGATAATCAGCGCCGGCCGCGGACAACGCGGCCAACATCTCGGCGAAGTCGCGATTCACGGAAGCTGCCTTCCTTGAAGGCCCAGGCTTGGGTCGTCAGCGTCCAGACCATGGCGAGACGCTGCTGTGGCGTAAGAACTGGCTCGAGCGCGTTCCCGGCGCCCAGCCGGAGAATGCGTGTGGGATAGCGCGACCGGTCCATCCATCCATTCTACCTCAGCGCTGAGCTCGGGCGGCGAGCCACACCGGCGTCCCCGCGAGCACCGTTCCGAGCGCCATCCCCAGCACTCCGCCCGCCCCGGCGAGCGTGCATCCCAGCGACGCGGTCAGCGCCGCGACCACCGCGCCGGCGGCGAGGAACTCCCCCGCGCCCTGCTCCTGGCGACGCGCCAGGATCGCCACCGCGGCGCCCATCGCGCATCCTCCCACCACGCACGCGGGCAGGCAGAAGCGCATGCACGCGGGACCGAAGATGCGGCAGCCCGCGGTCATGAGCGCGAGCGGCAGGAGCATCGCGCCGCTTCCCGCCGCGAGCCCCGCCCACACCGCCCGGCCCACCGCGCCGCCGCGGAACGCGAGCGCCGCGGCGAGGACGGCCAGCGCGGCGCTGAGGAGCGCCGTGAGATCGAGCGGCCGTCCCAGGGCGACGGCAGCGGCCGCGATCAGCAGGGCGGCGGCGCCGGCCTTCGCGCCCAGGCGGGCGCGGCCCAGCTCGTAGGCGCGGCGCGCGCGCACTTGCAACTCAATCGGCTCCATGCCGTGCCCTCCATTCCTTGCGGAAGCGCGCCAGGGCGCGCTCCAAACGCTTGCGAAACGTCGCCGAGGGATCCCGCTCGCCGCGGGCGGCGGCGAGCAGCGTCTCGGCGTCGAGCGCGCTCAACCCGCCCAGCACCTCGGCCGCGGCCGCCTGTAGATCGCGCTCGATGGCGGCGTCCTCCGGAGTCCGCGCGTCGACCGCTTCCGGCGGCGCCGTCGCGAGGTCCTCGCGCCTGCGGGCGCGCGACTTGCGCAGCGTGCGGCACTCGTACGCCGCGATGCCCAGGGCCCACGGGAGCGCCTCCCTCCCCGCGTCGAACTCGGCGGCCCGCGCGAACACCTTGACCAGCGCGGACTGCGCCGCGTCCTCCGCCTCGGCCGGGACGGTCAGCGCGCGCGCCGCGAACGCGCGGAGGACGGGCCACAAGGCGGAGAAGACCGGCTCGAAGGCTTCGCGGTCTCCTTCGGCCAGGCGGCACATCCCTCGCTGGAGCGCGGCGCGCGCGCCGTGGTCCAACTCACCTCCCGAACGGACACCCCGAGCAGTCCTCGCAGCACGACGCGATCGGGCAGCAGCCCGCCGCCGCCGACCCTGCCCACACCGCGGGCGCGGCCAGGGCGAGCGCCAGGAGGGTCCAGATCATCCTGCGCCTCATCTTGCCTCCTTCTCCGGCTGCTCGCTTGCAGCCTCCACAGGCATAGGCAGGAGAAGGGCCGGCCGTGACACCCCGCGCGATTCGATGTGTCCGCCTGCTCGAACGTGTGCTAGAGGGCGCGGTCCAATGCGCCTCCTCCTGCTCGCCATGCTCTGCGCCGCCGATGCCGGGGTGTGGTCGCCGGACGGACGCTGGATCGCGTACACCAGCGAGGTCTATCCGGGCTGCGCGGGCGAGGCGGCCGCGGTGGACGCGTGCGACAAGAAGCACTTCGAGGAGCGGAAGGCCAGCAAGGTCGAGGCGCGCATCGTCGACCACCTCTTCGCGCGCCACCGGACCGAGTGGAAGGACGGCAAGCGCACGCACGTCTTCGTGCAGCCCGCGCAGGGCGGCCCGGCGCGCGACCTGACGCCCGGCGACTCGGACCGGCCGACCTTCCGCCTGGGCGGCGGCGACGACATCGGCTTCACGCCCGACGGCGCGCAGGTCCTCGTCAGCGCCAAGCCGGCGCAGCGGGAGGCGTGGAGCACCAACGGCGATTTGTGGGCCATCCCCGTCCAGGGCGGCGCGCCGCGGAATCTAACGGCCGGAAATCCCGGCGACGACGCCTCCCCCAAGCCGTCCCCCGACGGACGCTGGCTGGCGTGGCTCGCGCAGGCCCGCAACGGGTACGAGTCCGACCAGTGGAAGCTGATGCTGATGGATCGGCGGAGCGGAATGGTGTCCGTCATCGGCGATTTCGGCGACGACGTCGGCCCGTTCAGCTGGCGGCGCGACTCCAGCGGCCTGGTCGCCGCGGTCCAGCGCCACGGGCGCAGCTACCTGAACACGGTCTCGCTGGAAGGAAACGTCGCCCGCTACGCCGACTCGCCCGCGAGCAGCGATTTCGCGCTCGCGCCGGACGGGTCCGGCGGCCCGCAGGGCGTCTGGGAAGACGAATGGGGCATGCGCTGGAACGAGGCGGCCTTCGCGGCGCGCGGGTACGTCGTCCTGGCGGTGAACCCTCGCGGCTCCACCGGATACAGACGCGCCTTCGAGGAGCAGATCTCCCGCGACTGGGGCGGCCTGGCGTACGACGATCTGATACGCGCGGTCGACGCGGCGGAGAAGCTGCCCGGCGTGCTCCCGGGCCGCACCTGCGGCGCCAGGGCGTCGAGTCGCGGCTCCTCTGCTTCCCCGACGAGGGCCACTGGGTGCTGAAGCCCAGGAGCAGCCAGCTCTGGTACCGCACCGTGCTCGAGTGGATCGACGCGCACGCGAAGAAGGCTCCCGACGCGCCGCGCACCAGCAACTGAAGGAGTGGACATGCACAGGATCGCCGCCGCCGCCCTGGTCACCCTCGCCGCCTGCTCGTCCGCGCCTGCGCCGCGCCCCGCCGCGGCTCCACCGCAGGCCGCCTCCGCCCCGCCGGCTCCGGTGGCGGTGGACGAGAGCGCGATGGATCCGAGCGCCGACCCGTGCGACGACTTCTACCAGTACGCGTGCGGCGGCTGGATGAAGGCCAACCCGATCCCGCCGGACAAGTCGCGGTGGACGCGCAGCTTCGACACCGTCAACGAGCGCAACCAGCTTCTCCTGCGGGACATCCTGGAGAAGGATGCGGCCGGCCAGGGCGATCCCGCCGACCCGTACGCGAAGAAGGTCGGCGACTTCTATGCCACCTGCATGGACGAGCCCAAGGCCGAGACCGCCTCGCTGAAGACGCTCAAGGAGCGCCTCGCCGCCATCGATGCCGTGAACGATCCCAGGCAGCTCGCGAAGCTGGTCGGCGAGATGCACCTGACCGGAACGCGCGGCTTCTTCCTCTTTCGATCCATCCAGGACGCGAAGGACGCGACGCAGGTGATCGGCGTCGCCGACCAGGGCGGGCTCGGTCTGCCCGACCGCGACTACTACGTGAAGGACGACGCGAAGATGCAGGAGACGCGCAAGCGATACCAGGAGTTCGTCGCCAACCTGTTCGAGCTGGCGGGAGTTCCCCTAGCCGACGCGCGGAAGCAGGCGGAGACGGTGATGCGGATCGAGACGGCGCTGGCGCGGTCGTCGATGACGCGCGTCGATCGGCGCGACCCGTACAAGGTGTACCACCGTCTCGACCGCAAGGGCCTGCAGGAGAAGGCGCCCAGGTTCGATTGGAACGCCTACTTCGTCGCGATCGGCCACGACGTGCAGCCGATCAACGTCGCGGTGCCCGAGTTCTTCACCGGGCTCGAGGCGGTGCTGGTCCAGGGCCCGCTGGCGGACGTGAAGACCTACCTGCGCTTCCGCGAGATCCACGCCGACGCGGACGCGCTCGGAAAGGCGTTCGTCGAGGAGAACTTCCGCTTCAACCAGTTCCTCACCGGCCAGAAGGAGATCGCGCCGCGCTGGAAGCGCTGCGTGCAGATGACCGACGCCGCGATGGGCGAGGCGGTGGGGCGCACCTTCGTGAAGACCACCATCGGCGATCAGGGCAAGAGCATCGCCAAGCAGATGATCCAGGGCATCGAGAAGGCGTTCGACGCGAACCTCGCCCGGGTCTCCTGGATGGACGATGCGACCCGCAAGGTCTCGGCGGAGAAGCTGCACAAGCTGGACAACAAGGTGGGCTATCCCGACCGGTGGCGCGAGTACGATTCGATGAAGATCGACCGGACCTCGCTGCTCGCGAACCTGAAGGAGGCGGCGCGCCATGCCGCCAAGCGCGACCTGGACATGATCGGCAAGCCGGTCGACCGCAACGAGTGGGGCATGACGCCCGCCACCGTGAACGCCTACTACAACGCCGCCAAGAACGAGATGGTCTTCCCGGCCGGCATCCTGCAGACGCCGTTCTTCTCCCCCGAGGCGCCGAACCCGACGAACCTGGGCGGCGCCGGGCTGGTGATGGGCCACGAGCTGACCCACGGATTCGACGACCGCGGCAGGCAGTACGACGGCGACGGCAACCTGCGGGAGTGGTGGACGCCGCAGGTGGCGGAGGCCTACAAGGAGCGCGCCGCGTGCGTGGCGAACCAGTACGACCAGTACATCGCGACCGACGACGTGCACGTGAACGGCAAGCTGACCCTGGGCGAGAACATCGCGGACATCGGCGGGCTGAAGCTCGCGCTGGCGGCGCTGCGCGCGAACGGGCAGCCGCGGCCCGGGAGCTCGAAGTTCACGCCCGAGCAGCAGCTCTTCCTCTCCTTCGG
>DASWGI010000268.1:0-48605 GCA_036393835.1 Myxococcales bacterium | reverse complement strand
TTCGCGATGACCTCCTTCACGGCCTGGAATGTCGGGACGCTCACGTTTCCCCAGCCCAGCGCTTGGATGACCAATCCTTTTGCGCCGGCCGCTGTAGCGGCTCGCACGAGCACGCCGTCAGCGCCGCCGTAGGTCGCGATGATGTCGACGCGCGGCAGGTGCTGACCGTCTCCCAGGCGTACCGGGACATGCTGGCGTCTCAGGGGCGCGCGGTACCAGACGACGCGATCGTAGTCGACGAAGCCGAGGAACCCGAGATCCCCCGACTTGAACGTCTCGACGTCCGAAGTGTGCGTCTTTACTGCTTCGCGGGCGGCGTTGATGTTGTTGTTGAGCGCGACCATCGCTCCCTTGCCGCGCGCCGCCCGATCCACGCAGATGCGCGCGGCGTTGAGCAGATTTCGCGGACCGTCGAAGTCGCGCTCGCTGGCGTTGCGTTGCGCCCCGATCAGCACGATTGGCTTGTCGGAATCAACCGTGAGGTCCAGGAACCAGCCGGTTTCCTCCAGCGTATCGGTCCCGTGCGACACGATCACACCGGCGACCTCGGGGCGCGCCAATGCCTCCGCGACAGCGCTCTGCAATTGCACCCAGCGGTCCGCGTCCATGTATGAGCTGGGAACGTTCGACAGGTTCTGCACCTCGACATGCGCCACTTGCGCGATCTCGGGCACGGTGGCCACCAGGTCCTCGCCCGAGATGGCGGGCACCGGCGCCTTCTTCACCGGGTCGATCTTCATCGCGATGGTGCCGCCTGTCGCGATCAGCCTCACGACCGGCAACCCGGGGCGTGCCTGGGCCTCGCCCATCACCGGCGCGTCGGACCGCGCCGCGGCTGGCGCCGCGGGTTGCTGTCGTGGCACGGGGCGCGTGGTCTGCGCCTCTGCGGCGCAGGCGGCGAGCAGGGCGGCGAGAGTGCAAGCGATCGTCTGGCGCATGGGGACCTCGGGGGGAGGCGGTATCCGAACGCGCCTGTTACACTCGACAGCCATGCCTTTCAAG
Source organism: Myxococcales bacterium (assembly GCA_036393835.1). Taxonomy (GTDB): domain Bacteria; phylum Myxococcota; class Myxococcia; order Myxococcales; family 40CM-4-68-19; genus VBKO01. Next base: position 47,603 of record DASWGI010000268.1, on the reverse strand, counting down.
CTGGTCAGCGACTACAAGCCGCAGGGCGACCAGCCCCGGGCCATCGAGGAGCTCGTCGCGGGCGTGCGCCGCGGCGACCGGCACCAGACGCTGCTCGGGGTCACCGGCAGCGGCAAGACCTTCACGGTCGCCAACCTGGTGCAACAGGTGCAGCGGCCCACGCTGGTCATCGCGCACAACAAGACGCTGGCGGGCCAGCTCTACGGCGAGTTCAAGGAGCTGTTCCCGCAGAACGCGGTCGAGTTCTTCGTCAGCTACTACGACTACTACCAGCCCGAGGCATACGTCCCGACGACGGACACGTACATCGAGAAGGACTCGTCCATCAACGACGAGATCGACCGCATGCGCCACGCGGCGACGCACTCGCTGCTCACGCGGAACGACGTACTCATCGTCGCCTCCGTCTCCTGCATCTACGGCCTGGGCACCGCCGAGGCGTACTACGAGCTGAAGGTCAGCCTGGAGACTGGCCAGGAATACCCGCGCCACAAGCTGCTCCGCGACCTGGTCGAGATCCAGTACGAGCGCAACGACACCGACTTCTCCCGCGGGACGTTCCGGGTGAAGGGCGATACGGTCGAGATCTTCCCGGCGTACGAGGAGGAGCGCGCCATCCGCGTCGAGCTGTTCGGCGACACGGTCGAGTCCATCAAGGAGATCGACCCGCTCCGCGGCAAGGTGCTGGCGCAGATCGACAAGACGTCGATCTTCCCTTCGAGCCACTACGTGACCAGCGGAGAGCGCCGCAAGCGCGCCGTCCTCGACATCCGCGAAGAGCTGCGGGAGCGGCTGGGTCAGCTGCGCGACCAGAACAAGCTGCTCGAGGCGCAGCGGCTCGAGCAGCGCACGATGTTCGACCTCGAGATGATCGAGCAGATGGGCTACTGCCAGGGGATCGAGAACTACTCGCGCCACCTCTCGGGCCGCAAGGCCGGCGAGGCGCCGCCGTGCCTGCTCGACTACTTCCCCAAGGACTACCTCCTGGTGATCGACGAGTCGCACCAGAGCGTCCCGCAGATCGGCGCCATGTACCGCGGCGACCGCTCCCGCAAGGAGACGCTGGTCGAGTACGGGTTCCGGCTGCCCAGCGCGCTGGACAACCGGCCGCTGCAGTTCGGGGAGTGGGAGAAGCTGGTCAACCAGGCGGTGTTCGTCAGCGCGACGCCCGCCGAGTACGAGCTGCAGAGGTCGGAAGGCGTGATCGTGGAGCAGATCATCCGCCCCACCGGGCTGATCGATCCCGAGGTGGAGGTCCGCCCGGTCGCCTCGCAGGTCGACGACCTGCTCGAAGAGGTCCGCAAGCGAGCGGGCGCCGGGCAGCGGGTGCTGGTGACAACCCTGACCAAGCGCATGGCGGAGGACCTGACCGAGTACTACGCCGACCTGGGGGTGAAAGTCCGCTACATGCACTCGGACATCGACACCCTGGAGCGCCTCGCGCTGGTGCGCGACCTGCGTCGCGGCGTGTTCGACGTGCTGGTCGGCATCAACCTGCTGCGCGAGGGCCTGGACATCCCCGAGGTCTCGCTGGTGGCGGTGCTCGACGCGGACAAGGAAGGCTTCCTGCGCTCCTCGGTATCGCTGATCCAGACGATCGGCCGCGCGGCGCGCAACCTGGAAGGCCGCGTGATCCTCTACGCCGAAACGGTGACCGCCTCGATGAAGGCCGCGCTCGAGGAGACGGACCGCCGCCGCGCCAAGCAGAAGGCCTACAACGAGGAGCACGGCATCACTCCGCAGAGCGTCAAGCGGGCCATCCTCGACATGCAGATCCACGGCATCGCCACCGATGCCGACGATGCGCTCGCCGGCAAGGAGGAGCTGGCGGGCTACCTGCCGAAGGACAAGCGCGACGTGCCCAAGCTGATCGCGCGGCTCGAAGCGGAGATGCACGAGAAGGCCGAGGAGCTGGACTTCGAGGGCGCGGCCATGCTCCGGGACAGGATCCACGCCATCAAGGACCTCGACCTGGGCATCCTGCCCAAGCGTCCGGAGGTGCTGCGCGCCGAGGCGCGCGCGGCGGCGGGCATCTCCCCGCCGCCGCGCCCCGAGCACGGCCGTTTCAGCCGGCGCAAGCAGCCCCGCAGCCGCGTGCGCCGTTAGCGCTTCGCCGTGCCTGGGGCCTTCATTGGAAGGCGATGGCTTCGGAACGCGAGTTGGCCGCCGCCAGGCCCGCCGGCGGACTCGAGGTCCAGCAGGAGCCGACGTCGTAATCGCCCGCCGCAGCGAAGGTGTTGAGGCCGCTCAGGGTGATCTGGGTCCAATTGCTCGCATGGAGTGTGTTGAGCCAACCGGCTCCGTTGGTCCCCGTAAAGGGGGTGGGTGCGGCCGTACTTCCCGCTGCGCGCCAGCAGATCCCCATGCTGAAGCTCGTCGGCGCCGTATTGGTGTTGTCGATCTGGGTCCAGATCGACGCGAAGACGCGCTGCCCGGCCTTGATGCCCGCGAGCCGGAGAGGATTGCAGATGAAGGCCGGGGCCGCCGGCAACGAGTTGCAGAAAACGTTGGAGTTCTGGAACAGGGTCGCACCAGGTCCAGCTGGCCCCGTGGGACCGGTCGGACCCGTCGGCCCCGCGGGTCCAGCGGGGCCTGCCGGACCTGCCGGACCTGTTGCGCCTGCCGGACCTGTTGCGCCTGCCGGACCCGCCGGACCCACCGGCCCCACGTCTCCCTTGTCTCCCTTGTCTCCCTTTGGTCCCGCAGGGCCTGCTGGACCTGCCGGCCCGGCCGGACCTGCCGGCCCGGTCTCGGACGTCGGGTCCGTCGAGCTCGAGCTGCGGCCAGCGCCGCAGGCGGCGGCTGCCGCGCACAGCACGACGATCGATACGAGTCTGCGCATTGTCTCCCCCTTTGGGTGGATCAAGAGGTTGCGAGGCATGCGCCGTGCCAGCCGCGAGCGAGCGTGCGCAAGAGTGACGGTCGAGCAGGAGCGGCCCAGGTGCCACGGGTGGCGCTACAGTGGCAGCGCGGCGGCGCGCTGCTCTTCCCTTGCATCCACCCGCCGAGGCGGGCAGACCTGAGGCGATGCTTTCCGAGGAGCTGCAGCGGAAGCTGGATGCGCTGCCCGCGCAGCCCGGCTGCTACATCATGAAGGACCGCGCCGGCGCGGTGGTGTACGTCGGCAAGGCGGTCAACCTCCGCTCGCGCGTCGCCCAGTACTTCCAGGAGCGCACCGGCGACAGCCGGATCTTCATCCCGTTCCTTACGGACCTGCTCGGCGACATCGAGGTGATGATCACCCCGAGCGAGAAGGACGCGCTCCTCCTCGAGAACGAGCTGATCAAGAAGCACCGGCCGCGCTTCAACATCCGCCTGCGCGATGACAAGAACTTCATCTCGCTGCGACTCTCGCGCACGCACCCGTACCCGCGCCTGGAGGTGGTGCGGCGCGTGCGCAAGGACGGCGCGCGCTATTTCGGGCCGTACTCGAGCGCCTCCTCGATCCGGGAGACGCTCGGCATCGTGAACCGCCACTTCCAGCTGCGCACCTGCACCGACCAGGTGATGGCGAACCGGCGAAGGCCTTGCCTCCAGTACCAGATCAAGCGGTGCCCGGCGCCCTGCGTCTACAGCGTCCCGCAGGAGGACTACCAGCGGAGCGTGGAGGAGGTGGCGCTGTTCCTCGAGGGGAAGGCGGACGAGCTGACCGCGCAGCTCGGCGCGCGGATGAACCAGGCGGCGGGGAAGCTCGAGTACGAGCGCGCGGCGCAGCTGCGCGACCAGCTGCACGCGATCGAGCGCAGCCTGGAGAAGCAGCGGACCGTGCTGGGCGACGCCGTGGACCAGGACGTGCTCGGGTTCCACCGCGAAGGCGGGCTGCTGGAGATCCAGCTCCTCTTCTTCCGCGGCGGCCGGCTCTCGGGCGGGCGCAGCTTCAGCTTCAGCAAGCAGGAGTTCCCCACCGAGGAGCTGCTCTCCAGCTTCCTCGACCAGTACTGCGAGTCGGGCGCGTTCATCCCCAAGGAGCTGCTCCTGCCCGTGGAGCTCCCGGAGCCCGAGGCGCGCGAGGCGTGGCTGAGCGAGCGCAAGGGAGAGCGCGTCCGGGTGCATGTGCCGGAGCGGGGCGAGAAGGCGCGCCTGGTGGAGATGGCGTCGGAGAACGCGCAGCACAACTTCGACGAGCGGCAGCGCACGCAGAAGAACGCGGTGGAGACGCTGCAGCGCCTGCAGACGCGGCTCCGGCTCCCGCGCCTTCCCCGCCGCATCGAGTGCTTCGACATCTCCACCTTCCAGGGGCAGCTCACGGTGGGGTCGCAGGTGGTGTTCACGGACGGTGAGCCGGACAAGAGCGGCTATCGCCTGTTCAAGGTGCGGGGCGAGGCGGCGGGCGACGACTTCGCCTCCATGTTCCAGGTCCTGACCAGGCGGTTGCAGCGGGGCATCGAGCAGCAGGACCTGCCCGACCTGCTGGTGGTCGACGGCGGGAAGGGGCAGCTCAACGTGGCGCGCGCGGCGCTCAAGGAAGCAGGGCTGTCGCTCTCGGACGTCCCCCTCGCCGGGCTGGCCAAGAGCCGGGTGCTGGAGGACGAGGCGCGCTTCGCGGCGCGGCAGGGCTACGCAGTGACGGAGGCGTGGGCGGCGCGGGCGGGACCGGAGCCGGAAGTGGCGCAGATCGCGCACGAGGCGGAGGGCACCTCGGTTTCGGCTTTGACCGCAAGCCGCAAGCCGCAAGCCGCAAGCCGACCTTCGACCTCCGGTCGCTCCCGGCGCAAGGGCCGCTTCGTCAAGGACCAGGTCGAGCGCAGCCCCGAGCGCGTCTTTCTCCCCGGGCAGAAGAACCCGGTCGTCCTGCGGCAGAACACCGGCGAGCTGTTCCTTCTGGCCCGGCTGCGCGACGAGGCGCACCGGTTCGCGATCACCTATCACCGCAAGCTGCGGCGCGAACGGAACTTCCGCAGCGTCCTGGAGGAGATCCCCGGCATCGGCGACAAGCGCAAGCGCGCGCTGCTCGCGCACTTCGGCTCGCTCCGCCGGATCCGCGCCGCCGCGCCGGAGGAGATCGCGCAGGTCGAAGGCTTCAACCTCCAGCTCGCCGAGCGGGTGCACCGGTTCCTCGCCGCCGAGCAGCGCGCTGCCCTGGAGGCCGAAGCGCGCGAGGCCGCGCAGGGCGCCGCCGACGCGGGCGAGGGACCGCCGCCGCTGGGCGACGGCGCCCTCGCCACGGACCGCGACGACGTCGCCTTCGATGCCGCCGCCGCCGAGCTGGAAGCGCTGGAGGACTCCGAGTTGGGAGAGGCAGAGCCGATCGGTGCGCAAGAGCCGGAGCCGCCCGGAGCCGAGCCGGTGTCCGAGAGCGCCGGACGCAGTGGGGGCACGTAGGTCGGCGATCCGGCGGCGAATTGCGCGGTTTTTCCTTGAACCCCCTTGCCAGCTGTCCTAGAACGCGGCGTCGCCCCTGCAGGTACGCGTGTCGTGAAAGGACCGGCAGCATGAAGCTCTACCCGAAGATCATCCCCTCCATCGCCCGCGACACCGTCGCAACGCTCATGGCCGATGGGGACATCGAGGTGGAGACCATGCGGGTGGCCGACGCCGAGATGGACATGGCCGCCATCCTCAAGGAGTACCTGGCGGCCGAGGAGCGGGTGAACCAGGCCACGCGCGAGGCCCTCGAGCGCCGCGGCTACGACCACTCCAAGTTCAACCAGGTCAAGCGCGAGATGGCCGACGTGCGCGGCTTCAAGATGGGCGACGAGGGCATCGACTACATCATCAACCAGATGATCGAGTTCCTGCTCATCTCGCGCAACGTGGAAGAGGTCTACGCCGAGGACCACCAGATCCGGAAGAAGATCTACCAGGTCTTCAAGAAGCACCTCGACGTGGACGAGGACATCGACCGCGAGGCCCGCGCGCGCCTCAAGCACCTCAGTGAAGGCACGCAGGCGTGGGACGTGGAGTACCAGAAGACGGTCGAGCAGATCCGCCGCAACAAGGGCCTCATCTAGTCGCCGCCGAATACGGCGGCGCTACGCCTTTCACAGCGCGGACGTTCTGACATGTGCTCCTGGGGCGCATCACCGGCCGATGGACGTTCCGACGCGGGGCGCGCCGGTCTTGCGCTCCGGCTTCGCGGCGGTGGTCTTCAGGCGCGCGGCGGGGGCTTCGACGAGCTGGGCGCGGAAGGTCTTGCCCTTCACTTCTCCGACGGCGACCACGGGAATCCGGCGATCGTCGTCGGTGACCCAGACGTGGGCCGAGCGCTTCACGGTCGCGTCGTCGACGCGGGTGGCCACGGCGTCGATGCGCACCGCGCTGAACTTCCCCAGCGGGATCTCGATCTGCTCGCGCGGACCCACCGCCCCGGCCATGCTCCACATCTTCCGCGCGGCGTAGACCTCGAGGCACACCGGCGTGCCCGCCTTGAGCGGGAGCGCGCGGAGGAAGAAGAACGTGGAGAGAATGTCGCGCGCGAGCGGCGTCGCGTCCAGGTCGAGCGGCTCGGGCTTGCCGTTGGTGCTCGCCCTGGCCGCGAGCTTTCCTGCGCGCGGGGGGAACGCCGCCTCGACGGCGCGGTGCGTGTCGCCCTCGTCCAGCTCTTCGCGGAAGTGAATCGGCATCAGGTCGGGCCCGAGCAGGGTGCTGATGAACCCCTCGTACCGTCCGAGGTTGGTGCTGACGAAGGCACTGGTCTTCGCACGCGAGCGCGCGACCAGGGAGGCGCGGCCGCGGTCCGCGGCCTGCGGCGCCTCGAGCGCGACCTCGAAGGTGCCCACGTCGGCGCCAAAGACGTCGAGCCGGTAGCGGAGCTGCTCGCCGGGAGCAAATCGCGCGGCCCGCACGCTCACCGGCGCTGGTGAGCAGCTGGGCGCCGCGAGGAGCAGGGCGAGCAGGGTGGCCGTCATCCAATTCTCCTGGGATGGAGGATGCTCTCCAGGGCGGGGACGGACAAGGAAAACAGCGAACTCCGGGGGCTAGCGTCCCAGCTCGAGCGCGCCCGCCCGCCGATCCGCGGAAAGCGCCTCGATGCGCGCTGCCAGCCGCTCCCTGGCGGCGGCGTACGCCCGCGGGTCGCGCGCCCAGCCGCGCAACGACGGCGCGAGGGCGCGCGCCTCCGCCTGCGCCAACCGCGGGTCGCCGAGCCGCGCGCAGAGGGCCAGGTACGCATGGTCCTGCAGGCTCCGCTGGATCTGCACCACCCGCAGCGATTCGACGGGGACGTCGTGCTCGCCTCCGATCCGCCTCGGCGTGCCCGGGTAGTACAGCGTCCCGTCGCCGTTGCCGGCGAAGGCCCATTGCGACTGCCACGGATCGCCCTGGCCGTACGCGTGCACCACGTCGAAATAGAGCTCGCCGGAGATCCCGTTGGCGAAGGCGAGCCAGCCCATCGCCCGGGCGGCCGTGGCGGGCGCGTCGATCATGTAGCTCGGCCACCCGACGAACGCGTCGCGGTCGCGCGGCCGCAGCGGCCCGCACCCGTGCGACATGCAGCTCTGGTACCACCACAGCTTGTCATAGCTGGAGCGCGGCGCCGCGCGCGGGCAGGAGGGTGCGCGCGGATCGAGGCAGTTCAAGAGCGGCACCCAGAGGTCGATGCTGAGAAGCCGATCGGAGTACGCGGTCGTCAGCAGGCGGCGCACTTCGGGCGCGTCCTCCCGCAGCTCCCGCGCGCGCTCCTCGACGCGGGGGAAGTCCTCTGGACGCGGCTCGTCCTGCACGTACACGAACAGGCGATCCAGCCAGCCGCGCTCGCGGAAGTGCTCGACCCAGGCGCGGCGCCACGACTTGCGCTGCAGCCGGGTCAGGCGCGCGGGCTCGCGCAGCTCCACGGCCGTCCAGCGCGCGCCCGAGGGCAGGGCGGTGCCGTCCAGGAACGGCGCGACCTCCGCGTCGTAGCCGGTCCAGTCGATGCGCACCGAGTCGCCCAGGGCCGCATAGTCGGGCGCGTCCTGCGTGCCGCCGAACAGCGTGATGCCGCGGCGCAGGGCCATCGTGTCGTAGAGCCGCGTCAGGTCCCGCGCGTCCCGCGGCGGCCTCCCGTGTCCCTTCGCGGCGGAATAGCCCGAGAACCCGAACGCGGTCGCCAGCTCGGGCGTGGCAGGCAGGTCGAACCCGCGCACGCGCAGCTCGACGGGAACGGAGGTGCGCACCGGCCCCTTCCGCGCCATCCAGCCCAGCTGCACGGCGCCGGCGTACCTCCCCGGCGAGCGGGGCGGGGCGCACGCCTCGACGAAGATCGCCTGCGCGCGGTCCGGCCCGACGTCCACCGGAAACGCCCGCCGCGTCTCCTTCCAGATCGCGTCGCGTACGGGGACCAGCGCGTCCGGCCATTCGCCGGCGCTGCCCTCCGGGCCGCTCGGCTGCGTCAGATCGATGGTCGCCACCCGCGACAGCTCGAGCGGGACCGCGGCCTTCTCTCCCCTCCGTAGAGGCGCCGCGGAGGCGGTGAGGCCGCGCACGCCGTCCGGGGAGCGCACCACGATCTGCGCGGCGGCGCATTCGCCTCCGGCGGCGGCGAGCCGGATGCGCGCGGCGGGCGCGCCGGCGGGGGCCGCCGCGGAGGGGCGAACCTTCTCCGACTCGTCGGCCACCCATACCTGCACGGCGGCGCGCGCGGGCAAGGCGCAGAGCAGGGCGGCGGCGAGCAGGCGGGCCATGCCAGAGCAACCTGGGTCGTCCCGGGCGGCCGGACAAGCGCTCAGGCGGCGGGATCGCGCGGCCGTGTTAGGCTTCCGGAATGCCGCGCGACGATCTCGGGTACAGCGCCGAGGAAGAGGAAGAGGAGCAGAAGAAGTCGGGCGCGTCGCAGGGGGCCAAGCGCCGCTTCGACGAGTTCGAATGCCCCTCCTGCACTGCGTACAACCCGGTGGGGGATGGGTTCGGCAACAGCGACGAGCTGGTGTGCAACTATTGCGGCGTGTCCTTCACCGCCCTGGTGGACGACGAGGGCAGGCTGAAGATGAAGGAGTCGTGAAGGGCGTCGTCAAAGGGGTCGGCCGGCGCGAGGTGCGCCGCATCGCCGGCGGGGTGGCACAGCCCGCGGCCGACGACGACGTTGTCGTCGAGGAGCCGCTGGAGATCCGGGCCGCGGGCGACACCCTGGCCGTCACCATGCGGACTCCGGGTCACGACCGGGAGCTGGCGATCGGCTTCCTGTTCGCCGAAGGCGTGATCGCCTCGCGGGACGACGTGTCGCGCGTGGCCCACTGCGGCCGGCCGGACCAGGAGGGCTACGGGAACACGATCGACGTGGCGCCCGCCGCGGGGGCCGAGTTCGACGTGGAGCGCGTGTCGCTCACGCGCCGAGGGACCCTGACCACCGCGGCGTGCGGCGTGTGCGGCCGGCGCAGCGTCCAGGACGTCATCGACCGGTGCGCGGCGCTGCCCGACGGACCCGTACTGGACGCCGCGGCCGTCGCGGCCGCGATGGAGAAGCTCCGGAGCTTCCAGCCGAACTTCTCACGGACCGGGGGCATCCACGCCGCTGCCGCGCTCGACCCGGAGCTGCGCCCGCTGGCGGCGTTCGAGGACATCGGCCGGCACAACGCGCTCGACAAGGTGGTGGGCTCCCTGGTCCTCGAGGGGAAGGTCCCCGGGCGGGAAGCCGCGGTGCTCCTGGTCAGCGGCCGGGCGAGCTTCGAGGTGGTGCAGAAGGCCTCCGCCGCGCGGATTCCCATCGTCGCGAGCGTCTCCGCCGCCAGCTCGCTCGCCATCGATCTGGCGCGGGCGACGGGCCTGACGCTGTGCGGCTTCGTACGGAATGGTTCGATGACGGTGTACTCGCATCCCGGGCGCTTGCGCTGAACCCCGCTCCCGGAGCATGAATTCGGCATCTTCCGTCGTGTCGAAAGGTGGATCGGGTCGGGCCCTTCAGCCTGGCTGGGGAAAGCGAACAAGGGGAGGCAAAAATGCGGCAAGGCATGATGCTGTTGTTCTGTGCGGCCCTCGCGGCCTGCGGCAGCAGTTCAGGGAACGAGACGTTCCACGCCAACTTGACCGCCGCCCAGGAGATCCCCGTACCGAGCGTCGGCAACCCACCGCCGTCGGGCACAGCCGTGTTCACGAACAACGGCGATGGCACCGTGTCGTACACTGTCACGGGCGCCAACACGACTGTGACAGCGACGGGGGTGACGCCCGCCAACAACTACTCCGGGATGCACATCCATCTGGCGGCGACGGGTCTGACCGCGGGCGTGGCGGTGCCGCTCACGACCCCGACCAACGGATCCACCTCGTTCACCGTCACCGGGACGTTCAACCAGGCCACCATCACTCAGGCGGGCGTCACCCTTGATCAGGTGCTGACCGCGATGCGGACTGGTGGCGCCTACATCAACGTCCACACCTCGCTGCGGAACCCGCCGGGCGAGATGCGCGGGCAGATCCAGACCGGCGGACTCTGATCCAGCTCAGCGGTGACCGGGTGGCTTGCGGGCGGCTTCTCTGCGCGCCGCCCGCGCCTCCTTGCGGGCGCGCTGCCGGGCGAGGAACCCCTCCTGCGGCGCCACTGTCGCGCGCGCGTCGGGTTCGTTCGCCGGTCGCCTGGGCGCCGCGGGACGGCTGATCTTCGCCGGCGCCGCAGGCGCCGAAGGACGCAGCACCGGACGGGCGCTCTCGGTGGCGAACCAGAGCACGCGCCGCACCACCAGCGTCGCGTACGCGCCGGGCGGGAGCGTGAAGGAGAGGTTTACCTTGCGCTTCCCCCGGTTCAGCTCGTCGGGCCGCGGCGGGTGGACGCGCAGCTTGCCGGGGCGGACGAACAGCGGGCGCTCCTCGTGCTTGAAGAACAGCGGCGAGTCGGGAACCCGCAGCTGCTCGAGCGTCAGTCCCTGCGCGCGCAGCGCGCCCAGCGCGGCGTCCCGTACCCTCTGGTCCTCGATGCGCGAGTCCGGGGCCACCAGCGGGAAGGTGCGGTTCCAGAGCTCGTCGCGTAGCTCACGCGGCAGCGAGCGCGGCAACACCAGGGCGCCGGCCTGGTAGCGCAGCCCGATCAGGTCGGCGGCCGGGATGCGCGCGCCGAGGTACCGCTTGACGCCCTCGTTCCACACGAAGCTCTGCAGCTCGAAGAGCGCCATCATGCGCAGGCGCCGGTCGATGTGCAGGAACGCGCCCTTGAAGTCGCGCGGGTCCTCGCGCAGCCTTCGCAGGATGGGCGCGTAGCGCTTGCCCGCGGCCTGTGGCGCGCGCAGCTGCCACTCTCCCCAGTGGTCGCGCCAGAACGTCTTCACCTTCGCGTCGTCGCTCCGATCCAGCTCGCTGGGGGTGGCGAGGAAGGCCTTGAGCGCGCTCTCCCAGTCGCCGCGGAGCAGGTGGCGCGCGATGAATCCCTGGCCGTGCTTGAGGAAGCCGAAGCGCTGCGAGTCGAAGTAGTTCACCACCCCCGTCCGCTCGACCTCGGCGGCGCTCTCGGGAACCCGCTCCGCCTCCTCGGGGGAGAGATCGCGCACCGTCACCTCGAACCGGTTGGCGGTGATGTTGCGCGAGCTGAGCGGCTGCGCGGCCCGGCCGATCAGCTTGAGCCGCAGGTCTCCGGACTGCAGCACCTCCGAGTCGCCCAGCGCGCCGCCGAGCACCCCCACCAGCTGCTCGGTGCGGCCCTGCTTGTCCTTGAGCCCGCATATGGAGAGGTCGCGCCGGCGCACCGCGAACTCCTTGCTGATGCGCTCCAGCGCCTGCAGCGTGGACACCTTCTGCTTGTCCATCCGGTAGACCCACACGGGCCCTTCGAGATCCGGCTCGAACCGGTACCCCTCCCGGACCACGAAGTCCTCCGGCCGCTGCTTGATCTTCATCGCGCGCGCGTACCAGAGCCCACATCCGGCGGCAACCGCGAAACTCGCCGCCTCGGGGCGCCATGGTAGGCTCGCCCTGGGGCCCTGGGGGGACGCCAAGCTCGAGATGACAGCCTGTCCGGTCTGCTACCGCGATCTCGTTCCGGTGGGAGGGCGCTGCCCTGCTTGCGGAGCGGACCGTTCGGGCGAGCCGGTCCACGGCGCCCCGTTCATCGACGACGAACCCACCGGCCCCGACCGCGGAGCGGGGCGGCCCGGCTCGGCGGCGCCCGCCTCGGCTCCCCCGCCGGGTGACGGGCCGAGGCTGATCCTCAAGGGAGCCGGCGGGCCCGCCGAGTTCCCGCTCGGCGACGCCAACGTGCTGGGCCGCTCCACCCAGGCGACGGTGCGGCTCGCCGACCGCGAGGTCTCGCGCAAGCACAGCCAGATCGACCGCGAAGGGCAGGACTTCGTGCTGCGGGACCTGGGCTCGTCCAACGGGACCTTCCTGAACGGCAAGCGCATCTTCGGGCCCACCCGGCTCAATGACGGAGACGAGGTGCTGATCGGCATCTCGCGGATGGAGTTCCGCCTCGGCGCGGGCGACGAGGGCGCCGCCGCGATCGTGCACATGGAGCCGGCGGGCGCGCCGCTCGAGGGAGTGGTCGCGCGCGTCGAGGCCAAGGCGAACTTCGCCCCCGCCGACGAGGTCCGCGACCCCCAGCAGCTCAAGCGCGACTACGAGCGGCTGCGCATCGGGCACGAGTTCAGCCGGTACGTGCGGCTGGAGCGAGACCTGGGCGAGCTGCTCTCGCGCATCCTCTCCATCGCCTTCGACCTCATCCCCGCCGACAACGGCGTCATCCTGCTGCGCGATCCGGGCTCGCAGGAGCTGGTCATCCAGTCGATGCGGCAGCGGAAGCCGGGGCAGGGGAAGGTGCTGGTCTCGGACACGCTGCTCAAGCAGGTGCAGGCGACGCACCAGGGCGTCCTGACCAGCGACGCCATCAGCGACGAGCGGTTCTCCACCAGCCAGTCGATCATCGCGCTCGGCGTGCGCAGCGCGATGGCGGTGCCGCTGCTCAGCGGCGACGAGGTGAAGGGGATCATGTTCCTCGACTCGCGAGAGCGGGTCGCTGCCTTCACCACCAAGGACCTCGAGGTGCTGAGCGCGATCGCGGCGCAGGCCTCGGTCGCGCTGGAGAACAGCGAATACGCCCGCGCGCTGGAGCGCGAGGCGGAGCAGCGGGCGCAGCTGTCGCGCTTCCTCTCCCCCGCGCTGGTCGAGCAGGCGGCGCGCGGCGCGCTGGAGCTCGGGAAGGGCGGTCAGCTCACCGACCTGACCATCCTCTTCAGCGACATCCGCGGCTTCACCTCGATGAGCGAGAAGCTGCCGGCGCAGGAAGTGGTCAAGGTGCTCAACGACTACTTCGAGCTGATGGTGGACATCCTCTTCGAGCACGGCGGCATCCTCGACAAGTTCATCGGGGACGCGCTGATGGGCCTGTGGGGCGCGCCGGTGCGCCGGCCGGACGACGCGACGCGCGCGGTCCAGGCGGCCGTTCAGATGCAGGCGAAGCTCAGGGAGTTCAACGCCGAGCGGGTTGCCGACGGCAAGCAACCGCTGCAGATCGGCATCGGCCTGCACACCGGTCAGGTGGTGGTGGGCAACATGGGCTCGTCGAAAGCGCTCAGCTACACGGCCATCGGCGACGGGGTGAACCTCGCCTCGCGGCTCTGCGGGGTCGCGCGCGAGGAGATGATCGTCATCTCCGAGGAGTGCGCGGCCAAGGCGGGCAAGGACCGGTTCGTGCTCGAGGGATTGCCGCCGGCCAAGGTGAAGAACCGCGAGGCGCCGGTGCAGATCTGGAGCGTGAAGGCGATCCGGTGAGCCCGGTCATCCGAGCGGCGCCGTTGCCCTGACGGCAGCGACGTCGGACCCCTCTGCTAGATCCAGCGCAGGTGATGGTGGTGGCGCTCCGGCGTTCCGGCCGTGCGCCTGGGGGAGGCGGGGGAATGGCGTTCAACGCGATCGTGTGGGTGGACAAGAGGGTGGGCCCGTGGACCTGGATCCGCGACGGGCACCAGGGCCAGCCGTGGCCCGAGCCGAAGCAGCCTGCGCTGCTGGCCAACTGGTTCGACGGCGGATGGAAGATCGTCGCCGCGCAGCAGATCGGGAGCGATCCCGCGGGCGACGATCTGCTGCTGCTCCTCCGCCACGACGGATCGCCGCCGTAGCGCGCTGCTTCGGGCGCGGCCGAAAACTTGCGCGATCCGATCGCGCGGTCAGACTCCCGGCCGATGCCGGGTACGCTCGCCGCCGAGGAGAGGCCGCGCCCGACGCCGGGCGCGCTCCAGCGCTGTCCCAACTGCGAAGCGCGCACCGACATCAGCGCGCACGTCGCCGGCGCGCTAGTGCGCTGCGGCCGCTGCGGGGTCCGCTTCGAAGTGCAGCGCCGCGAGCCGAGCTGGCCGGTGCGGGCGCGCACGCCCGACGACCGCCTGGTGTGGGAGGAGCTGGCGGCGGTGGGGAACCCGAACTCGGCGGCGGACGCGCGCACCTCGGCCGGCCCCGGGGCGCCCGGCCTCGAGGCGGAGCAGGGCGCGCTGCCCGCCGCGGCGCGGGCCGCGGCCCCGAAACCGGTGCCGTTCCCGCAGCTCGAAGGATTCGCCTTGCACGATCGGCTCGGGCAGGGCGGCATGGGCGAGGTGTACCGGGCGACCAGGCTCGCCGACGCCCGGCCGGTGGCGGTCAAGGTGCTCTCCGCGTCACTCGCGGCGGTGCCCGACTACGTCCGCCGCTTCGACCGCGAAGCGGCCGCGATGGCCCAGCTCGATCACCCGGGCATCGTGCGACTCCTGTCGCGCGGCCGCAGCGGGCCGCACTGCTGGATCGCGATGGAGCTGATCGACGGCACCTCGCTGCGGACGCATGCGTTCCAGGCCCGTCCGTCGGCGCGCACGCTCGCGCGGCTCCTGGCGCAGGTGGCGCACGCGCTCGCCTATGCGCACGCCCGGGCGGTCGTCCATCGCGACCTGAAGCCCGATAACGTCCTGGTGCTCCGCGATGGCCGGACCAAGGTGCTCGATTTCGGTCTCGCCGGCCTGCACGCGGAAGGCGCCGAGGTGCTGACGCAGAGCAACGTCGCGATGGGCACCGCCAACTACATGGCCCCGGAGCAGCGCAAGGACGCGCGGCGCGCCGATCACCGCGCCGATCTGTACTCGTTCGGAGTCATGGCCTACGAGCTGCTCACCGGGGAGCTGCCGGTCGGCCGCTTCCAGCCGGTGTCCCGCCTCGTCCCCGGCCTGGATCGCGCCTGGGATGCGCTGGTGGACCGTTGCCTCGAGCAGGATCCCGCCGCGCGCCCGCACAGCGCGCTGGAGCTGGCGCACGCGCTGGACGGCCTCGCCGGGATCTCTCCTCCGCTCGAGCTGGCGCCCCGGACCAAGCGCCGCGCGCGCCGCTCGCGCGTGTGGTCGTGGCTGGGGATCGGCAGCGGGATCGCGGTGGTGCTGGCGATCGCCGGGCTGCGCGTCGCGCACGATCACGCGCGCCCGCAGCCGTTCACGGCGGCGTCGCTTGCCGCCGCGCGCGCGGAAGCTCGCATGGCCATCGCTCCCGCGCGGGCTTTCAAGAAACAGCAGCGGCGCTAACCTGACGAAGCGGTGCCGGGCTTGGGCGCGGGTTTGGCTCCGGCCCTGTTCCGGTAGAACAGCACCACGGTGAGGCAATGGAACTCGTTGTCGCTGGACTGCATCACGGTCCGGTCGACGACTTCCAGGTCGCTGTTCGCGCGGAGCCAGCGGTTCACCTGCTCACCGAGATCGTCCCGCTCCTTGGCCTTGGTGGCCGAGAAAACCTTCACGCCGGTGAACATCCCACCTCCCCGGTCCGGTCTCTCGCTCGGCGAGTGATCGTTCCATCCACGCTGCGCGATGTCAAATGGCGGGCTTGCCGCGGGTGGCACGCGCCCCCACCGTTGGCGCGCGGGTGCATCCGCGCGGAGGCGGGATGGCTAAGGGACGGGGAGGGGACGTGCGGCGCAAGCGCGAGCTGGCCGTGGAGTTCATCCGCCAGATCCGTGCGATGCAGCGCGACAAGCTGCACGCGCTCATCCTGGGCGAGGCAGGCGAGGAGCTGGCGCAGTTCTTCCTCGCCTACGCGACCGACCTGATGGAGCGCGAGCCGGAGCGGGCGGTGGAGAACGCGTCCAGCCTGCTGCTCATCGGCTACCTGATCCGGGCGTTCGAGGTGGAGCAGTCCAAGCCCGCGGTCGAGATCCGCCCGGCATTCGTGCACTGAGTGGCACGCCCGCCCGGTTCGCACTAGGCTTCCCGCATGGCGAACTCCGACCCCCACGCGGCGGTCTCGCCCCGGGACGCCCTCACGCGCTTGCTCGACGGGGTCCAGACGCTGTTCCGCGAGCACCTGGCGCTGGCGAAGACGGAGCTGAAGGACGATCTGCGCCGCGCCGGCCGGGACTTGCTTCTCAGCGCGGCCGGGCTGCCCCCGCTGCTGGTCGGATACGTTCTGCTGATGGTCGCCGCCGCGCTGCTCATCGCGCAGGCGCTGCCCGGCTGGCTCGCCTTCGCCCTGGTGGGTCTGGTGAACCTGATCGCGGGCGGGGCGCTGACGCTCGAGTTCATGAACAAGGCAAAGCAGGACAAGATCGCGCTCCCACGGACCGGAGAGGAGCTGCGGCGCGACCGCGAATGGCTGGCCTCGCTGCGCGAGACCGCCGAGCGGCCAGGCGGCCGGGCCCCGGCCGTGCGCGCCGGGGTGGACCGGACGACGAGCGCCTCGCTGCCTTCGGGCAAGGCGGGCGCCACGGCCGACTTGGGGCCGCGCAGCCCCAGCCGCTCGCCGGGGCAGCCCGTCGCGGGCGCCACCTCGACGCCCGATGGCGAGCCCATGACCGCCGAGCGGAACGAGCCGCTCCGGCACTGACGCGGGGAGGGTAGCATGGCAGATGGGACCAGGGACCCGGCGGCCATCCGCGCCGGAATCGAGCGGGCCCAGCAGGAGATCGAGCAGTCCGTCGCCGAGCTGCGCCAGGGCGTGGCCGAGTCGTTCGACTGGCGCCACATGGTGCGCCGGCACCCCGGCCCTGCGCTGGGCGGCGCCTTCGCGCTGGGGCTGCTCCTGGCGCGCTGGACGGTGAGGTGACCGGCATGGGCGAGGTCCGCGGAAACCAGGTGCAGGTGCCGGCGCCGGAGATCGGCGCCAGCGTTCCCGAGCGCGGGATCGAGGCCTTCGGCGAGCGCCTCGCGGCCGGCCGCGAGTGGGCGCGCAAGGCGACCCAGCGGACCCTGGACTGGATCGAGGGCCACCCCGGGCAGGCGCTGCTGCTCGCCGTGGGCGCCGGATTCGTCCTTGGCCAACTCCTCTTCCGGCGTCGCGGGCGGACGGACGAGGAAGCCCGGGACTGATCCTTTCGCCGTGCCGCGGGGAAGTTGCCCCGAGGCGGCGCGCACCGGCAGGATGCGCGCGTGCCCCCCGAGCTGCACCCGTTCATCATCCATCTGGCGGTCGGACTGCTCGTCGCCGGCCCCGCGTGCGACGCGGCGGGGCTGATCCTGCGTCGCGAAGGGCTCCTTCACGCCGGGCGGTGGAACACGCTCATCGGCACGGTCGCGGCCGGACTGGCGGTGCTGAGCGGCATCGCTGCCCGCGCCGAGCTGGGGCCGCACAGCGCCGCGGGCGAGGCCCTGCTCAACCTGCACAACGCCTTCGGGTACGTGATGCTCCTGTTCTGGGTGCCCGCTGCGCTCTGGAGGGCGTTTTCCCGGCAGGCCCTGCCAGGCCGGTTCCGCACCCTGTACCTCGCGCTGGCGTTCGCCGGGGCGGCGGCGTGCCTCGCAGAAACACTGCTCGGCGCCGCCCTCGTCTACCGCCACGGAGTGGGCCTCTCGCCGGCCGCGCGCGCCGAGCCCCTGCCCCGGCCGCCCACGCTGACCGGCCCGTCCCGCTGACCCGATCCGTTACGGGTGGCGCGCCACCACCACGGTGTGGATACCGCCCCTCACGAAGAAGTCGCCCACCACCTCGGCCTTGCGGGGCTGCACGGCGGCCACCAGGTCATCGAGGATCCGGTTGGTCACCGCCTCGTGGAAGGCCCCTTCGTCGCGGAAGCTCCACAGGTACAGCTTCAGGCTCTTCAGCTCGACGCACAGCTTGTCGGGCGTGTAGGCGATCCGGATGGTGGCGAAGTCCGGCTGGCCCGTCATCGGGCACACGCAGGTGAACTCGGGGCACTCGAAGCGAATCTCGTAGTCGCGCTGCGGACTTGGGTTGGGGAAGGTCTCCAGGCGCTTCGCCGGCGCGGAGGGACGCCGCGCGGTCAGGTCGACGGGCGCGACGGACAGCGCCTTCTTCGGCCTCTTCATGATCGCTCCAGTAGCACGGCGGCAGTGGACGCGCACCGGCGCGCGTGCCAGGAATGCCGCACCGCGTCGTTGACGGAAGGGGTGTAGGTGTACCTAGGGTGCTGTCGGTGCATCGGACGCCGTACCGGTTGCGGTGCATACCGATCTGCAGTAGGAGACGCAGCCCATGACGAGAAAGGCCGACCCTCCCAGTCGCCGTCCGTCCCGCCGCAAGCCGTCCCGCCGGCCACCTGCCCCGGGGCTGGCCCCAGAGGCGGCGGCCAGGGCCTCGAAGGCCCGCGGCACGGACGAGAATCGGGACCGCGATTTCGGCCTGGCGTTCAGCGTCGTGCCGGCGCTCCGCCGCCCGCCGGACGCCTAGCCGTCACCTGGGTTGTCTCGTGGACAGTCGATGCCCACCCTGGTGGGCATGGCGACCTCCACCGTTGGCAACCACCCAGGCGCGCGAGCAGCTGGCGCAGGCGCAGCAGGCCCTCCAGCAGCACCAGCAGCAGCTGACCCAGGTGCAGCAACGGGTCGGCCAGCTCGAGGCCGAGCTCAACCGTCTGCGCGACCCGGGCCGCACCACGGTGATCCAGCAGTCCGCCGGGGCCGGGAAGGGCGGCAAGGCGGCGAGCGCCGCCCGGGGCGCCGCGACCTGGGGCGAGCAGTCCGACGGAAAATCCTGGATGCGTCTCAACGCGTACGGTCTCGCGCCCGCGCCGGCGGGCAAGCTCTACCAGTTCTGGTTCGTCTCGGCCGCCGGCGATTCCATCCTGGTCGGAAAGGTCGAGCCGAACACCGAGGGCAACGCATACGCGGAGGGCAAGGACCTGCCGGGCGTGGATCAAGGGAAGATGGCGCTGGTCTCGCACGACGACGAGAACGCGAAGATGCACGGTCAGCCGCTCTTCCAGGCTGCGCTGCCGAGGCCGACCCCGAGCCAGCACGCCGCTCCTTGACCGAGCCAGCCCTCCCTCGTACGCTTGGCGCTCCTCCAAGACGCCGGGTTTTCCGAGCGAGAAGAGAAGCCATGGGCGAGGAAGCCACGCCGAAGACCGAGATGATCAACCCCGCGCTCCTCGACGGGGTCTCCGCCAACTTCATCGTCAAGGGACCGTCCGGGGTGGAGAAGTCGTACCCGATGCGGCAGCTGGCCGTGACCATCGGCCGCTCCGATCAGTGCGACATCTCGGTCAAGGACTCGTCCATGTCCGGGCGCCACGCCGAGATCAGCAAGATCAACGGCGAGATCAAGGTCCGCGATCTGGGCTCCGCCAACGGCATCTACCTGAATGGAGAGCGCATCGAGGAGGGCGAGCTGTTCGACGGTGACGTGCTGCGCCTCGGCCAGACCTCGGTGCGCATCGACGTGGTCGGCGGGAGGAAGCGGCCCGAGGGCGGCCTTTCAGCCAAGGTGGTCGCCGCCATCGTCGGCGGCGTGCTGCTTCTCGCCGCGGGCGGCATCTTCGCTGGCCTCACCCTGAAGAAGCGCGCGCAGCACAAGCGCGATCTCGCCAGCATCGCGAAATTCGTCGGCGCCGCCCGCGAGGGCCAGAAGTCGAAGCCGTGCGCGGCCGGCGTGGTGGTCGTCCAGGACGTGGCGAAGACGCTGAATTCGCAGGGGCGGATCAATCCGTCGAACCCGGCCCGCGGCGACGAGGCGCGGCGGATCGTGGGGGGTTACCGGGAACTCGCCCAGAAATACAACACGCTCGCCATCCAGGTGGCGCAGTTCGCCAGCAAGGACACCGAAAATGCGCAGACCCTGGCCGGCTTCGCGGAGCAGATCGCCGACCCCGAGCTGAAGGCGAAGGTGGGCGAGGCGCACGAGCTGATCGAGGCGCGCAGCCAGGTCACGGGCGGGTTCATCTCCAACTGGAAGAAGCTCTCGCAGGCCACAGGCGCCTTCGCGGGGCAGGTCGACCAGGCGCTGCTGCAGGGGAACCGCGCCCTCCTGCCCCAGCTGGAGAAGGGCGTCCCCGGGAAGACGCCCAGCGAGATCCTGGTCGGCTGCAACCGCGACCTGGCCAAGGCGAACGCCGCGCTCGAGGAGAAGCTGAAGGAGCTGGAGGACGCGGCCGGCGGCGACTCGCCGGAGTAGGGTGCCGGCGCTGCGCATCCTGGGCGGGGTCGGGGCCTTCCTGGCCGCCGCGGTTGCCGTGTTCGTGGTCCTGCGCGCCTTTCGCCTCCGGAAGCGCCACCGCGCGGCCTTCGGCGCGCCTCTCCCCGCGGTCGATCCTGCGCGCGAGCGCCTGCTGGACGCGCCGCAGGCGCTCTACCACGGCACGCGCTTCGCGGACGGCACCGCGGTGCTCGCGCCGCGCTGGGCGGACCCGTGCGTGGGCGACCTGTGGTGCACCGACGAAGCGATCTTCCTGCAGCGCGAGGCGGGCGGGGGGCGCCTGTCGTGGCCGCTGGCGTGGATCGAGGACGCCGCCCTGGTCCGCGCGCACGCCGAGCTGGCCGGAAAAGACCTGCCGATGGTGCGCATCCGCTTCCACCGCGGCGGCGAGGCGCTGATCAGCGACTTCTCGTTGCGCGGCGGGATGGCAAATCTGGAGAAGCTGAGGCGGGAGGTGCACCTGAGGCAGGGAACGCACAACGCGCTCGCGCTCCTCGGCGACCTGCTCACCAAGGAGCCGGTGCCCGGATCGGGCCCGCCGCGATGAGGCGCGTCGTCGCCCTGGGCAGCGCGGACGCGTTTTCCTCGGCGGGCCGCGGCAACACTGCCTGGCTGGTCGAGGACGGGGCGCCTCCCTGCGCCGTGGATCTGGGGCCCACCGCCCTGCTGGCGCTCCGCCGGCTCGGCCGCGATCCGCAGGAGCTGCGCGCCGTCCATTTCACCCACCTGCACGGGGACCACATCGCGGGGTGGCCGTTCCTCCTCGTCGACGCCGTGTACCGCGCCCGCCGGCAGGACCCGCTCGCGGTGACCGGACCTCCGGGTACGCGGGAGCGGCTGCAGGCGCTGTGGGCGGCGTGCTACGCGGACGCCGCGGCGAAGGAACTGCCCTTCGCGCTGGACGTGCGCGAACTCGCCCCGGGAGAATCCGC
The DNA here is from genome assembly GCA_036393835.1 of Myxococcales bacterium. Classification (GTDB taxonomy): domain Bacteria; phylum Myxococcota; class Myxococcia; order Myxococcales; family 40CM-4-68-19; genus VBKO01. The sequence goes on along the minus strand of DASWGI010000268.1, from coordinate 26,460 downwards.
GGAGGTGTGCGGCAGAAGGGTCGAAGCGCTCCGCGCGCAGCACCAGCGGCCGCCGCACGTGGCGCTGTCCTTGCGCCTCCACGGGCCGGCAGGCGTGCTGGCGTTCACCGGCGACACCGGCCCGCATCCGGGACTTCAGGACCTCGCCCGCGGCGCCGCGCTGCTGTGCGCCGAGTGCACCGACCTGCGCACGCCGCCGTCCGCGTCCTCCGGTGCATCGCCCGACTACCCGGCCGAGGCAGGCCGCCGGCACCTGTCGTGGGACGATCTGCGCGCGCTGCTCCCCGCGCTCGGCGCCCGCCGCATCGCCCTGGGGCATCTGGGGCCCGACAGCCGGGCGGGCGCCGCGCGGATCGAAGCGGAAGCGCGGTCGCTGGGCAAAGACCTCCGCGTGTGCGACGACCTGGAGCAGATCGACCTCTGAAACGCGGCTTGCGTGCGCCGGGCGCGTCGAGTAGGAGCAGCTGGGCCATGGATCGGGTCGAGCAGCTGAGGAGATTCATCGAGGCGTCGCCGCGGGAGCCGTTCCCGCGCTACGCGCTCGCGCTGGAGCTGAAGGGACGCGGCGACCAGCAGGGCGCGGCAGCGGAGCTGGAGGCGCTCCTTCTGCAGGCGCCGGACTACCTCGCCGCGTACATGCAACTAGGCATGCTGCTGCAGGCGCTGGGGCGCCCCGGTGAAGCGCGCGGCGCGTTCGAGCGCGGGCAGGACGTCGCACGCCGCCAGGGCAACGGACACACCCTTTCCGAGCTGACCTCGGCGCTCGATGCGCTGGGATCCACCGCATGAAGCGCGCCCGATGGCTGCTGGCCGCCGCGCTGCCGCTCGCGTGCGGCGGCGCCTCCAAGGAGCGCCGGCCCACGGTGCTCCACGAGATGCCCGCGCCCGAGATCGCCCGCTGCACCCCGGGCGCCCCGCCGCCGCGGGCCTCTTTCGAGGTGGACCAGCTCGTCACCGATCAGGGAGACGTGCCCGCGGCGTGGGTCCGGGCGCAGAAGGCGCAGGACGGTGGCCAGCTCTTCCGCTGCGCCACGCGCCTGGCCACCGACGCGAAGTACCCGGCGCAGAAGACCGACTCGGTCCGCACCAGCCGCATCTCCTGCGACGGGACCTCTTGCCAGCGCGCGGACCTCGCCGAATCGCGCGCGGCGCTGGACGAGAAGGTCGCGCAGTCGACGCTGCACGTGGCGGGATGGGCCACGGCCGCCGAGCGTGGATGGGCGCAGCTCCTGGTGCGAGACCCTCCGGGCGCGCTCAAGCAGTTCGGCCAGGCCCTCAAGGAGAGGCCGGGCGACGCCCGCGCGCTCCGGGGGCTGGCGACGGCGCTGGTCGAGTCGGGCGGCGATCTCGCCCGCGCCCGGGATGCCGCCCAGAAGGCCGTGCAGCTCCGGCCGGATTCCGAGGCAGCGCACGAGACGCTCGCGCGCGTCTGCCTCGCGCAGAAGGACGATCGCTGCGCCGTGGACGAGCTGGAGGCGGCCCGGAAGGCGCCCGACGCGGAGGCGCACGCCGCGGAGCTGGCCCAGCTGGACGAACCGGTCAAGGCCGCCGCGGAACGGGTCGCCGCGGCGGAGAAGGAAGAGCAGTTGCGACGCGCAACCGAGGCAGAAGCCGCGCTGCAAAAGATCGATCCCGCGGGATGCCGCAAGCTGGAAGCGAACAGCGACGCGCAGCTCCTCTGCCTGGTGAAGCGCTGCTTCGAGGCGTCCGCGCAGCAGTACGCGAAGGAGCTGCGGACCAAGGACGGCCAGGAGTACGCGGCGGGCGAGTGGAAGGTGGCGAGCCGCAAGGGCGACGCGGCCGAGATCACGGTCGCCATCCGGCCCGCGCCGCCCGCGAAGAAGCGCGGCAGGCGCAAGGCGAAGGGCCAGGAGGACGGCCATGACGCGACCTGGCGCGCCACGGTGGGCGAGAGCATCACGCTGGTGCCGCAGAACGCCGATGCGGCGAGCGTGGCGCGGCGCTCCGAGGTGTGCGGGAAATCGCCGTGAGCGCGTGTGCGCGGCTGTGTGTCGATGAGGGCGAAATCCCTCGAAAACCACGCAGTTCCGCGAGAGTGGAATCCTTGACGGCACCTGCACCAAGCGACAGGATGGCGGGCGCGTCATGCCCCCGCGCAAAGTCCTCATCGTCGACGATTCCAAGCTGCTTCATCGGATGTTCGAGATGATGCTCCGGCAATACCCGCTCGTGCACGCCTACGACGGGAAGGAGGCGCTGGAGCGCCTCGCCGAGAACGACGACGTCGACCTGGTGCTGCTCGACATGAACATGCCGCGCATGAACGGCCTCGAGCTGCTGGAGGCGATGAAGGGCGACAAGCGCTTCAAGCGCATCCCCGTGGTCCTGGTCACCACCGAGGGGAGCGAGGAGCAGACCCAGCGGGGCCTCGACGCGGGCGCGGCCGCGTACGTCAAGAAGCCGTTCCGCAACGAGGAGCTGATCGCGGTCGTCCAGCGCCTCACGAGCCCCGCCGCGTGACCGTCCGGGTCCCCAAGCAAACCGAGGACCAGCCCCAGCGCCGCGCCGACGCGCTGGCGGAGCTGCAGGCCACCCTTGCGCGCGCCGGCGAGCTGCTCCACTCGCTCGAGCTGTCCGCCCGGAGGCCCGCGCCGACCTCCGTGAACGAGCTGCAGGACCGGCTCAACGACGTGGTGCAGGACCGGGACGAGCTGTCCCGAAGGCTGGCCGAGTACGAGCAGCAGACCGGCCGGCTGATGAACCTGTACGTCGCCACCTACCAGCTCCACGCAACGCTCGACCCGGGGGAGGTGCAGTCGACGATCGCCGAGATCGCCACCAACCTGCTCGGCGCCGAGCGCTTCGCGCTGCTCTTCTGGAACGCGGACGGCACCCAGTGCGAGATCGCGCTCGGGCAGGGTCTGTCGCAGGACCCCAGCGGCTTCTACTCGGCCGGCAAGTACGCGGGCGGCGATCCCGCCGTCGACGCCACGCTCACCGACGGGGTGCTCCGCATGGGCCCCATCGACGGCTCGGAGGCCGTCGCCGTGGTGCCGCTCACCGTCCAGGGCGCGGTGGTGGGCTCGCTGGTGATCCTCAAGCTCTTCGAGCACAAGGCGATGCTGCGCCCCGAGGACCGCGAGCTGCTCGACCTGCTCGCGGCCCACGCCGCCTCGGCCCTGTTCGCCGCGCGCGTGTACCACCAGACCGATCGCAAGCTGAAGACGCTGGAGAGCCTGATCCAGCTCGTCAAGCGCGGCTGACGCGCGGGGGGGCTTGGGCCATGAGCCTCTCCGGCAACCTCGAGGACGTCTCGGTCGCGGACGCCCTGCAGTTCATCCACCTCGGCGGGCGCACCGGCACGCTCACCCTCTCGCGCGGCGAGGTGACGGCGGAGATCGGCTTCCACCAGGGCCGGATCGTGAACGCCTGGGGGCCCGGGTCGAAGCGGCTGGGCGACCTGCTGGTGGACAACGGGAGCATCTCGCAGGACACGCTGGACCAGGCGTTGCGGGACCAGGAGCGCGAGGCGCCGCGGCGCTCGCTGGGACAGATCCTCGTCACCATGGGCGCGCTCTCGGCCGAGGCGATGTACACGGCGGTGCAGCAGCAGATCGAGCGCACCGTCTACGACCTGGTCACCTGGACCAGCGGCACCTTCCACTTCGCGCTCGACGACCTGAAGCCCATCGACGACATCTCCGTGTTCCCCGGAGACATCGTCGGCCACCTGCGGCTCGACACGCAGGCGGTGCTGCTCGATGCGCTGCGGATCTTCGACGAGAAGAACCGTGGCGGCGAGGCGGCGGCGCCGGGGATCAACTCCGAGGACACTCCGTCCGTGGGGCTGGAGCCGGCCACGCCCGCGCAGGCGATCGTGCCGTCCGCGGGGCGCGCGATCCCGGTCGCCGAGCTGGAGCCCAAGCCGCGGTTGCAGGTGGTCTCCGCGGACAAGCAGTTCGCGGAGAAGCTCGGGCAGGCGATCCCCGCCGAGGAAGCCACCATCGCCCGGGTCACGCTGCGCGACGCCGGCGGCCCGCCGCCCGGAGAGGCGCCGCCCTTCGTGCTGGTGGACCTGCGCGACGGCGGCGTGGCGCTCGACGCCGTGGAGCAGCTGCGGCGCGCGCGGCCCCGCGCGATCATCATCGCGGTGGTGGACGGGGGCGTGTCCGTCGCGGCCACGTACGCCGCGGGAGTGGTGGCGGCGATCCCCGGCGAGGTGGCCACCATCGCCTCCTGCTTTCGCAGCCTGGTGCAGGCGCGCAAGGACATCCTGACCGGGGGGGCCTCCCGCGCCGACCGCGTGCAGTCGAACCTGGCCAAGCTGCGCCGCATCGTCGGCGACCTGCGCAGCGGGCTGATCTCGACCACCATCTCGCTCAGCCTGATGAACATCATCAGCGAGTCGGTCGAGCGGGCGGTGTTGTTCCTGGTCCGGCGCGAAGCGCTCACCGCCCTGGGCGCGTTCGGCAACAGCCCCAGCGGGCAGCCCCTCGCGCAGCTCACGCGGGGCCTGCGGCTGCCGCTCTCGGGCAAGAACGCGCTCACCCGCGCGCTCGACGACGGCGCAGTGCGCTCGCTCACCTTCGACGAGACCGGCCTCCCCGACACGTTCACGCGCGTGGTCGGCAAGCCGCGCTCCGGGCAGTGCGCCGTGTTCCCCGTGATGGGCGGGCAGCGCGTGATCGCCGTGGTGTACGCGGACAACGGGCCTTCCAACCGCGCCATCGAGGAGCTGGACATCCTCGAGTTGGCCGCGGCGCAGGCGGGCCTCGCGCTGGAGAACGAGCTGCTCCGGCGCCAGGCCCAGCATTGATCCAACGGCTCCTTGGGTTGACCACTCTGCCAGCGTTGGGACCGTGTTCGATCCGGCGCCTTCGGCGCCTCCACAAGGGGGGAGCTCGCTCCCCCCTTGACCCCCCAATAGATCACTTTCAGCTGGATCGAGCTCTCGTGGAACGGAGGCTCGGCAAACGAAGGCGCGAGCTCTCGATGAACGGGCTCGGCAACGGAGGCGCGATTGCGCGCCGCGCGAGCGATGGCGACCGTTCCGGCATGCGCGTCTTCTTGCTCGTCGCAGGCGTCTGGCTCGCGCTCGCTTCCCCGGCCGCTCTGGCGCGCGTGACGCGCGAGCAGGGCCGCGCGCCGCGCCCGCCGCCCCGGCTCCAGGCGCCGCGCATGTGGACGGAGCAGTCGGGCGCCTTCTCGATCGAGCGCCCCGATGGCGACCGTTGGAGCTTCAAGGGCGACGCGCGCGGCCCGGACGGCGAGCGCCTGCCGCTGCTGGCGCGGGCGCCCGAGACCGGCGCCCAGCTGATCGTCCAGAACGCCGATGGAGTCAGCTCGCTGCGGCAGCTCGCGCGGCTGCTCGCCGATCACCTCCAGACCGAGCAGGGCGTCCACGTCGAGGACGTGAACCGGCTGCCGGCGCGCGGCGGAGAGGCGTACGGCTTCACCTTCAGCGTTTCCGACGAGGCGCGCGGCCGCGTCGCGGTGGTGCGGGCGGGCGAGCACGTGGCGCTGGTGATCGCGAGCTGGCCGATGGGCGCTCCTCCGGCGGTGGCCGAGGACGTGGAAGCGATGATCGGGAGCCTGGGGCCTCCGCCGAACGCGCTTCCTCCGGGGGTGTTCTGAGCAGCGCCTCGATGGCCCCCGACGGCCGCAGCTCGAGCATCGCGCGGGTCAGCTCGTCGTAGAGGGGCAGGCTTTCGCCGTCGAGCGCCGCCCGATGCGCCCGGACGGTCGAGGCGTCGTCTCGTGCGACCGGCCCGGTGAGCGCCTCGGACGGAGCGCAGTTTTCGAGCGCCTCGAGCGCGCCGCGCGCGAGCGGCAGGAGCGCCGCGCGCGCGATCGGCTCGGGCGCGCCGGTCGCGTCCTGGAAGGCCTGGACGGCGCGGGAGAACAGCGCCACCTGCCCGCCCGCGCTCAGCACCGCCGCCGCGTGATAGAGGGCGCGGGAGCCGTCGCTCACCGGGATGGGCGACATCCCCAGCGAGCGCGCGAGGTGCTGCAGCGTCTCGCGCGCGGCCGCGTCCGAGCCGGCGACCCCGGCGGACGCATTGCGCAGGACGTCCGCCGGGCTGCCGCGCGGAATGGCCCGCAGCGGATGCAACGAGCCGGTGCGCGCGCCGGCGTCGACCGCGGAGCGGAGCGCCGTAAGGCCCAGCGCGCCCGCGCAGTGCGCGACGAGCTGGCCGCGCCGGAGCAGGGGAGCGATTCGCCGGCAAACCTCCTCGACCGCTCCGTCGCTCACGGCGAGGAGCACCAACTCCGCCTCGCCCAGCCGCTCGAGATCGGGGTCCCAGCCCGGCTGCTCGGTGCGGTTCCAGGCCAGGACGACGCGGATGCCGGCCCTGCCCAGAGCGGGGACCAGCACCTGGCCGACGGCGCCGCCGCCTAGCACGGCCGCCGCCTTCGGCAGGGCCTTCATCCCTCGCGCCGGAACTCGACGCCGGCGGGTCCGGCGCAAGCGAGCAGGCGCTCGCCGGCGTGGATCCGGCCGGCGAGGATCTCGTCGGCAAGCGGGGATTCGACCAGGCGCTGGATCGTCTGCCGCATCGGGCGGGCTCCCAGGGCCAGCTGCCACCCCCCCTGCGCGATGAGGTGATCGACCAGCCCGGGGCCGGTGCGGAAGGCGATCTGCCGCTCTTCCCAGAGCCGCCGCGAGGAATCCGAGAGGAGCAGACCGGCGATGCGGGCCACCTCGTCGCGTCCGAGCGGAGCGAAGACGAGGCGCTCGTCGAGCCTGCCCCACAGCTCGGGCGGAAACGCCGCCCGCGCCTGCTCGAGGGCCCGCGCGGCGCCGCTCTCGGACGTGTGCCCCGCGGACCGCTCCGGGCCCCCGAACCCGACCGCGCGCGCCTCGCCGCCGAACGCGCTCGCGCCGACGTTGCTGGTCAGCACCACCACCGCCCCGCTGAAATCGATCCGGCGGCCGCGTCCGTCGGTGAGCTGCCCTTCGTCGAGCACCTGCAGGAGGAGCTGGAGCACGCCGGGGTGCGCTTTCTCCACCTCGTCGAGCAGCACGACGCAGGCCGGGCGCCGGCGCACCGCCTCGGTGAGCTGACCGCCCTCGCCGTAGCCGACGTATCCGGGCGGCGCTCCCACCAGCCGCGACGCGCTGTGCGGCTCGGAGTACTCGGACAGGTCGATGCGCACCAGCGCGCCCGGCTGCGCGCCGCCCTCGGTGGCCGGATACAGCTCCTCCGCCAGCACGCGCGCGGTCTCGGTCTTGCCCACTCCGCTCGGGCCGACGAAGAGGAACGAGGCCAGGGGGCGCTGGGCGGAAAAGCCCGCGTAGTTGCGGCGCACCGCGCGCGCGATGACGGCGAGCTGCGGGCCGTGACCGACGATGCTTTCCTGCAGCTTGCGCTCCAGGGAAAGGAACCGCTCGCCGTCGGGCTGCAGCAGCCGCTCCTCGGGCAGGCCGGCCATGCGCGCCACCGCGCGCGCGACGTCCTCGCGCAGGACCTCGGTGCGCCCTTCGCGCCGCGCGCGCGAGCCGGCCAGGTCGATGGCGGCGAACGCCTTGTCGGGCAGGCAGCGGTCGCGCACGTAACGGGCGGTGAGGAGCGCGGCGGCCTCGAGCGCGTCGGCCCGGAAGCGGACGCCGTGGTGCTCCTCGTAACGGGCGGCGGCGCCGCGCAGGATGGGCACCGTCGCCCGCGCGGTCGGCTCGCGTACCAGCACCGGGACGAACCTTCGCTCGAGCGCGGGATCCCCCTGGACGTGCCGGCGGAACTCGTCGTGGGTAGTCGCGCCCACGCAGGGGAACTCGCCGCGGGCCAGCGCCGCCTTCAGCTCGTTGGCGGCGTCCTGCGGGCCTTCGCCGCTCGAGCCGGCGCCGATGAGCATGTGCAGCTCGTCGATGAACACCACCACGCGCCCCTCGGAGCGGCGGACCTCCTCCTTGATTCCCAGCAGCCGCTCGCTGAACGACCCGCGTAGCTGCGTGCCGGCGACCAGGCCCGAGACGTCCAGCTCCACCACGACTCGCCCGGCCTGGAGATCGACCAGCCGCTGCGCGAGCCCCTCCACGATGGCGGTCTTGCCCACGCCGGGCTCGCCGACCAGCACCGGGTTGTTCGCCCGGCGCTTGCCGAGGATGTCGAGGACTTCCTCCACCTCGGCCTCGCGTCCCAGGGCCGGGTCGAGGCGCCCCAGGGCAGCGAGCGCGGAGAGGTTGCGGCCGTGCGTGCAGAGGTAGGGGAACTGGCGCGGGTCGAGGTCCCATTGCCCGCTGGCCTCTAGGGCCGGCGGCACGGAGCCCGGCGCGGGCGCGGCGCGCGGCGGCGAGAAGGAGACGGAGATCGGGGTCGAGGTGGGGGTCGGGTTCGAGGTCGAGTTCGGGGTCGCGGTCGGGGTCGCGGTCGAGGTCTGCCGTGGCGCCGGGGGGATCGATGCGGCGCGTGGCACGACGGGGGCCGGCCGCGCGTACGCCCGCCGGTCGGTGGTGCCCACCCGCACTTCCTGCGTGACCCGCCGCCGCGGGACCGAGCCGGTCAGGTACCCGAGGGCGGTGGTGCGCAGCGAAGGAAGGTTCACGAGCCGATCGAGCAGCCCGGCCGCGGCGGAGCGCGACAGGCGCGCGAGGGCGACCAGGAGGTGCAGCCCCTCCGCGCTCGGGCTGGCGCAGTCGTCGGCGAGCTGGCGCGCGCGCTCGAGCGCCTGGGCGAACAGCTCGGGCGCCTCGGGAGGGCGCGCGCGGGACAGCTCGTCGAGCACGCGGTCCTCGTCGCAGCCGCGCTCGCGCAAGAGCACGTCCGCCGCGCCGGGCACGGTGAAGGTGGCGAGCAGGAGGTGCGCGGTAGTGGGTGCCTGGCCGGCGCTCTTCGCGATGTCCAGGGCCTCGGCAGCGATGCGGGAGAGCTCGGGAGAGTCGGTGGCCATCGATGCGCGCATCCTCGCCCACGGGGATCGGCCCGCGCAAGCCCAGTCGCCGCCTCCAGGGCAGCGCTGTGCTGTTGAAAGGCCGGTCGTGCGGCGCTGCGCTTTTCATCGCGCGGCCGATATGGGATGCGTCGTAGGCACCTTGCGCGCCTTGACCATCGGCATCGCCGGAGGGACCGCCAGCGGGAAGACCACCGTGGCCCGGCGGCTGGTGGAGCGCCTGGCCGGACATCCCATCGCGCTGCTCGACCAGGACGCGTACTACCGCGACCTGTCGGACATGCCGCTCGAGGAGCGCCGCGGCTTCAACTTCGACCATCCGGACGCCTTCGACACCGAGCTCTTGGTCGCGCACCTCGAGGAGCTGAAGGCCGGCCGCCCGGTGGAGAAGCCGGTGTACTCGTTCGCGCTGCACTCGCGCACCGGCGAGACGCAGCGGGTGAACCCGGGCGACGTGCTCCTCCTGGAAGGGATCCTGGTGCTGGCCCTCGAGCCGGTGCGCGCGCTGCTCGACGTGAAGGTGTTCGTCGACTCGGACGCCGACGTACGCGTGCTGCGCCGGCTCTCGCGCGACATCAAGGAGCGCGGGCGCGACTTCGACGGCGTGGTCGAGCAGTACTTCCGCACCGTCCGGCCGATGCACTACGGCTTCGTCGAGCCCTCGAAGCGCTACGCGGACATCATCATCCCGCACGGCGGCAACAACGAGATCGCCATCGAGATGGTGGCGGCAGCGGTCCGCCAGCGCCTCACCCGCCACCCTTAGCCCTTGCGCACCACGCGCGCTTTCGAGTCCAGCTTGTACGAAGGGGGCAGGGCGGCTTCCATCTTCGGGGTGTAGCCCTTCACGTCGAACTGCGTGTCGGCCAGCAGGCCGGCGAGGGCCTCGCGGACGCGGGCGTTGCTGCCCTCGTGGGCGCGGAGGAATTGCTGGATGAGCGGCTCGCGGGCTCGCTCGTCCTTCTGGACCGCCATCGCCTGCGCAGCGGCGATCTGCACCTCGTCGTCCATGTCCTCGAGGAAGGGGAGGGCGGCGGGCACCGCGTCGCGGCTCTGGTGCTGCGCCAGCGCGTGCAGCAGGAGGACCTTTTTCTCCGGCACCCGGCTGTACTCGCCGGCCGCCTTGCGCAGCGCCTCGACCAGGAACGCCACCATCTCCGGCTCGGGTAGGAGGTCCGACAGCGCCTTGAGGGGCCAGGAGATCTCGTCGCGGCCGAGGACGAAACTCTTCAGGACCGGCACGGCGATGCTGGAGCCAGCCTGCTGCACCAGCGCCAGGACGCGCTGCTTCTCCTCGTCGTCGGTGATGCCGGGCTCGACGCGGACGGTGTAGCGCATCAGGAGCGCCTCGATGGCGCGCGGGGTGCGCAGCTCGCCCAGCTCCTCGATCGCGCCCTGGCGGTTCTCCTTCGGACCATATTTCTCGGTCGCCTTCTTCTGCAGCTTCCTGACCGAGCGCGCCTCACGCTCGTCCTTGCTGCCGCCGAGCCCCAACAGGTCGAACAATCCCATCTAGAGCCTCACGTCCTGGCGCACATCGGGCGGATACAGCTTCTGGAGCTCGGCGGCGGCGGCGCGCGCCGCGGCCGAGTCGGGTGGAAGGACGATCTGCAGCACGACGTAGAGGTCGCCGCGCGGCGCGCCCGTCGCTCCGGCGCGCAGCGCCGGCAACCCGCGGCCGCGCAGCCGCAGCCGGCGCCCGCTCTGCGAGCCGGGCGGGATCTTCAGCTTCACCGGCCCCTCGAAGGTGGGCGCGGTCACCTCGGCGCCCTGCAGCGCCTCGGCGGCGGTGATGGGCAGGTCGAGCGAGAGGTCCCGCCCGTCCACCCGCACGGTCGGGTGCGGGCGCACCGTGATGCGCAGGTACAGGTCGCCGCTCTCGCCGCCGCGCTCCCCGGGCGAGCCCTGGCCGGCGAGGCGCACCCGCGAGCCCGTCTCCACGCCCGGGGGGATCTTCACGCGCAGCCGCGCCGCCTCGAGCACCGTCCCTTCGCCCTGGCAGCGCGGGCAGGGGTCCTTGATCTCCCCCGAGCCCTGGCAGCGAGGGCAGGTCGCGCGCATCAGCCCGCCGGCGACCCTCACCTCGCCGCTGCCGTTGCACTGCGGGCATCGGTGCGGCTTGCTGCCAGGCTTCGCGCCGCTCCCCTTGCACTCGGGGCAGCGCGCCGGACGCTGGAGGGAGATTTCGCGGTCGGCGCCCAGCACGGCGTCGCGCAGGTCCACCTCGATGGCGGCTTCGACGTCGTCGCCGACCAGCGGCTCGCTGGCGCGGCGGCGCGCGGGGCTTTGCCGGCGTTGCGTGAAGAGATCGCCGAACATGGACCCCAGGTCGCCCAGGTCCGAAGGGTCCATGCCGCCGCCCGAGAATCCCTCGAACCCGCCGAAGCCGAATCCACCGCCCCCGCGCCCGGCCCCCGCCGCGGCGCGCTGGTACTCGCGGAACTTCTGCGCTTTCTCCTCGTCGAAGCCGGGGCGCAGGGCCACCTCGCCGAACTCGTCGTACAGGGCGCGCTTCTTCGGATCGCCCAGCACCTCGAAGGCGGCCGAGACGTCCTTGAACCGCTCCTCGGCCTTCTTGTCTCCCGGGTTGACGTCCGGGTGCAGCTTCTTGGCCAGCTTCCGGTAGGCCTTCTTGATCTCCTCGGCGCTGGCGTTCCGGGCGACACCGAGCGTGGCGTAGGGGTCTTTCACGGGAGGGCGTACCGTAACCACAGCCCTCCGGGTGGTCAACGAACGCACCCTCGAATTGACCGGACGGTGAGCGGGTCGTTACGATCGGAACATGCGCGCCTTGCCGCTTCTCGCGCTGGTCGCCCTCGGCGCAGTTGCGCAGGAGCGCCAGCTGATCGACGAGGTCGTCGCCGTCGTCGACGCGCACTCGGTGACGCTCTCGGAGCTGGCGGCGGAGACCCGGATCCACATGGTCGAGCAGCGGGGGCCGCAGATGGCGTCCGCGCAGCTGGACCGGGCGCTCCTGGCCGCCTCGCTGCGGCGGCTCGTCCAGGAGCGCGTGGTCCTCTCCGAGGTGGAACGGCTCAAGCTGTTCGATCTCGACCACGCCGAGGTCGATTCCGCGCTGGCGCGGCTGCGCGCGCGGTTCCCCACCGCCGCCGCCTGGGAGTCGTTCACGCGCCAGGTGGAGCTGACCGACGAGGAGATCGGCGCGATCCTCGCCCGCGAGCTGCGCGTCGCGCGCTACCTCGACAACCGCCTCAAGCTCGCCGCGCAGCTGCGCGAGAGCGAGCTGGAGGAGGCGTGGAAGGCGCAGGGCGGGCAGGGCGATCGCGAGGCCCTGCGGCAGAGGCTCTCCAAGGAGAAGTACGAGCGCCTTCTCACGGAGCTGCTCGGCGAGCTGCGGCGCAAGGCGAGCGTGCGCATCGTCGATCCGCTCGACGACGGGACGCGCTCGGTCGCGGCGGGGAGGCGCTGATGGCGGTCCGGCTGCGCCCCAAGTTCGAGCTGCGGCGCATGCGGCCCGACGACCTCGACGAGGTCATGGTCATCGAGCGGGCCGCCTTCCGCCATCCCTGGTCGACCGAGCTCTTCCGCCGCGAGCTGGAGCACGACTGGAGCACCATCCTGGTCTGCGTCGAGCCGCTGACCTCGGCGGCCGGCGGCCGCGCCACCGAGCGCATCGTGGGCTTCCTCATCTACTGGCTGGTCCACGACGAGGTGCACATCCTCAACGTGGCGGTCTCGCCCGAGCACCGCCGCCGCGGCATCGCGCGCGTCCTCATGGGAGAGACGGAGAAGCGCGCCGTCCAGGCCGGCGCGACCCTGATGACGCTCGAAGTGCGCCGCTCGAACACCGCCGCGCTCGAGCTGTACCGCGCGTTCGACTACCGCGCCGTCGGCGTGAGGCCGAACTACTACGTCGACGAAGGCGAGGACGCGATCGTCATGGTGAAGGAGCTCCGCAAGCGCTAGCCGTGACGGTCTATGGTCGGACCCAAGGATCAACGCGGAGCGCGGAGGCGCGGAGGATCTTTTCCAACGAAATCTCCGCGTCTCCGCGCCTCCGCGTTCGCTTTTCGCCCTCGACCACGGTCAGGTAGGGCGCTTCAGTTGAACAGGTGGTGGGGGAAGCCGCGCTGGTACTGGGGCGGGACCGGCACCGCGTCGGCGTGCCCGAGCGAGCGCGCCGCGTGCAGGGGCCAGTACGGGTCGCGCAGCTCGGCGCGGGCGAGCAGCACCAGGTCCGCGCGGCCCTCGCGGACGATCTGGTCCGCCTGCGGCGGATCGATGATCAGGCCGACGGCGGCGGTGGCGATCCCCGCTCCGCGGCGCACCGCCTCGGCGAAGGGCACCTGGTAGCCGGGACCGATGGGGATGCGCGCGTTCGGGACGTTCCCTCCCGAGCTGCAGTCGACGAGGTCCACGCCGCGCTCGCGCAGGAGCGAGGCGAGCCGGACGCTCTCCTCCAGGGTCCACCCGCCCTCCACCCAGTCGGTGCAGGAGAGCCGGACCGACATGGGCAAGTGGTCGGGCCACTCGCGGCGCAGCGCCTCGCTCACCTCGAGCGTGAACCGCACCCGGTTCTCGAATCGGCCGCCGTACGCGTCGGTGCGCCGGTTTGAAATTGGCGAGTAGAAGCTGTGCAGCAGGTACCCGTGCGCCGCGTGCAGCTCGAGGAACCGGAACCCGGCTTCGCGGGCGCGCGCCGCCGCGGTGCGGAAGTTGCGGGTGATGGACGCGATGCCGGCGGCGTCCAGTGGCTCGGGGATGCGCCAGCCCTCGCTGAACGGAATGGGGCTGGGCCCGACCACGGGCCAGCCGCCCTCGCGGTCGGGGACCGGTCCGCCGCCGCGCCAGGGCGCCGCGGTGCTGCCTTTGCGGCCCGCGTGCGCGAGCTGGATCCCCGGCACGGCGCCCTGCGCCTCGACGAATCGCGCGATGCGCGCCAGGGGCTCGGCATGGGCGTCGCTCCACAGGCCCATGTCCTCGGGTGAGATGCGCCCGCGCGGCTCGACGGCGGTCGCCTCGACGAACACGACCCCCGCGCCGCCCACCGCGCGCGAGCCGAGGTGCACGAGGTGCCAGTCGGTGGCGAGCCCGCCCGGCGAGCTGTACTGGCACATGGGAGAGACGCCGACGCGGTTGCGGAGCGTCACGTCGCGCAGCCGCAGAGGGGTGAACAGGTGCGTGGTCATGAATCCGGAGGATGCCGCGGATCAGCGCGGGTTGCGCCCTTCGCGCGCGCGCAGCTTCTCCGCAACCTGCTCGAGACCGAGGTCGTGCGTCCGGAGCAGTACCAGCACGTGGTACAGCACGTCCGCGGCCTCGTCGGCGACCGCCTGCCTGTCGCCGCGCAGCGAGGCCATCACCAGCTCGGTCGCCTCCTCGCCGATCTTCTTGTGCCGCAGGTTCTCGTCCGCGTAGAGCTTCGCCGTGTACGAGCCGGCGGGCGCATCCGACCGCCGGTCGCGCAGCACCTGCTCCAGGCGGGCCAGCGTCTCTCCCGGGGCTCCGGGCGCGTCCGGAGCGCCCTCGACGGCCTCGAAGAAGCAGGACTGCGCGCCCGTGTGGCAGGCGGGCCCCGCGGGCGCGACGCGGAGGAGCACCGCGTCGTGATCGCAATCCGTGCGCAGCGCCCGGACGGCCTGCGTGTTGCCGCTGGTGGCTCCCTTGACCCAGATCTCGCCCCGGCTGCGGCTCCAGAAGGTCGCCTGGCCCGACCGCAGCGTGCGCTCCAGCGCCTCGCGAGACTGCCAGGCGAGCGTCAGGACCTCGCCCGTCGCGGCGTCCTGCACGATGCAGGGGACCAGGCCGCGCTCGTCGTACTTCAGCTCCTCGGGACGGACCATCTTACGGTGCATGTCACAATGTCCGCGGCATGAAAAGCGCAGCGCCGCCGATTACGGCGGCGGCTGGTCCTCCAGCGGCCAGCGCATGGGGAAGCCGCGCCGCGCGCACTCCTCCTTCACTCGCCCGACGGAAAAGCTTCCGAAATGGAACACGCTCGCGGCGAGCGCGGCCGAGGCGCCCGCGGCGAACGCCTCGGCGAAGTGTGCCGGCCCGCCCGCTCCGCCGCTCGCGATCACCGGCACCGGGACCGCGGCTGCGATCGCTCGCGTCAGCTCCAGCTCGAACCCGGCGCCGGTGCCGTCGCGGTCGATCGAGGTGAGCAGGATCTCGCCCGCGCCGCGATCGACCGCCTCGCGCGCCCAGGCGACCGCGTCCCGGCCGGTGGGCCGCGTGCCGCCGTGCGAATGGACTTCCCAGGCAGGGCGCGGGCCCGGCAGGCGCTTCGCGTCGATCGCGAGCAGCGCGCTCTGGCTGCCGGTGAGCCGGGCGACGGCGGTCAAGAGGCCCGGGTCGGCGAGCGCCGCCGTGTTCATCGACACCTTGTCCGCGCCGGCGCGCAGCAGCGCCTCCGCGTCCTCCACCGTCCGCACCCCGCCACCCACCGCGAAGGGGATCGACAGCTCGCGCGCGACCCGCTCCACCAGGGCGACGAGAGTCCCTCGCGCCTCGAGCGAGGCGCTGATATCCAGGAAGCACAGCTCGTCGGCGCCGGCCCGCCCGTAGGCGCGCGCCTGCTCGACCGGATCGCCGGCATCGCGCAGCTCCTCGAAGCGGACGCCCTTCACCACGCGGCCGTCCTTCACGTCGAGGCAGGGGATGATCCGCCGCGTCAGCATTCACTCAACCCCGCTGGAGCGCGGCCTGGCCCTCGCGAACGGAGAACCTTTCCTCGTACAGGGCGGTCCCGGCGATGGCCCCGGCCAGCCGAGGCAGTCCGGCCGCGGCGAGCGCCTCGAGGTGGGCGAGCGAGCCCGCGCCGCCGCTCGCGATGAGGCTCGCGCGCGGGGCGGCGGCGGCCACCTCGCGCAGGAGCGGCAGGTCGAATCCCTCCAGCGTGCCGTCGCGGGCGACCGCGGTGACGACCAGCCACTCGATCCCCTCCTCCGCCAGGCGAGCCGCCAGATCGCGCGCGGAGGGGCCGCTGGCCTCCGTCCATCCGCGCGTCGCCGCCTTGCCGTCCTTGACGTCGATTCCACAGGCGATGTGGGACGCGCCGAATCGGCGCGACGCATCGCCCGCGAACCGCGGACGCTCCACGGCCGCGGTGCCCAGGATGGCGCGCGCGGCGCCGGCCCGCAGGGTGGCCTCGATGTCCTCGAGACGCCGGATACCGCCGCCGACCTGCACCGGCACCGGCGCGACCGCCGCGACGATGGCCTCGACGGCGGCCGTCTGCCGCGCCTCGCCGAACGCCGCGTCGAGGTCCACGACGTGCAGCGAAAGGGCGCCCTGCGCCACGAACGCGCGCGCACGGGCCGGCGGGTCGTCCGAGTAGACCCTGGCGCTGCGCCGGTCTCCCTGGTGCAGGCGCACCGCCTTCCCGCCGAGCAGGTCGACGGCGGGGTACAGGACGGGTGTCACGGCGCCGCTTCCGGCAGCCGCAAGAACCGCGCGAGCATCGCCTCGCCGTCACGCGCGCTTTTCTCGGGGTGGAACTGCACTCCGTGCACGTTGGCGCGCCCGACCACCGCCGCGATGTGGACCCCCGAGTGGTCCGCCACCGCCTGCGTGACCTCCTCCGCCGCCTCGCAACGATACGAATTCGCGAAGTAGGCCCAGGGCGCAACCGCATCGGCGAGGAGCGGCGACGCGGCCGTCGTCTGTAGCCGCTGCCAGCCGATGTGCGGGACCTGGACGCCCGGCGGGAGGCGGGTCACGCGGCCCGGGAGGAGCCCCAGGCCCTTGCGCAGCCCGTCCTCCTCGCCTTCGTCGAAGAGGATCTGCATGCCGAGGCAGATGCCCAGGACGGGAGCGCCGCGCCGCAGCGCCTCGTCCAGCGCGCCGCGCAGCCCCAGCCGCCGCGCGCGCTCCATCCCGAGCCCGAACGCAGCGACGCCGGGCAGCACGATCCGCGCGCCCCGGCCGATCTCCGCCGGGTCAGCGGAGAGCCGGGGCTCGCCGCCCGCCCGCGCCAGCGCTTGCAGCACGCTGCCCAGGTTGCCGAGGCCGAGATCGACGACGGTGACCCGCGCGCTCACAGCACTCCTTTGGTGCTGGGCACGCCGCCCGCGCGCTCGTCGAGCGCGCACGCCTGCCGCAGCGCCCGCGCGAACGACTTGAACACCGCCTCGGCGCCGTGGTGGAAGTCGCGCCCGGTCAGGAGGTCGACGTGGACGTTGGCGCGCACGCCGTCCGCGACCGCCTTGAAGAAACCCTCCAGCACCGACAGGTCCATGGCGCTGCGGGGGCCCTGATCGAGCGGCACGTTCCAGTGCAGGAAGGCGCGGCCTGACAGGTCGACCACGCTGCGCGCCAGCGCCTCGTCGAGGGGGAAGTAGAAGCACCCCGCGCGGGCGATGCCCTTGCGGTCGCCCAGCGCCTGGTCCAGCGCCTTGCCCAAAGCGATGCCGGTGTCCTCGACGGTGTGGTGCTGGTCGATGTGCAGATCGCCCTTGCAGCTCACCTCCAGCGTCAGCGCGCCGTGCTTGGCGACCGTCTCCAGCATGTGGTCGAAGAACGGGATGCCGGTGTCCACCTTGGCGTCGCCGTTGCCGTCCAGGTCGACGGTGACGCGCAGGTCGGTCTCCTTCGTCTTGCGCTGCACGGAGCCGGTCCGAGGCATCGTCTACGCTCCTGTCTCCGCGAGCAGCCGGTCGAGCGCGCGCGTGGTGTCGCCCGGTCCCGCCACGTGAGCGTAGACCAGGGGCGCGCCGCGCGCTCGCGCCGCCTCGGCCGCGCCGCGGTCGTCCGCCGTATCGCCGACGAAGAGGGCCTCGCCGCCGGGGCGCAGGAGCTCGCCGCAGAGCCAGATCAGCCCCTCCGGGTCCGGCTTTCGCGGCCGGCCGTCCGACACCCAGCAGAGCCGCTGCGGGACGTGCAGCTCGCAGCGCACCAAGGCGAGGGCGGCCTCTCCGGGGTTGCGTCCGGTGTAGAGCGCGACGGCGAAGCGATCGGCGACGCGCTTCAGCAGGGCGGGGTCCGCGAGCAGCCGCTCCCGCTCCCACAAGCCGCGCTCCGGCGCGCCGGGCAGCGCGTCCTGGGCGTCGAAGCCGAACAGCTCGCGGCAATGGGAGCGGCCGCCGTAG
Organism: Myxococcales bacterium; assembly: GCA_036393835.1. GTDB lineage: Bacteria > Myxococcota > Myxococcia > Myxococcales > 40CM-4-68-19 > VBKO01. Next base: position 8,560 of record DASWGI010000268.1, on the reverse strand, counting down.
AGCGCGCCGCACAGCCGCGAGATCCTTTCCTGGGGATACATGGCGGCGATGATCGGCAGGGCGTTCGCGAGCCCGGCCACGCCGCCGCCGTGCGCGGCCTGGAGGAAGCGCTGCAGCTCGGGCGCGGCGCCGCGCTGCCGCAGGTGCAGGAGCAGCGCGATGCCGCGCGCCATCTCCCAGTCGTCGTTGAAGCGGCCAGCCGCTTTGAACTGCGCGACCTCGCGCTCGCGGTCGAAAGGCGCGGTGCACGGCTCGCCGAGCACCTCCGCGACCGCGCGCCGCGCGGCGTCCTCGGCGACCGCGTGGTAGCTGGCGCGCGCGTCGAGCAGCACGCCGTCCACGTCGAAGATCACCGCCTGCACGCGCGCCCAGCTCACAGCTCGGCCCTCAGCGCGGCGAGGAAGGCGTCGTTCGCCGCCGGCGCGCCGATGCTGACGCGCAGCGCGCGCGACAGGTCGCGCGCGGAGGAGACGTTTCGGATCAGCACGCCGCGCGCGAACAGCGCCTTGTGCAGGTCGTTCGCCGGCCTGCGATCTTGCTCGAAGAGCAGGAAGTTCGCGCCTGATGCGTGCACCGTGCACCCGGCGGAGCGCAGGCCGGCGGCGACGCGCTCCCGCTCGTCCGCCACCAGCTGCGTGCGCGCGCGGACCAACTCGGGCCGGGCGATCAGCGCCCGCGCCACCAGGCAGGTGACGGCGCTCAGGTTGTAGGGGAGCTGAATCTTATGAAGCTCGGCGCAGAGCGAAGGCGCGCCGAGGAGCGCCCCGCAGCGCAGCGAAGCTGCCGCCAGCGCCTTGGAAAAGGTGCGGAAGAGCAATAGACGGGGGGCGCGGGCGAGGAGCGGCGCGAAGTCCTGCCCGCAGAAGTCCCGGTACGCCTCGTCGATGCCGGTGAGGCCCGGCGCCTCCTGGGCGAGCCGCGCGGCATCGGGAGCGGCGAGCGTCGTCCCGGTCGGGTTGTTGGGGGAGCCGAGCAGCACCAGCTTCGCGGAGGCCTCGCGCGCGGCGCGGATCAGCTCGTCGACCGGAAAGCGGAAGGCGCCTCCTCCGGCGCGCAGCGGCACTTCGATCACGCGGGCGCCCAGCGCCGCCGCCTGCAGCGCGTAAAGCGAGAACGAGGGCGCGGCGACCACCACCGCGTCGCCCGGCTCGAGGCAGGCGACGAGCGTGAGCTGCAAGAGCTCGTTGGATCCGTTCCCCACCAGCACGCCGGCCGGATCCACCCCGTAGGCGCGCGCCAGGTCCTCGGCCAGGCGCGCCCCGTCGACGATCGGGTACTTGCTCCAGTCGGATCGCGCGATGCGCTCGGCCAGCTCCGCCTTGAGGTCCTGCGGGAGGTCGCTGGGGCTCTCGTTCAAGTGCAACGGCACCGCGGCGGGATCGCGGGGCGGGCCGTAGGCGGCCAGCGGACGCACGGTGCGCCGCACGAAGCTCTCCGGCGGCTTCACTTGCGCACCTCGATCGCGCGCCCGTGCGCGTGCAGCCCCTCCGCTTCGGCGAGCGCGCGGACGTCGGCGGCGTCCGCGGCGAGCTGGCGCGCGCCGTACTCGATCACGTTCTGCCGCCGGACGAAGTCGGAAGCGCACAGCGGCGAGGCGAACCGCGCCGTCCCGGAGGTCGGAAGCGTGTGGTTGGGGCCCGCCAGGTAGTCGCCCACCGGCACCGGCGCGTGCGGTCCCACGAACACGGCGGCCGCCCGGCTGACCCGCGGCAGCGCCGCGGCCGGCTCGCGCACCAGGAGCTCGAGGTGCTCCGGCGCCAGCTCGTCGGCGAAGGCGAGCGCCTCGTCCAGGGAGCGCGCCACCACCGCCGCCCCCCGCGCGCGCAGCGACTCGACCGCGATGCGATTCGGCCAGTCGCGCAGCTCCGCCTCGAGCGCCGCCAGCACGGCTTGCGCCAGCGTCCGGTCCGGAGTGACCAGCAGGGCCAGCGCCAGAGGGTCGTGCTCCGCCTGTGCGATCAGGTCGGCCGCGACCAGGCGCGCGTCGGCCGACGCGTCGGCGACGATGACCACCTCGGTGGGCCCGGCGAGCGAATCGATCCGCACCTCGCCTACGAGTTGCCGCTTGGCCTCGGTGACGTAGGCGTTCCCGGGCCCGACGATCACGTCGCAGCGCGGGATCGCGCCTGTCCCGAGGGCGAGCGCGGCGATCGCCTGGGCCCCGCCGGCCCGCAGGATGCGCGTGGCGCCGGCGATGCGCGCGGCGGCGGCGACCTCGGGCACGATGCTGCCGTCGGGCCGCGGAGGGGTGGCGACGACGACGTCCGGCACCCCGGCGAGCCGCGCCACCGCCGCGGTCATGATCACCGTGGAGGGGTAGGCCGCGCGCCCGCCCGGGACGTAGCAGGCCGCGCGAGCGAGAGGGACCACCAGGCACCGCAGCAGCCCGCCGTCCGGGAGGCGCTGCTGGTAGCTTTCCGGCACCTGCGGGGCGTGGAACGCGCGTACCCGCTGGGCAGCCTTCTCCAGGGCGGCGCGGACCGGCTCCGGGCAGCGAGAGGCCAGCGCGTCCCATTCGGATCCGGGCAAGAAGGGGTCGGCCAGGTCGGGGCCGTCGAAACGCCGCGTCAGCTCGCGCACGGCGGCGTCGCCGCGCGCCCGCACCTCCGCGATGATGCGAGAGACCGCGGGCGCGACCTCGGGCGGCGTCGCCGCGGCGGCGCGCAGCCCCGCGGCCTGGGCGCGCTGGGCCGGATCGGCGAGGTCCAGCAGGCGGATCACGTAGGGCCTCCCACCCGCTCCAGCACCGGCAGCAGCTCCTCCAGCTTGAGGCGGTACGAGGCGCGGTTCACGACCAGCCGCGCGCTGACCTGCAGCAGCTCCTCGACGACCAACAGCCCGTTCTCCTCGAGGGTCCGGCCGGTCTCCACCAGGTCGACGATGGCGTCGGCGAGATCGGCGACCGCCGCCAGCTCGACGGACCCGGACAGCCGCACCAGGTCGACGGGCACGCCCCGGCGCGCGAACGCCCGGGCGGTGAGACGCGGGTACTTGGTCGCGACGCGCAGCGACCGCCCCATCTCGGCGCCGCTCTCCCCCGAGCGCCAACCGCGGGCCACCGCCGAGTCCCTCGGCGCCGCCAGGCACAGGCGGCACGTCCCGAATCCCAGGTCGAGCGGCACCAGGAGGTCGGCACCGGACTCGAGCACGTGGTCGAGACCGCACACGCCCAGGTCGGCGGCGCCGCGCTCGACGTAGAGCGGCACGTCGGGATCTTTGAGCAGCAGGAACCGCGCCTGTGCGCCGCGCGCCGGCACGATCAGCTTGCGCGTCGCCGCGAAGTCCTCCTCCGGCGAGAGCCCCGCGCGCGCGAACCGCTCCAGGGCCGCCTGCAGGGTGCGCCCCTTGGGCAGGGCGACGGTGATCATGCGGGCCTCGCCAGCGGCACGAGCGCGTCGAGGTCGAGGGAGAAGCCGACCGCCGGACGCGGATCCCCGAAGCGGCCCAGCAACGTGTCGTAGCGGCCGCCGCCGCCGACCGCGCGGGGCGCGCCCGCGGCGTAGAGGTTGAAGACGAGCCCGGTGTAGTAGCCGAGGCCGCGGACCTCGCCGAGGTCCACCTCCAGCTCCGCGCCCAGGTTCCGCGCCTGCAAGCGATCGAGCGCGGCCAGCAGCCGCTGCAGCGCCGAGGATGCGGCCTCGCCCGGAGCCAGCTGCTGCGCGCGCGAGAGCAGGGCGGTGGCTTCCGCCTGCGGCCGGGGAGGCTGGGCGAGCATGAGCAGCGCGTCGCGCGCTTTTCCCGGCGGGACCTCCCGCGTGCACAGCAGCGTGAGGCCGGGCAGGTCCTTGCGATCGATGGCATCGGTCAGTGCGCGCGCGAGCCTGGGCGAGGCGCCCGCGGCGGCGATCAACGCGGAGAAGTATCCGACGGTGCCGACCGCGATGCGCGCGGCGCCCGGCGGGATGCCCAGCGCGAGCAGCGAGGCCGCCGCCAGGGCCAGCATCTCGGCATCCGCCTCCGGTCCGGCTTCACCGACCAGCTCGCAGCCGGCCTGCAGGCGCTCGCGCGGGACGCCCGATTCGGCCGCGGACTCGCGGACCACGCTGCCTCGGTAATAGAGGCGCAGCGGCGACATCCCGGACAGCCGCGTGGCGGCGATGCGCGCGACCTGCGCGGTGAAGTCGGCGCGCAGGGCGAGGAGGTGGCCGTGCCGATCGACGGCGCGCAGCGCGTCCGCGCCGCCTCCCGCGCTATCGCCGAACACCTCGGCCGACTCGATGGACGGCGGGATGACCTCCGCGAATCCGTGCTCCTCGAAGACGCGGGCAAGCGCCGCCTCGCAGCGCCGCAGGCGGCGCGCGGCCTCGAAGAGGAGGTCCTGCGTGCCCTGCGGCGGGGCGGCTCGTGCCGGCGCTTCGCGCGCGTCTTTCGACCGTCCGTCCAAAGGGTCCATTGTGCGCGGGGCAGGCGCGCCGGGCAACTGGGTCCGCGATATGGTGCGCCGCCGTGTACCGCCTGCTGCGCCCGATCCTCTTCCTCCTCCCCGCCGAGGCAGCGCACTTGCTCGCGGGCGGCCTGCTGTGGATCTGGTCGCGCGCGGCCCGGCGGCCACGCGCGCGGGAGGCGCTCGCGCAGACCCTGTGGGGTCTTCGTTTCCCCAACCCGGTCGGGCTCGCCGCGGGGATGGACAAGGGCCAGGTGCTGGTCCCCGCCTGGTTCCGGCTCGGCTTCGGTTTCGTCGAAGTGGGGACCGTCACGCCGCGACCGCAGCCGGGCAATCCGCGGCCGCGGCTGTTCCGGCTGCCGGAGCACCGCGCGATCGTCAACCGCATGGGCTTCAACAACCCCGGCGCCCGGCGCGTGGCGCGGCGGCTCTCGAGCCTCCCGCGCCAGCCCGGCCCCGTCGGCGTGAACGTCGGCCGCAACAAGGACACGCCGAACGAGCGCGCGGCCGAAGATTACGTGGCCGCCTTCCGGGAGCTGGCTCCGCACGCGGACTACGCGGCGATCAACGTCTCCAGCCCGAACACGCCCGGGTTGCGCGAGCTGCAGGCCGCGGGCGAGTTGCGGGCGCTGGTCGAGGCGGTGGCCCGCGCGCGAGACGAGATCCACCGATCGACCGGGCGCCGCGTGCCGCTCCTGGTGAAGGTGTCGCCGGACGAGCCGCCCGAGCGCCTCGACGCCCTCGCCGATGCGGCGCTCGCCGGCGGCGCCGACGGGCTGATCGCGACCAACACCACCCTCTCCCGGGAGGGCGTCGCGGGACATCCGCGCGCGACCGAGGCGGGCGGCCTCTCTGGTCCGCCGCTGCGGGAGGCCGCCGAACGCGCCTGCGCCCGCCTCTACCTGCGCGTGGGCGGCCGTGCGCCGATCGTCGGCGTGGGCGGCATCGCCACCGCCGAGGACGCCTACCGCCGCATCCGCGCGGGCGCCAGCCTCTTGCAAGTGTACACAGCGCTCATCTATCGAGGGCCTTCGACTGCACGCGACATCCAGGACGGGCTGGCCCGCCTGCTGGAGCGCGACGGCCTCACGCTCGCCCGGGCCGTCGGGATCGATGCAAAGCGGCACGCAGAGGGGGACCGGCTGCCTGCACGGGCTCCCTCCGGGACCTAGCTCCCCTCGACCTAGACGGGGACGCGGTCGGGCTCGACCTGGAGGTCCTGCGTTCCTTGCTCGAGCGGACCGGACGCCAGGCGGAACGCGGCCATGACGGCCAGGCCGAGCAGGAAGCCGATGAGGATGTCCAGGATGTAGTGGTGGTTCAGGTAGACCGCGCTGAGGCAGACGAGGAAGAGGTAGACGGCAGCGAAGAGGCGGAAGCGCGGCAGACGCCAGCCGTAGAGGAGCGCCAGCATCGGATACACGACGTGCAGGCTGGGGATCGCGCCGAACACGTCCGCGCTCTTGCCGTAGAAGCTCGCCATGACGGCAAGGCCGACCAGCTGGTCGAACCGCGCCGCGCCGGCTGCCGAGGCGCGCACGCTCAGATCGGCAGTGAAGCCGTGGGCCGCGACGTACCAGGGCGGTGCGGCCGGGTAGATGTAGTACAGGCTGAATCCGACCAGGTTGGAGACGAAGAACACCCAGGTGAAGCGCACCGCCCGCCGCTCGTGGCCGTGGAAGAGCAGGTAGATGGCGAGCACCACCGATTCGCCGATGAAGAGGACGGGCGTGTAGGACAGGCCGCAGACGAAGTCGAGCACGCGGCTGGTGTGCAGCTGGAACCATTCGTTCGGCGTGAGCGTCCCGGCCGCGGTGCGGATGCCGAACAGCTTGAGGTCGAAGTTGTACGGCTCGTGCAGGTGGATGACCGGCGAGCGGATGGCGTCCTCGTACCAGCGCATCGAGTCGTACACCAGCCCGTACAGAACGAAGGGCATCGCCACGCGCGCCAGGCGGCGGGAGCCGTCGCTCCACAGCGAGAGTCCCAGGAAGAGCCCGATGGCGATGAAGTGCTCCGGGCCGGGGCCGCCCAGCGCGGTGACGAGAGCGAAGTACGCCGTGCAGAGGACGGGCACGCCCACCGAGAAGAAGCGGGGCGCGCGGCGCAGCTGCTCGATGCGCTCGCGCATCGACAGCAATCTCATAGCCCCTGTGCCTCCCGCCGGGGGCGGTCGGTCTGCACCAGCGGCTCGACCGGAGGCACCTCCTGGGGCAGGGCCTCCCGCAAGGGGCGACGCCGGTCGCGCCAGGCGAGCACCGCGGGCAGCGCGAAGAGGGCCGCCGAAAGGCAGGTCAGCTCGCCGATCACCGCGGTGAGCCCGAAAGACTGGATTGCCATGCTGTCGGCCGTGACCAGGGTGGCGTAGCCGATGATGGTCGTCGCCGAGCACAGCGTGACCGCGCCGCCCGAGGCCGTGAGCGATTCCAGGACGCCGGAGGACTGGCGGTAGCGCTGGTAGAAGTTCACGGCGTAGTCGACGCCGATCCCGAAGGTGATCGGCAGCACGGCGAAGTTGACGAAGTTGAGCCGCAAGCCCAGCCCGCCGAGCGCGCCGAACATCCACAGCACCCCGAGGCAGAGCGACGACACCACCCAGGCGGAGTCGCGGATCGACCGCATCACCAGGATGGTCAGCGCCGCCACCGCCAGGAAGCTGAGCGCCGCAGCGAAACCTCCCTCCTTCGTGATGGAATCCACGATGTCGCTGGTCAGCACGATCTGGCCCGCGATCAGCGCCTTCGGATCGGTCTTGAGGGCGGTCCTTCGCACCAATTTCGCGTGCTCGATCTGCGCCTTTCCGTGGCGCGAGTCGGTCGTCAGCGTGGGGAAGACCAGCACCAGGCGCCCGGATGTCCCGTCCTTCTCATGGAAGGGCAGCTTCAGCCGCTGCGGCACGTCGGCCAGCGTGATGGGCCGGAGCTGCGTCCGCTCGCGGAGACGCAAGAGAGTCGGCCGCAGGTCCTCCGGCAAGGCGCGTACGATGCGTTCGTCGACCAGCCCCGGCGTCCCCGGGCGCGGGGCGACCAAGCGGAAGATCTCGCGCAGCAGCTCGATCTTGCGCGGCTGCTCGTCGGGCACCAGCTTCTGCAGCGTCGCGACGGAATCGATGGTCCCATCGGGACCCTGGCGCTCCCGCACCTCCTCGAGGGCGGCGGCGACCGCCTGCGCCTTCTCGGGCGAGTCCGTCAGCACCACGGTCGGGGTCTGGTACGACTGCAGCACCGCGTCGACGTGCGAGTCCCAGTACGCGGCTCCGTCGGTGAGCCCCTTGCGGCTGCTCAGCTGGCGGAAGTCGTACTGGATCGGCTGCTGCACGAACCGCCACGTGCCCCACAGCGCCGCGACCAGGATCACCGCGGAGGCGGCCATCACCCAGCCCGTGTGCCGCGTCAGAACCGTCGCATAGGGGCCCGCCACGCAGCCGGTCAGCCGCGAGCGCTTCTTCTCGCCCAGCGGGCGGACCCGCTCCGCGATGACGATCAGCGGCGGCATGAGCAGATAGGTGGTCACCCAGCACAGCAGCATCCCGGCGGTGCCGATGAAGCCGAACTGGTTGAACCCGCGGAAGCTCACCGCGCCCAGCGAGCCGTAGCTGGCCGCCGCCGCCGCGCTCGCCGCGAAGGTCGCCACCCAGGTCGTCTTGAGCGCGCAGGGCAGCGCCTGGCCGACCTCGCTGCCGCGCCGGCGCTCCTCGAAGTAGCGCGCCAGCAGGATGATGCCGGCGTTGATGCCGTTCCCGACGATGATGCTGCCCAGGAAAGCGGTGTTCGGGTTCAGGTAGTGGATGATCCACCGCGAGAGCGCGAAGGTCGCCGCCACGCCGGTGAAGAGCGGCAGCACGAGCAGCGGGATGGAGCGCCAGCTCCGGTAGTAGAGCACCAGCACGGCCGCGACCGCCGTGAGCACCAGGATGCTGGAGACGAGCAGGTCGCGGACGAGGTTTTCCTGGTTCTCGATCACGGAGCGGACGTCGCCGCCGTACCCCACCCGGATGCTCGGGTGGAAGCTGCGCGGATCGAGAGCGCTGACGGCGCCGCTCACCGCCGCGAACAGGCGCTGGTCGTTGTGGAGGCTGGTGGCCGCGTTGGGCGGATAGACCTGCACCACCAGCGTCTGCCCGCCCTCGCCGGCCAGGTACCCGTCGATGAAGTGGTCGAGGCGGCCGAAGGCCGA
>DASWGI010000267.1:0-2345 GCA_036393835.1 Myxococcales bacterium | reverse complement strand
GTGTACACGACCTTCCCGTTCCAGCCGGCCTGCGGCGCGTACGGCTTCCAGTCCTGGTTCGGATTGAAGAGCACGGCGATATCGTAGATGCCGCGGTCGATCGTCCCGCGCTCCACGCGCACGATGTAAGGCACCTTGACGCCCTGATCGGTAGTCGTGAAAGCCAGATCCACCGGGGCGGCCTGGTTCAGCGGCTTGAAGCACGAAGGCAGGGCTTTCGGATCGACTGGAGGATTGGGATCCGGCAGCGAGTTCGCGCAGGGCGGTGCGGTCGTGTTGTTGGTCTTGTAGTAGACCTTGAACTCCGTCTTAATGTTGCATTGCGCATCGATGGCGTCGGTGGAGAGCCCGCTGGCCTTCGTTTCCGGAGAGGTCGACGTCGCCGGCTGGACGACCGGCGTCGCGCAGACGAACGGCTGCGTCTGGGGCCCCGCGATGACCGGACCGCCGATCGGATGATTCATGATGATCAGGCGGGCCGCTTGGCTCTTCCCGACGCTGGCGATCAGCACGTTCCGGCCGTCCACGAGGCCGGTGACGACGCCGAGCATGCGACCCTTGGCGCGGACCGCGAATGCGGTCCGGACGTCGCGGCCGTTCAACTGGACGCGCAGCGCGCTCGCAAGCTGTCCCTTCGGAAGCACGATCTCGACGTACGCGTCCCCGCCGCTGATCAGGTCCGCGCGATTGGACAGGGTCTTGATCCGGAGCCCCCGGCCCTCGTCCCTGTCGTCGGAGTCGTCGCGGTCAGCCTCGTGCTGGACGAGGGGCGACCGCAAGGTCGAAGTCGAAGACTGCTCAGTCGAGCTGGAGGAACCTCCACAGGCATGGATCGCGAGCGCGCTGATGCAAGCCGCACCGGCGGTCCCGATTCGAAACGGCCATCGGGCACGGGCAGTCATGGACGGCTCCGATCATCGAACGGCGGGAAGCGGCGTCCGGGCAGGCAGCGTCACGGACGGAGTGCAGGCAGGCACCCTAGCATGGGAGAACGGAAGCGTTCCTGACGCCCTGCGGCGCAGGCGTTGACACGCCCGCGCGACGCCGCCTTACGCGATTCATCGTGGCCGGGCGGTCCTCCGCGGTAGCGTCAGAGTCCGGACGGGCAGGACACGCCGGTGCCGCCGATCCCGCAGTAGCCGCCCGGATTCTTCGCCAGGTACTGCTGGTGGTAGTCCTCGGCGTAATAGAACGGCGGCTCGTCGGAGATCTCGGTGGTAATGCGGCCATGGCCGGCTTTCGCGAGCGCGCGCTGGTACTCCTCGCGCGAGGACTCCGCTGCCCGCCGCTGCGCATCCGTGGTGGGGTAGATGGCGGAGCGGTACTGGGTCCCTTCGTCGTTGCCCTGGCGCATGCCCTGCGTGGGGTCGTGGCTCTCCCAGAACGTGCGCAGCAGATCGGCGTAGGAGACGCGCTTCGGGTCGTACACGACCAACACGACCTCGGCGTGGCCCGTGCGGCCCGAGCACACTTCACGGTAGGTGGGATTCCTGGTCAACCCGCCCGCGTACCCCACGGCGGTGGTGTACGCGCCGTCCAGCTCCCAGAACTTCCGCTCGGCGCCCCAGAAGCAGCCCATGCCGAAGAGGGCGCGCTCGGTCCCTTCCGGGAAGGGGGGCGACAACGGAGTGCGGAGGACGGTGTGCCGCGGAGGGACGCGCATCTGCTCTTCGCGCCCGGGCAGCGCCTCGGCGGGAGTGGGCATACGCAGCGAACCCATGCCCGCATCTTGCACGCCGGGCGGCCGCGGCGCCACCTTGAGCCGGAGGAGCGAAGCCGATGGCCACTGCAGACAAGACCCCGCGAGGGCGGGCGGAGGTTGCGACATCGCCGTTGCCGATGAAGCCGCCCGCCGCGCCGTTGGAGGTGATCGACCTGGACGCGGAGGTGAGCCAGCTCCGCGCCCAGCACGCCTGGCAGTCGCACGGGCAAAGCGCGAAGACGCTCGTGAAGCACGAGCACTTCCGGGTGGTGCTGATCGCGCTCAAGGCCGGGCGGCGCTGCCAGGAGCACCGCGCGGAGGAGAGCGTCTCCGTGCAGACCCTCCAGGGCCGGATAAAGGTCCACCTCGCCTCGGACGAGGCGATCGAGTTGGGCAGGGGTCGGGTGCTCGCGCTCACGCCCGCGCTGGCGCACGACTTCGAGGCGGCCGAGGAGTCGACGGTGTTGCTTACCCTGGCCTGGACCGGCCACCGGCCCGGTCCGTAGGGCCGCCGTGCAGGCCTACGTCCTCCGGAGCCTGTCGGCGACCTGCCGGTGATCGCCCTTCACCCGGACCGACTCGCCGTCGCTGAGCTTGAGGATGCTCGCCTCGCGGCCCCGCCACGCATCCCGCGCGGCGCGTC
>DASWGI010000266.1:0-3898 GCA_036393835.1 Myxococcales bacterium | reverse complement strand
TGCTCAACGACGCCGGGCCCGAGTCCGAGGTGGCGGTGGGCCCGCGCACGATGAAGGTGGTGGACCTGCTCACCGGGTTCCTCTCGCACGTCCGGGACGAGCTTTACTTGCGCTCCAACGCGCACCCGCGCGCGGGCGAGCCGCTGAAGGCCGCGGTGAGCGTGCCGGCGAACGCCTCGAGCGCGCAGCGCATCCTCACGGTGGACGCCTTCCGCCGGGCCGGCTTCGACGTGGTCGCCCTGCTCAACGAGCCCAGCGCGGCTGGTTTCGAGTACGCGCACCGCTTCCGCGAGACGGTGACCAGCAAGCGCGAGTACGTGCTGGTCTACGACCTGGGCGGCGGCACCTTCGACGCGTCGCTGATCAAGATGGAGGGGCGGGCGAACGAGGTGGTCACCTCGTCCGGTGTGGCCCGGCTCGGCGGGGACGACTTCGACGAGGCGATCCTGCGGCTGGTCGAGGCGAAGCTGGGCACCGTCGCCTCGATCCGCGAGCGGCGGCTCCTCCTCGACGAGTGCCGCGTGCAGAAGGAGTCGGTGAACCCGAACACGCGCAAGCTGGCGGTGGACCTCGCGGCGCTCGGCCGGCACGAGCCGCTGGTGGTGCCCACCGACGAGGTGTACGCCGCCTGCGCTCCGCTCGTGCAGCAGACGCTGGAGGCGATGGAGCCCGCGATGCGCGACCCGCGGCGCGAGAACGAAGGCGTCGACTGGAGCGAGCTGGCCGGCATCTACGTGGTGGGGGGCGCCAGCGCGTTCCCGCCCGTGTACCGCCTCTTGCGCGAGCGCTTCGGCGCGCACCGCGTGCGCCGCTCGCCGCATCCTTTCGGTTCCACGGCCATCGGGCTCGCCATCACGCTCGACGAGCGCGCCGGGTACTCGCTGGCGGAGCGGCTCACGCGGCACTTCGGGGTGTTCCGCGAGGAGAGCGCGGGCGCGGAGGTGTCCTTCGACGTGCTCCTGCCCAAGGACACGTGCCTGCCCGCTCCCGGCGGGCCGCCGCTGAGCGTGACCCGCCGCTACCGCGCGGCGCACAACCTGGGGCACTTCCGGTTCGTCGAGTGCGCGCGCATCGAGCAGGGCCGGCCGGAGGGCAACCTGGCGATGTGGGACGAGGTGCTGTTCCCCTTCGACCCGCGCCTGCGCGCGGTGCGCGACCTGGCCACGGTGCCCGTGCGGCGGCTCGACGGCGACGGGCCGCAGGTCGAGGAGACGGTCCGCTGCGACGCCGCCGGCGAGCTGGAGGTGCAGCTGCGGGTGCTGGATGACGGGTTCAGCAATACCGTCCGCATCGCGCGGCGCGGAAACGCCTGAGGCTCAGTCGCCGCCGACAGTCGCCGCCGCTAGGGCGGCGCTGCGCTCCTTCGAGCGGCGGTCTGGCGGCGCTGCGCTCTTCACAGCGCGGAGGTCATGGCCTGCCCTCTAGTGCGGCGCCGGCGTGCCCACCGCGGCTTCCTCGAACGGCAGAACACGGGCGGCGGGGTGGATGCGCCGGACGAAGTCCAGCACGTTGCGGCCGGGGCCGCACTGCACGAAATCGGCGGCGCCGCGCTCGACCAGGAAGCGGAGGCTCTCCTCGAACAGCACGGGCGCGCTGACCTGCAGCACCAGGGAGCGGCGCACCGAGGCGGCGTCGGTGAGCGGCCGCGCGCCCACGTTGTCGATCACCGGAACGCGTGGATCGCGGAAGGAGGCCTTTTCCACCAGCGCCGTGAACGGCGGCACCATCGGTTCGAGGAGGGCGGTGTGGAACGGCGCGGAGACGGGAAGCTCGACGATCGACGCGCCGGCCTCCTTGCACAGCGCGGACGCCTCGGCGACGGCGGCGCGCTCGCCGGAGATCACGGTGTTGCCCGGCGCGTTGTGCGAGGCGATTCCGACCACGCCGGCCGCGATGCGGCACAGCCTGCGGATCTCCGCGCGGTCCAGCCCCAGCACGGCGGCCATCGCGCCGACGCCGTCGGGCACGGCCTCTTGCATGAGGAGGCCCCGCTCGCGGACCAGGTGCAGCGCTTCCTCGAAAGGCAGCGACTCCGCCACCACCAGCGCGGAGTACTGGCCCACGCTGTGGCCCGCCAGCCAGCCGGGGCCGAGCCCCATCGCGCGCAGGTGGCGCGCCTGCGCGACCTCGAGCGCCAGGAGGGCCGGCTGCAGCACCGCCGTGTGGCGCAGATCGTCGGCAGAGCCTTCCCACATCGCGCGGCGGAGCGGGAACCGCAGGACCTCGTCCGCGCGCTCGAAGAGGGCGGCGCAGTCCGGGCAAGACGAGGCGAGATCCTTGCCCATGCCGACGGACTGGCTGCCCTGTCCGGCGAAGAGGAACGCGGTCGGCATGTGCCGCGCAGTTGTGCACCAGGAGGCGCCCCGGGTCAACGCGACCGTGGCCGGACGCCAGCCGCCGCCGTATTCGGCGGCGCTGCGCTCTTCTCAGCGCGGACGTCATGGCATGCGTTCCGGCCGCCGCCGTATTCGGCGGCACTGCGCTTTTTCGGAAGCCGGGCGTTGTAGCATGCGCTTGGGAGGGGGAAATGGCGGAGACGACCGTCAACGCCCACGCGAGCCGGCAGCGTGCCGCGGGGGTACAGCGCGGGACCGCGCGCGCCGCAGTGCTGGGCGTCAGCGACGGCCTGGTCACCAACGTGTCGCTGATCCTCGGGGTGGCCGCCGCGAACCTGAGCCCCGCCGTGGTGCGGCTCGCCGGGCTCGCCAGCCTGGTGGCGGGCGCCTGCTCGATGGCCGTGGGCGAGTACGTCTCGATGCGCGCGCAGGTGGAGCTGCTCGAGGGCCTGCTGATGGACGAGGCGCGGCGTCTGCGCGACAACCCGGAGGTCGCGCGCGCCGAGCTGGAGCAGTTCATCGTCCGCGCCGGCGTGTCGCGCCGCACGGCGCGGCAGGCTTCGCGGGAGTTGTCGCGCAATCCCGCGCACGCCCTGGCCACCTACGCACGCTCGATGGGCCTCAATCCGGACGGGCTGGGCTCGCCGTGGGCCGCCGCTTCCTCTTCGCTCCTCACCTTCGCCGGTGGCGCGCTGGTGCCGCTCGTGCCCTGGTTCTTCGCGAGCGGGCGCACGGCGCAGCTCGCCTCGCTGCTGCTCGCGGGGGCGGCCTCGCTGGGGATCGGGGCCATGCTCGCCCGCCTGAGCGGCCGGCCGTGGCCCTGGCCCGCCTTCCGCCAAGTACTGGTGATCGCGCTGGCGGCGGGAGCGACGGTGCTGGTCGGACGGCTGTTCCACGTGCCGGTGGGCTGACCGGCGGCGGCGTGCGCAGAGTAGGCGCGAACCGACACGCGAGGTCCGACATGCGCGCAGGAAGTTTCGTGGCCGGGTTCGTGGTGGGCGCAGTGACCGTCGCGCTGCTCGGCCGGCGCCGGCAGCGGGCCGTCCTCGGCGACAAGAACGTCTCCGGCGCCCGGGAAGCCGCCGGCGGGGTGACGCGCCGCGCGCGCGACCTGCGCCAGCGCCTGCGCGGGATGGTCTACCAAGCGAAATCACGGCTCGCCGAGGAGGAAGTCCCCGACGACATCCTGGTGGAGCGCGTGCGCGCCCAGCTGGGACGGCCCGTCTCGCACCCGGGCGCGATCGACGTCCGGGCACGGAACGGGTGCGTGATCCTGGCGGGCCCCATCCTCGCGGACGAGGTCGAAGACCTGATCCGGCAGGTGTCGCTGATCGCGGGCGTGCGCTCGATCCAGAGCGAGCTGGACCTCCACGACGAGCCGGGCAACGTGCCCGCGCTGCAGCACTGAGCCGGGGGTCACCGGCGCCCGGGCTCCTCGGCCGGGCGCAGGTGGGCGAACTGCCGGAAGAGCAGCAGATCGTAGAGCGCTTTGAGCGCTCCGGCGCAGAGCAGCGGCCACCCGAAGCTGGTGCGGTCGAGCAGCAAACCTGCGAGCAGTGGCG
>DASWGI010000265.1:0-1595 GCA_036393835.1 Myxococcales bacterium | reverse complement strand
ACTTGCCCTGCACCTTGCGGCGCCACAGCTCCCACGGCCGTCCCACGGTGGCTTCCATGGTGGCCTGCGCCTTCTTCGCCTCCTCCGGGTCGAGGTAGGTCACCTTGGAGGAGAGCTGCATGGCCTGGGCCTGCAGGCGCGCGTTCAGCTCGGCGTAGACGCTGCGGAAGACTGCGCGGGGCATGTCGGCCGCGACCACTACCGCGCCGTGCCCGCGCATCAGCGCGACATTGTGTGCGCCCAGCGTCTTTGCCAGCGCCTGTCCGAGCGGCAGGGTCTTCACCAGCATGTCGGTGTCGCCGCCCGCGGTGCGGATGTCGAAGACCGGCACGCCGGACCCGAGGAAGGCGCTCATGTGGTACAGCGGCCGGAGCGGCACGCCCGTCACCCCGAAGGGGATCAGTGAAGGCGCGTGGTTGTGCACGACCGCCTGCACGTCCGGCCGCGCCGCATACACCGCAGCGTGGATGAACCGTTCGCCGAAGAGCGTCGTGCCCGGCGGCGCCGCCGCGTTCCCCTCCAGATCGTGCTCCAGGATGTCCGCCGCCGTGACCAGCTCCGGGGCCACCGAGCGCGCCAGCAGGAAGTGTTTCGGGTCGCCCGGCACGCGGATGCTGACGTGGCCGTACCCGTCGAGCACGCCCTGGTCGGCGAGGATGCGGTTCGCGGCCACCAGGTCGTCGATGGCTTTCGCGCGCGCCTGCTCGGGGGACACGGCCGCCGGCTGCGCGGCCGGCTGCTGCGCGCGCGCAGGCAGGACCAGGGCACCGGCGATCAGCGCCACCGGCGAGAACTGATGCAGGAAGCTCTTCATGGCTGGCTCCGTCAGAAGGTGATCTTCTCGCCCGGCTGGATGGGGAACACCTTGACCTTCGCGTTGCCGAGCGCCTGCTGGTACTCGGCCGGCGTGCCCGCCAGCTGAGGGATGGTCCCATAGTGGAAGGGCAGCGCGAACTTCGGCTTGAGCAGGTCGCGGGTGGCGTAGGCCGCGTCCTTCGGATCCATGACGAAGTGGCCGCCGATGGGGATGAGAATCAGGTCGGGGTGGTAGCGCTCGCCGATCATCTTCATGTCGCCGAACGGGCCGGTGTCCCCCATGTGGTAGATGCGGAACCCATTCTCCAGCTCGAGGATGAAGCCCACCGGCTCGCCGCCCACGTGGGTCTCGTCCTTGTCGGTCGCCGGGTTGTGCCAGACCAGCTCCGAGCTGTGTTCGGCGTGCACCTGCGTGATGCGGATGCCGGGGCCGAGCGGCGTGATGGTGCCGCTCTTGCCCATGCGGATGGCCAGGTTCGCCGGGAGCACGCCGAGCGTGATCAGCGACTGGCACATCCCGGCGGGCCCGTAGAGCGGCGCATTGTTCTTCTTGGACAGCTCCGGCGCGTCGCCGAGGTGATCGCCGTGCGCGTGGGTGACGAGCAGCAGGTCCACCTTGCCGAGGGCGTCGAGGTCCTTGTACTGCGCCGGCGTCTTCGGGTTCTTCGTCAGGAACGGATCGATGACGATGACCTTGCCGCCGGGCGTGGTGAGGCGGATCGCCGACTGGCCCAGCCAGAGCACCTCGACCTTGCCGGCAGGCTTGGGCTGCGGTTGCG
>DASWGI010000264.1:0-1500 GCA_036393835.1 Myxococcales bacterium | reverse complement strand
CACCGCGACTACCAGAGCCGGAACATCATGGTGCTCCCTTCCGGCGAGCAGGTGGTGATCGATTTCCAGGACGCGCTGCAGGGGCCGCGGCAGTACGACCTGGTGGCGCTCCTGCGCGACAGCTACGTGGAGCTGCCGCGCGATCTCATCGACGAGATGCTGCGCAGATATCTGGAAAGGCTCCCGGCGGAGGGCGGACCCAAGCTCGACGAGCGCGAGTTCGTCGGGTTCTTCGATCTGCTCACCGTGCAGCGCAAGCTGAAGGACGCGGGGCGCTTCGTCTTCATCGACCAGGTGAAGAAGAACCCGTCGTTCCTGGCGCACATCCCGTCCTCGCTGCACTACGTGAAGGACGCGCTGGCGAGGCGGCCGGAGCTGGGGAAGGTGCGCGAGATCCTCGCGCGCCACGTGCCGGAGCTGAAGTAGCTCAGCGGGCCTTGCCCCCGTCGGCCGCCGGCGCCCGTTCCCAGCGGTACTCGGTGAGCTGCGGCGGGATCTCGCCGCCGTCCTCCTGCTTCTGCCGCGTGCAGTCGTCGCGCACGTCGTAGGAGGTCTCTCCCACCACTTGCAGCGCGTCCGGTTGGCAAGAGCTGACGCGCATTCCGAACTCCAGATCGCAGCGGCGGCCGCCGGGCGCCTCGCCCTTGGTCTTCATCGTCCCCGCCAGCGCCTTGTCGGTGCGGTGCAGGTCGATCAGCATCGGGTCGTCGCCCGGTTCGGGCGCCGCGTCGCCGCCGTCCGCCTCCCGGCGGAAGAACTTCCCGCGCACGGAGTCGCCGTGGTCCTGGAGGCGGTAAGCGTAGGACGGGTCGCTCGCATTCACCCAGACGCCGGACAGGTCCTGGTCGCAGTACCGAGCCTGGGGCGGTGGAGCGCGCTTGCACCCGGTGGACAGGGCGACGGCGGCGCAGAAGAGCAGGGTGGATCGGCTCATGGGAGGCGGCTCTCTATCACAGCCGCCGCCGTATTCGGCGGCGCTGCGCTCTACGTCGCGGGCATCGCGACTCGGCCAAGCAGCAGGCGCTCCGCCCGGTCGACGTCGGCGAAGTCCTGCAGCACCACCTCGGGACCATGCGTCGAGAGATCGTGGACGGTCCAGCGCCCCGTCGCGACCCCGCAGGCGGGCAGGCCGGCCTCGTGGGCGGCGAGGATGTCGCGCGGCGTGTCGCCGATCACCAGGGCCTCGGTGGCGCCGAGGTCGCGGGCCCGCTTCCAGGCGGTGCGCACGATCTCCGGGCGCGGCTCGGCGTCGCTGCCGTAGCCGCCGAAGCGGAACCGGTCCCACAGGCCCACGCAGCCCAGCTTGAGGCGCGCGCCCGGCTCCAGGTTGCCGGTGCAGAGGCCGAGCAGCACGCCCTCGCGGCGACCCAGCCGGTCGAGCAGCTCGGGCACTCCGGGGAGCGCGACGTACGACTTCGCCGCGCACTCCTTCTCCAGGGCGAGCAGGTACTGCGCAAGCACCGCGTCGATGTCCTCCTCGGGCACCTGTTGCGGCTGGCC
>DASWGI010000263.1:0-3153 GCA_036393835.1 Myxococcales bacterium | reverse complement strand
CGAAGCCCGAAGGCGGCGACGATGATCAAGGGGTGCAAGAGCACGTCGCTCGTCGTAATCAAGCCACGCATGACCGCTTCTCCTCTCGTCGCTCCTCGGCATCGAGATCCAGTAGCCTTCGCCGCCGGAAGCGAGCAGCTCCTCGGCCCGGGCCCGCCAGCGCCTCCCAGGCCGCGCGCGCGGCCAGCCGCGGGGACCGCGCCGCGCGCAGCAGCTCGGCACACAGGCCGGCGGGGGGATTTCCGGCCGGTGGCCTCGTCGCCGCGCGGCGGCGCGAATCGATCGATCCTGCGATGATCTGGAGCGAGAGCCCGACCTCGGCGGCTCCGCGCATGGCCGGCGGCTTGAGCCGGCCGGCCCGGCGCAATTCGGCCTGGACGTCGCGCAGCGGCACGCCCGCCGCGTGCCACGAGAGGGCCAGCCCCGCGTCCGCCGGCGACAGGAGCAGGCCTCGGCCGCGCAGGCGCGAGAGCTCCGCCGCGATCGCCTCGATGTTGTCGCGCGCCGTCACCCTGTTGACGCCACCCTACCGCGGGGGTCTGACAGAGAACCTTGCAGGCGCCTGCCCGTCCGCGGTGGCGGCGTCGTAGCAGCGCTCGCAACCTCTTGTCAATACAGGGAAATGTCTCACCGGCCCATCCCAGGTTGTCCACAGGCCGGCCGCGGTCGGCGGCCCGGAAACGGGGATCTTTTCCCGGCGATCCACAGGGTCTGGCAAAGTCGCCGCGACGGCCTGTGGAGGAGGTGCGTTGGATCTGTTCGCGGATCTGGACGCGCAGCTCGCCGCGCACGAGTGCGCGGACGCGAAGGAGCTGCGCGACGTCGCCTTCGTGCGCGCTTTCCTGCGCGCTCATCCGTCGGATGCCCATCTGCGCGCGCAGGCCGCCGGCCACCTCACCGGGTCGGGATTTCGTGCTCGACGCCTTCCACGAGCACGTCCTCCTCCTCCACCACGCCCGCCTCGATGGCTGGCTGCGACCGGGCGGGCACGGGGAGGGAGAGACCGATCCGCGGGCGATCGCCCTGCGCGAGATCGAGGAAGAGACGGGCCTTTCCGGGTGGCGAAAGCCAACGATTGCCCGTCCAGTCCGCCCGCAGTAGCCCCATGGGCTGGCGTTGGGAACCTCATGCCCGGCGCGCTAGCTTGTCGCCGTGAGCGCGCCGCGTGCAAGCCTCGAGACGGTCCTCGCCTACCACGAGCGCACCAAGCATTTCCCCGGCCGCCACGCCCGCGCGCTCGGCTACCTCGACTGGGCGACGCAGCCCAGCCCCTTCCGCCGCTTCTCGGGCGCGCCGCTCCTGCCGCTCGACCTGGTGCCGGTGGGCGAAGAGCCGCGGTACGAGCCCGCCTTCTTCCGCGGCCGCGTCCCGCCGGCGCCGCTCGACCGCCGCTCGGTCTCGCAGCTCCTGCACGACTCGCTTGCGCTCTCGGCGTGGAAGCAGGCCGGCAGCTCGCGCTGGTCGCTGCGGGTGAACCCCTCGAGCGGCAATCTGCACCCGACGGAGGGCTACCTGGTGGCGGGCCCGATCGCCGGGCTGCACCCGCGGCCCGCCGTCTACCACTATGCGCCGCGCGAGCACGCGCTCGAGCTGCGCGCCGAACTGAGCGAGGCCGCCTGGGCCCAGCTCTCCGCGCCATTACCGGCGGGCGCGCTGCTGGTCGGGCTTACCTCCATCCACTGGCGCGAGTCGTGGAAGTACGGCGAGCGCGCCTTCCGCTACTGCCAGCACGACGCCGGGCACGCCGTCGGGGCGCTGGCCGTGGCCGCCGCCGGGCTGGGCTGGGAGGCGCGGCTCAGCGAGGGCGTCCCCGACCGCGAGCTGGCCGCGCTGCTCGGAGTGCGCGATCAGCGTGGCATTGAGGCGGAGCACCCCGAGTGCCTGCTGCTCGTCGCCCCGCCGGTCCCCGGCTTGCGGCTCGAGGAGCGGCCGGCCTTCGCGCTGCCCGCCCCGCTCCTCGAGGAGATCGCCTCCGCGCGCTGGAACGGCGAGCCCAACCGCCTGAGCAAGGACCATCATCCCTGGCCGGTGATCGACGAGGTCGCGCTCGCCACCGAGAAGACCGGACCGCCCGGTGAGGCCTTCTGGGAGCCGTTTCACTTCGACAACTCGTCGCTCACCGCCGGCGACGAGTCGCTCCCCTTGCGCCAGCTCATCCAACAGCGCCGGAGCGCGGTGGCGCTCGACGGCCGCACCGGCATCACCCGCGACGCCTTCTACCAGATCCTCCTCAAGGCGATGCCCGGCGCGAGCCAGGTGCCCTTCACCGCGGTGCCCTGGCGGCCCCGCATCGACCTGCTCCTCTTCGTGCACCGGGTGGAGGGGGTGGAGCCGGGCCTCTATGCGCTCCTGCGCAACCCCCCTCGCCAGCAGGCGCTTCGCGCGGCGCTCCACCCGAAGTTCCTTTGGGTGCGGCCTCCTCGCTGCCCGGACTCGCTACCGCTCTTCCTCCTCGAAGCAGGCGACGCGCGCGCCGTCGCCCGGCGGACCAGCTGCAACCAGGAGATCGCAGCCGACGGCGCGTTCGCGGCGGCGATGCTGGCGGAGTTCCGCGCCCCGCTCGAGCAGCTCGGCCCGTGGTTCTATCGCCGCCTCCACTGGGAGACCGGCGTGGTCGGCCAGCTGCTCTACCTGGAGGCGGAGGCGTCCGGCATCCGCGCCACCGGGATCGGCTGCTTCTTCGACGATGCCACCCACCTCGCCTTCGGGCTCGCGGGCGACCACTTTCAAGTGCTGTACCACTTCACGATGGGCGGGGCGGTCGACGACCCGCGGCTTCAGACCACCCCGCCTTACGCGCTAAAGCAGCGATCACTTGATCTGGGCTTCGGCGAGGGCGCCTCGAAACCAGCCGTCGATTCGATGGAGCGGGAGCGCAGCGCGAAGCCGGCGTAGCGCCCAGCGGAGCATCTCGACGGTGTCGAGACCCATTCGGCGCAGGTCGCGCTTTAGGTCAGCCCAGAGCGGCTCGATCGGGTTCGGTTCGGGGCTGTACGTCGGCAGATAGATGAATGCGCCGGCAGCCTCGATGGCGCGGCGCACGGCAACCATCTTGTGAAAGTTGAGATTGTCGAGCACGACGATGTCGCCTGGCTTCAGCCATGGTGCGAGTCGCCGTTTGACGAACCGCAGGAAGATGCGGCCGTTGACGGC
>DASWGI010000262.1:0-6798 GCA_036393835.1 Myxococcales bacterium | reverse complement strand
TACGTCAGCTCGGTGCAGAGCGCCACCTCGCGCGGCTCCAGCGCGCCGGCCGAGCGCAGCGCCCCGTCCAGGGCCAGGTTGGCGAACGCGCCGCCCTGCTCGACGCGCAGGAGCACCTCCGCCGCCAGCCTGCGCGCAGGGGAGACCGCCACGCGCGGGCTTCTACAGCCTTGGGTCCGTTTGCGTCCACCGGCGTCCACGGCTAGAGTCCCCGCCATGAAGACCCTGCACCGGAGCCGGCTTTGGGTGCCGCACGGCCGCCGTCGAGCTGCCCGGTGATCTGCTGACGCCGTTCGGCGTCTTCTGCCTCCTCGACCAGCAGCAGCCTCCCGGTGGAGACGCCTTTCTCTTCGAAGGCGCGCTCGGCCGGTACAGCTACGTGGGCGTGGGCGGCGGTCGCGACGGCCGGCGCGGGCCCGAGTCGGCGCCGCGGCTGACCTTCCGCGGCGGACGGCCCGACGCGCTCTCCGGGTTCCCGCGCCTCGCCGGACAGCCTTTGGAAGCGCTGCGCGAGGCGCTCGCGTCGATCGCGTGCGGTCGCTCCGACGCGCTCCCGCCGTTCTGCGGAGGGTTCGTCGGCTATCTGGGCTGGGCGGCGGCGGCGTGGAGCGAGCGGCTCCCCCAGCGCCTCGGCCCGGACCCGCTCTTTCCCGAGGCGGACCTCTTGTACGTCTCCGAACTGGTGGCGTTCGACCACCGCCAGGGGCGCGCCTGGGCCATCGCCAGCGGGGCCGGCGCGGGAACGGCTTCGCCGGAAGCGCGCGCGCAAGCGCTGGCCGACCGCGTCCTGGCGGTGTTCGGGGATCGCCGCGCCGGGGTCCGGTGGCCGGAGGCGCTGCGCCGCCCGGCGGCGCAGTCGCTCGGGACTCGCCTCGTCGGCGGCGCTCCACGTGGAACACCCGTTCAGGGGAACGGAGTCCGCAACGGCCGCGCCCGGGGCCTTCCGCTGAAGCGCCTGCCGGAGCCGCGACCCGTCGGCGGCGGCGAGGCGCCGTACAAGGCGGCCGTGCGCCGCGCGCTGGAGTACATCCGCGCCGGCGACGTGTTCCAGGTCGTGCTCTCGCAGCGATTCGAGCTGCCCGACTGCGACGGGTTCTCGCTCTACCGCACCCTGCGCGCCGCCTCGCCCGCGCCGTACCACTTCTACCTCCGGCTCGGCGGGCGCGAGCTGTTCGGCGCCTCTCCGGAGCTGCTCGTCCAGGTCGACCGCCGCGAGATGACCCTCCGGCCCATCGCCGGCACGCGCCCGCGCGGCGCCACCGCCGCGGAGGACGAGCGGCTGGAGCGCGAGCTGCGCGCCGACCCGAAGGAGCGCGCCGAGCACACCATGCTGGTCGACCTGGGCCGCAACGACGTCGGCCGCGTCTCGCGCATCGGCTCGGTGCGGGTGGCGCGGCTGATGGAGACGGAGCGGTTCAGCCACGTCATGCACCTGACCAGCGAGGTGACGGGACAGCTGCGCCCCGGGCTCGGCGCGGTCGACGCCTTCGCGGCGGCGTTCCCGGCCGGGACGCTCTCGGGCGCGCCGAAGATCCGCGCGTTGGAGATCATCGACGAGCTGGAGACGGTGCAACGCGGGCCCTACGGAGGGGCGGTCGGGTGGTTCTCGGCTGCCGGGGACGTGCAGCTCGCGATCGCCATCCGGACCCTGTTCCGCGCCGGGGGCCGCCTCTTCGCCCAGGCCGGCGCCGGGATCGTGGCGGACTCGAAGCCCGAGAACGAGTGGCGTGAGGTGCTGGCCAAGGTCAGGGCTTCCGTCGGAGCGGCCTACGGCGCGGTGGCCGGGCGCACGGTCGAGCCGCACGCGCTGGCGGCGGGAGCGGCGCGATGAGCCCTGTCCGCGGGAAGGACCGGGACGGCCGCGGGCGCGCCGCTCGTCCGCGCGTCTTGGTCATCGATAACTACGACTCGTTCACCTACAACCTGGTGCAGCGGATCGGCGAGCTGGGGGCGGAGGTCGAGGTGGTGCGGAACGACGCCGTGGGGGCGGCCGAGCTGATCGACCGCCTGCCCGAGCGCCTGGTGCTCTCGCCGGGACCCTGCACCCCCGACGAGGCCGGCATCTCGCTCGAGCTGATCCGGAAGCTCTGCGGGCTGGACGGAGCGCCGGCGCGCCGCGTGCCCATCCTGGGCGTGTGCCTCGGCCACCAGTCCATCGGCCAGGCCTTCGGGGGCCGCGTGGTGCGCGCGCGCGAGCCGGTGCACGGCAAGGCCGAGGAGATCGTCCACGACCGCAGCACGCTCTTCCGCGGCATGCCACGGCCGCTGCTCGCCGGCCGATACCATTCCCTGGTGGTCGCCGAGCGCGGGCTGCCGCGCGACCTCCAGGTGAGCGCTCGCACCCGCGACGGCATCGTGATGGCCCTGCGTCACCGGACCTTGCCGGTGTTCGGAGTGCAGTTCCACCCCGAGTCCATCCTCACTCCGGACGGGCAGACCCTCCTGCGCAACTTCCTCGAGGTGAGGGCCTGATGCTGCGCGAAGCGATCCAGTTCGCCATCGAAGGGCGGAATCTCTCCCGCGCCCAGGCGGCCGCCGCCGTGGACGCGATGCTCGACGGCAGCGCCCCCGCCTCGCTGATCGCGGCGCTGCTCGTCGCGCTGCGCGTGAAGGGCGAGACCCCGGACGAGATCGCGGGCGCGGCGCAGGCGCTCCGGGCGCGTGCCGCTCGCGTGGAGGTGCCGCTGGACCGGCTGGTCGACACCTGTGGCACGGGCGGCGACGGGGCGCACACCTTCAACATCTCCACTGCGGCGGCGTTCGTCGCGGCCGCGGCGGGCGCCCGCGTCGCCAAGCACGGGAACCGCGCCGCCTCGTCCAAGTGTGGCAGCGCCGACGTGCTGGTGGCCCTCGGCGCGGAAGTAGAGCTGTCGCCGGAAGGAGTCGCCGCGTGCATCCAGGAGTGCGGCATCGGCTTCCTCTTCGCGCCGCGCCACCACGCGGCGATGCGCCACGTCGCGCCCGTCCGGAAGGAGCTGGGCATCCGCACGCTGTTCAACCTGCTCGGGCCGCTGGCGAACCCGGCCGGCGCGCGGCGGCAGCTCCTGGGAGTGCCCGCGCTTCACCTGGTGCCCTTGATGGCGCAGACCCTGCTCGAGCTGGGCGCCGATCGCGCCTTCGTGGTGCATGGCCACGGTGGTCTCGACGAGATCTCGCCCGCCGGCCCCACGCGGGTAGCCGAGGTCCGGGGCGGGCGCGTCCGCGAGTTCGAGGTGACCCCCGAGGAGCTGGGCGTCCCGCGCGGCGCGGTCGAGGACCTCCGCGGCGGCGACGCGGATCGCAACGCCGTGCTGCTGCGCGAGGTCCTGCGCGGCGAGAAGGGCGTGCGCCGCAGCGCGGTGGTGCTCAACGCGGGCGCGGCGATCGCGGCGGCCGAGGTCTGCGAGGCGATGCGCGACGGCGTGCGCCTCGCCGAGCAGGCCATCGATTCCGGCGCCGCGCTCGAGCGCCTCGAGCAGTTCGTGCGCACGTCGCGGGCCCACAAGCCGCCGCCGGTGAGCGGGCCATGAGCGCGACCCACCTCGACCGGCTGATCGCCTCCGCGCTGGAGCAGATGGCCGCCCGGGCTGCCCGCGCGCCGCTCAAGGAGGTCCGCGCGCGCGCATCGGCGGCGCCGGCTCCGCGCGGATTCGCCGCCGCGCTCCAGGCCGCCAAGGAGCGGGGCCGGGCGCTGATCGCCGAGGTGAAACGCGCCTCGCCGAGCCGCGGCGCGATCGCGCCGGACCTGGACCCGGGCGAGCTGGCAGCCGCGTACGAGCGCGGCGGCGCCGCCTGCGTCTCGGTGCTCACCGACCGCGCGAACTTCGGAGGATCGCTCGACGACCTGGTCGCCGCGCGCCGCGCTTGCGCGCTGCCGGTCCTGCGGAAGGACTTCCTCGTCACCCCCTACCAGATCTTCGAAGCGCGGGCGCACGGGGCCGACGCCGTGCTGCTCATCGCCGCTGCCCTGACGCCGCCCCTGCTCTCGGAGCTGCGCGCCCTGGCGCGGGAGCTCGGCCTCGCCGTGCTCCTCGAGGTCCACGCGGAGGAGGAGCTCTCGGCCGCGCGGGCGGCGGAGCCGGATCTGCTCGGGATCAACGCGCGAAACCTGAAGACGCTGGTGGTCAGGCCGGAGACGTTCCGCGAGCTGGCTCCGCAGGCGCGCGGCATCGCTCCGCTGGTCGCCGAGAGCGGAGTGCGGACCGCGGCGGATGCCCGGCGGTACGCCGAGCTGGGCGCCGACGCGCTGCTGGTGGGCCAGGCGCTGTCCGCCGCGAGCGACCCCGAGGCGGCGACGCGCGCGCTGGTGCAAGCGTGAGCGGAGTGCGCATCAAGCTGTGCGGCGTCCGCACCGCGCGCGATGCCGGGCTGTGCGCGCAGGCCGGGGCGGACGAGGTCGGGATCGTGTTCGCCCCGCGGAGCCGCCGCTGCGTGACGGTGAAGACCGCGCGCGCGATCCGGGCCGCGCTGCCCGCCGACGCGCGGGTGGTCGGCGTCTTCCAGGACGTCGACCTGGCGGAGGCGCTGCGCATCGCGGGCGAGGTCGGGCTCTCGGCAGTCCAGCTCCACGGGAGGCTTCCTGCGGCGGCGGGGACGATGCCCCTCTACGCCGCTCTCCAGGTCGAGGGTGAGGCGGCGCTCGAGCGGCTCGCGGCGCTGCGAGGTTTCCGGCGCGTCCTCTTGGACGGTCCCGCCGGCGGAGGTGGGGGCGTCTCGTTCGCCTGGTCGCTGGCGCGCAAGGCGCGGGAGCTCTTCGCCGCGGAGGTGTTCATCAGCGGCGGGCTCGCGCCGGAGAACGTGGCGCAGGCCATCCTTGCCGCGCGGCCCGATGGAGTGGACGTCGCTTCCGGGATCGAGGGGCCGGACGGTTTCAAGGACCCCGGCCGCGTGCGCGACTTCGTCGCCGCGGCGCGCGCCGCTGCACGGGAGATCGAATGAAGCGCGTGCTGCCGCTCTTCACCTGCGAGCCTGGCGAGTTCCCCGATGCGCGCGGCCGCTTCGGCGCCTACGGCGGGCGCTTCGTGCCCGAGACGCTCATCCCGGCGCTGGACGAGCTCGAGTCCGCCTGGCGGGCGGCGCGCGCCGACCCGGCGTACCGGGAAGAGCTGTCGGCGCTCCTGCAGGACTACGCGGGAAGGCCCACTCCGCTGTCCGATGCACCCCGGCTCGCGCAGGCGCTGGGCGTCCGCGCGCGCCTCTTGCTCAAGCGGGAGGACCTGCTCCACACCGGCGCGCACAAGCTGAACAACACGCTCGGACAGGCGCTGCTCGCGCGCCGGATGGGCAAGAAGCGCGTCATCGCGGAGACCGGCGCGGGGCAACACGGCGTGGCGACCGCGACCGTGTGCGCGCTGCTCGGCCTCGAGTGCGTCGTCTACATGGGCTCCGAGGACGTCGAGCGGCAGGCGCCCAACGTCTCGCGCATGGGCCTGCTCGGCGCCGAGGTGCGGCCGGTCGATGCTGGATCGCGCACGCTGAAGGACGCGATGAACGAGGCGATCCGCGACTGGGTCACGAACGTGCGCACCACCTATTACTGCATCGGCAGCGCCGCGGGCCCGCATCCGTATCCGCTGCTCGTCCGCGAGCTGCAGTCGATCATCGGCGAGGAGATCGCCGCCCAGTGCGCCGACAGGCTCGGCCGCCCGCCCGACGCGGTGGTCGCGTGCGTTGGCGGCGGCTCGAACGCCATCGGCGCCTTCCACCGGTTCGTCCCGGATCGCGGAGTGCGGCTCTTCGGGGTGGAGGCCGCCGGCCTCGGGCTCGACTCGGGCAAGCACGGAGCGTCGCTGTCGCGCGGGCGGCCCGGCGTGCTGCACGGCTCGCGCTCGTACCTCTTGCAGACCGAGGACGGGCAGGTCGCCCCTGCGCACTCGATCAGCGCCGGCCTCGACTACCCGGGCGTCGGCCCCGAGCTGTCGTACCTGCGCGACGCCGGCCGGATGGAGGTGCTCGCCGCCACCGACGCCGAGGCGCTGGAAGGGTTCCGCGCGCTGGCCCGCAGCGAGGGCATCCTCTGCGCGCTGGAATCGGCGCACGCCATCGCCGCGCTCTCCAAGCTGCCTGCCGGCGTCCGTGACCCCCCGAACGCGTCAGTGGTCGTCAACTTGAGCGGGCGCGGGGACAAGGACCTGGCCACCATCCTCAAGGCACTGGGAGGCGCGCGATGAGCCGGCTCTCCGACGCGTTCCCCCGCGGCCGGACCGGGCTGGTCTGCTACGCGATGGGAGGCGACCCGACGCTTGCGGCGACGGAGGAGCTCCTGCGCGCCATCGACGGCGAGGGGGCCGACGTGATCGAGATCGGGCTTCCGTTCTCGGACCCGATCGCCGACGGCCCGACGCTGCAGGCGGCGGCGACGCGCGCGCTGCGGGGCGGAGCTTCGCTCGGCCGGCTGCTGGACCTCGTCGAGCGGCTCCGGCTGCGCGCGCCGGTGGTGGCGATGGGCTACATGAACCCGGTGGAGTCCATGGGCAGTCATGCGTTCGCGCGCGCGCTGGCGCGGGCAGGAATCGCCGGCGCCATCGTCCCCGACCTGCCGCTCGAGGAGGCCGCCCCGCTGCGCGCGGACCTGGCCGGGGCAGGAGTCGACCTGGTGCCGCTCATTGCGCCGACCACGGGGCCGGAGCGCGCCGCCGCCATCGCGCGCCAGGCGCGCGGCTTCCTCTATTACGTCAGCGTGACCGGCGTGACCGGAGCGCGCGCCGAGCTGCCGTCCGACCTCGCGGCGCGGCTGCGCGAGCTGCGAGCGCTCTCGCCGGTGCCGGTCGCGGTCGGGTTCGGCATCTCGCGTCCGGAGCAGGCCGCCGCGCTGCGCGG
>DASWGI010000261.1:0-12795 GCA_036393835.1 Myxococcales bacterium | reverse complement strand
TGGATGATCCGCACCACGCGCTCGCGCTCGGCTGCGTCGTCGGTCAGGTGCAGGGACTTGCGGTACCACTCCACCGCCGTCTTGCGGTTCCCGCGGCGGGCCTCGGCGGAGCCCATCAGCCGCATCGCGTGGGAGAGGTCGCGCCGGGGCAGCCCCGCCTGAGCCAGCACAGGAGCGAGCGTCCTCTCCGCCCCGCGCGCGTCGCCCGCGGTGACCTGCAGCTGGGCGCGGCGCAGGGCGGCGCGCGCCGGCGTGGGAGCCTCCTCCGGATCGGCCGCCTCGGACGGAGCCGGCTCGGCCGCTCGCGGAGCGGCGAGCTCGGGGCCCACCCGCGTGGCTGCGGCGAGCGGTGCGGCTTCGGAATGCGCCCCGCGGCGGAAGAGCGCGGCGGCTCCGCCCACGAGCGCGGCGCCGGCGATCCCGGCTGCGGCGAGCGCCGCCCAGCGCCGGCCGGAGCCGCGTGCGCGCCCATCCACGCCTCCTGCGCGGGAGGCGCGCTCCGGCGCGGGATCCTTCCCGGCGGCGGGCAGGGCGAGGACCGGGATCGGGTCGGGGACCGGCGCCGGCGGCTCGGCGCCCGCGGTGGCGCGGTCGGCGACGGGAACCAGCGCGCGCAGCGCGGCCGCCATCTCCTCGCCGCTGCCGAAACGCTGCTCGGGGTCCTTGGCCAGGGCGCGGGCCAGGGCGGCCTCCAACTGGGGGTGCGCCTTGCGGCCGACGTCGCGCAGCGACAGCGGCGGCTGCTCCAGGTGCGCGGCGACCATCTCCTCGGCGGTGGAGCCGAGCACCGGGAGCCGGCCCGAGATGCACTGGAAGAGCAGGGCGCCCAGCGAGTACAGGTCCGAGCGCGGGCCCGCGACTTCGCCGCCGGCCTCCTCGGGAGAGAGGTACGCCGCGGTGGAGAGGGGCAGCGGGACGTCGTCAGGGAGGTCCGCGCGCGCGAGCAGGTGCGCGGTCGCGGCGTCGAGGAGAACGGCGTGCTCGCTCCCGTCCTTGTCGCGGCTCACGGCAACGTTGGCGGGCTTCAGGTCGAGGTGCAGGAGCCCGGCCGCGTGGAGCGCCCCGAACGCCTCAGCGAGCTGCGCTCCCAGCTCCAGCGCGCGCGAGGCGACGATGCGGCCGCGCGAGCGCAGCTCGTCCGCCAGCGTGGCGTCGCCGCCGCTCTGGTAGACGAGGAACAGCGCGCTGGCGAGCTGGACGCCTCCGGTGAGGAGCGGCGCCACTGCTGCGTGCTC
The DNA here is from genome assembly GCA_036393835.1 of Myxococcales bacterium. Taxonomy (GTDB): domain Bacteria; phylum Myxococcota; class Myxococcia; order Myxococcales; family 40CM-4-68-19; genus VBKO01. The sequence goes on along the minus strand of DASWGI010000261.1, from coordinate 11,560 downwards.
CATCGCGGGCAGCTGCGCGACCCGCTGCACCTCGCCGAGGAACCGCTGCACCGCCGCCGGATCGGGGGCGTACGCGTGGAGCAGCTTCACCACCACCGAAGAGCCGTCGGGCGCCTCGGCCAGCCAGGAGGTCGAGAAGCGCCCCGCGCCGAGCTGGTGGACGAGCTTGCAGCCCGCCACGTCGCTCTCGCGCAGGTGCGATCGCGGCTCGGGCGGCACCAGGCCCTGGCAAGCATCGCACAGCGACTGGTCGCCCACCGAGGGCGTGAAGGGTGCGCCGCAGTGCGCGCACTTCGCCGGCGCGGGCGCGCCTCGCACCTCGGCGGGCAGGGTCTGCATGGAGGAGACTCTAGCGCAGGCGCCGGCCGGCGACGCAGGTGGGGAGGCTGCGCACCTCCGCTCCCCTCTGTGCACGGTTCACCATGAGCGTGACGGCGATCACATTGCGGCTGGTGTACCTTGCGCCCCGTGCCCGGCGAGAAGCTCCCCGAGGAATTCGCCCCGACCGGGCCGAAGCTGTCGCGGTTCCCCATCCAGCCGGCGCCCCCGGTACGGCCGCGCCTCTTCGCGGACGAGGCGCGATTCGCCGCGCGGCTGGCGCTGCTCGCCGGAGGAGCGGAGCTGGCGGCGTGGATCTGGTTCGCGCGCCTGCTCGCGCACCGCGGGCCGGCCTGGGCGGCGCTGGCGTTCGCCCTTTGCCGCGTCCTGCGGCCGCTGTGGGCGTGGCTGGGGACCCGGCTGCGGCGGGGAGCGGTGGCGTTCGCGCTCCTGGCCGCGTCACTCCTGGTGCAGGGCTTCGCGGCGATGACCTTCGCCGATGCGCTGGGGGCCGTGGCCGCCGCCCTGCCTGCCGTGGCGGACCTGTGCGCGGTGGCGGTGGCCGACGCGGTCACCGTCGAGCGGCGCGCGGCGGCGTACTCCTGGCTCGACATGGCCCAGGGCCTCGGCTGCGGGCTGGGCCTGGCGATCGGCGTGGCGGAGCCCCGGCTGGCGCCGCTCCTGGGTACCGCGGCCCTGCTGGTAGGAAGCCTGGGCATTCCCGACCTGCGCGACCGCGGAACGCCGCGGTCCACCTGGCCCGTCCGGGTCCGCTTGCAGATCTTGCGGACGCCGCTGGCCGGACAGCTCGCGCTGCTGGCGGCCGCCGGCGGCGGGTGCGCGGCCGCGGCGGCGGTGCGGTCATCGTGGGGATGGTGGGCGGTCCTCCCGCCGCTCCTGGGCATGGCGGCGGCGGCGCGCGCCGAGGCGGCGGCGCGCAACGCCCTGGTCATCCCGCGCCTGCTGGCCGCGGCGGGCGTGCTGGCGCTGGCGCTGCGCCTGCTCGCGCCGCCGGCGGCGGTCGGGGTGGGCCTGTTCGCGCTGGGCGGCCTGTGCGCGGCGCTCCCGGGAGCCGTCGCGCGCGGCGCCGGCGAGATGGAGCGCGCGGTCGCCTCCAGCTTCGCGTGGAGCGCGCTCGCCATCGGCGCCGGCGTGGGCCTCGCCTGCTCCGCGGTGGCGTGATACCCTGCGCGCTCGAATGAATGAGCGTTCATTCAGCCGCGAGGATCGCATGATCGCGCCGCCGTTCACGGCCGAGCACGACCTCTTCCGCAAGACGCTGCGCGACTACGTGGTGCGCGAGCTGGCCCCCCACGCCCTGGAGTGGGACGAGGCCGGGATCTTCCCCCGCGAGGTGTTCCGCCAGCTGGCCGAGCTGGGCGCCCTGGGCGTGAACTACCCGGAGGAGGTGGGCGGCTCCGGAGGCGACTTCTGGCACGCGGTGGTCCTGGCCGAGGAGCTGGTGCACAGCCGCAACTCGGGCGTGAACATGGCGGTGCTGGTGCAGTCGCAGATCGCCACCCCGATCATCCAGGAGATCGGCACCGCCGAGCAGAAGAAGGAGTTCCTCGCCCCGGCGCTGGCCGGCGAGAAGATCGCCGCCCTGGGCATCTCCGAGCCCGACGCGGGCAGCGACGTCGCGCACCTGCGCACCACCGCCCGGCGCTCCGGCGACGACTACGTGATCGACGGCGCGAAGATGTGGATCACCAATGGGACGCGCGCGGACTTCATCACTCTCGCGGTGCGCACCGGCGGCCCGGGCTACGGCGGGATCTCGCTGGTGACCTTCCCCACCGACGTGAAGGGCTTCTCCGTCTCGAAGAAGCTGCAGAAGCTCGGCAACCTCTCCAGCGACACCGCGCTGCTCTTCTTCGAGGACTGCCGGATCCCCGCCCGCTACCTGCTCGGCGAGGAGAACCAGGGCTTCTACCACGTGATGACGAACTTCCAGGGCGAGCGGCTGATGGCGGCCATCGGAGCCGTCTCCGGGATGGACCAGATGGTCCAGGAGTCGCTCCGCTATGGAAACGAGCGCCAGGCGTTCGACAAGCCGCTGATCAAGTTCCAGGTGTGGAGGCACCGTTTCGCCGAGCACCTCACCTCGATCGAGGCGGCGCGCTGGCTCACGTACCGGGCGTGCGACCTGTTCGCGCGCAAGGAGCCGGCGGTGAAGGAGATCAGCATGGCGAAGCTCTTCACCGGCGACCTGATCCAGCGCGTGGTCTACGACTGCATGCAGTTCCACGGCGGCATGGGGTACGTGGTGGAGACGCCGGTGGCCCGCGCCTTCCGCGACGCGCGGCTGCTCAGCATCGGCGGCGGGACCAGCGAGATCATGAAGGAGATCATCGCCAAGCTGGTCCCGGGATTCTGACCGGCGCGGTATAGAACGTCCGTGGCCGAGTTGCCCGCCGCAGAGCCGCGCGAACGATCCCCAGCCGCGCCGCCGTTCGAGGCGCTCGCGCCCTTCGAGCGGCTCGCGTTCCGCGTCATGCGCTGGGCGAACGTCGGCGGCGGGTCGGACCTCGGCGCGCTCTGGCAGCGGTGGATCCTGGAGCCGATCTTCGGGCTCCTCATCCGCCGCCGGCTCGTGGTCCGGGGGCTCGAGCGCCTCGAGTCCATCCCGCCCGACGCGTCCATCCTGCTGGTCGCCAACCACCGCACCTTCTTCGACCTGTTCGTGCTGGGCTTGATCCTGGTGCGGACCTGGAGGAAGCGCTGGCGGACGTCCTTCCCCGTGCGGGCCAACTTCTTCTACGAGAACCCGCTGGGGTTGCTCATCTGCCTCCTGCTCTCGGGCGGGTCGATGTTCCCGCCCTTCTTCCGCAAGCCGCGGTCGAAGGGGTTCAACCGCTACAGCCTCTCCCTGGTGCTGGACAAGCTGCGGCGCCCCCGCAACCTGGTCGGCTTCCACCCGGAGGGCACGCGCAACAAGGGACCGGACCCATACCAGCTACTGCCGGCGCAACCGGGGGCCGGCGAGGTGGCGCTCAAGTCGCGGCCCCTGGTCGTGGTGCCGGGTTTCGTCACCGGGCTCTCCAACAAGCTGCGCCGCGAGATCGACGCCAACCTGCGCGGCCGCGATCCGATCATCGCGGTGTTCGGCGAGCCGATCGACCTCTCCGCGTTCCCCCCCGAGACGCGCCTCACCCATCACAAGAAGTGCTCGGACCTCTTCTGCGAGCGTATCTCCGCCCTGATGGACGAGGAGAAGCGCATCCGCGCCAGTCGCCGCCGATAGGGCGGCGCTGCGCTTTTCAGAGCGCGGACTTCGCGACTTTACCTCTGCTTCTCCGGAGCGGGGCCGGCCCGGACGCTGACCAGGCGGGGACGCAGCAGCGCTGCGATGGTGCGCTCCAGCTCCTCGGGCTCGAAGGGCTTGCCGACGTAGCCCTGCGCGCCCATCAGCTCCGCCTCCCACTCGAAGCCGAAGCCGGAGATGATCACCACCGGCACGTCCTTGGTGTCGGGCGCCGCGCGCAGCTTCTGCAGCAACTCGCGGCCGTTCATCACCGGCATCTGCAGGTCGAGCAGCACCAGGAGGGGCGGCTTCTTCACGATCCGCTCCAGCGCGTCCTTGCCGTTCCCGGCCTCCTCGACCTGGTAGCCCTTCATCTCCAGGGCGGCGCGCAGGCCTTCGCGGAAGTCGGCGTCGTCGTCGACGACCAGGATGTACGGCCAGCGGCGCATCGGGGCGGGGGGCCTCCGGTTCGGCCCTGATCTAACGACGATCCGGCAGGAACGGAAGGGGACGCTCGATCGGCTGGCCGGTTCCGAACCTGCAATTTGACAGCCAGTCGCCGCCGGATCCGGCGGCGCTGCGCTTTTCATGGCCCGGGCAGTATGGGATGCGTTGCCGGGCCTGGAGCGAAAGCAGCCGTCGATGGGTCGAATCGTCGCAGCGGAGAAGGGGGCCAGCCGGCGGCGCCGGCGCCCGGCCGCCGGCGTCCGGCTGTCCGTCGAGGTGAGGGGAGGTGGGCACGCGGCGAGGGTCCTGCGCGCCGCCGCGAAGGAGCAGCTGGCCGCGCTGCGCCTCTCGCGCGAAGTCTCGCTGACCCTGGTCTCCGACCGCCGCATGCGCGCGCTGAACCGCGACTGGCGCGGGAAGGATCGCCCCACCGACGTGCTCTCCTTCCCGCAGCACGGCGCCTCGATCGGGGACGTGGTCATCTCGCTCGACACCGCCCGCCGGCAGGCCCGGGAGGGCGGCTGGAGCCTGGCCGCCGAGCTGCGCCGGTTGCTCGCGCACGGGCTCCTCCACTGCCTCGGGCACGACCACCACACCGCGCAGGAGGCCCGCCGCATGGCCGCCGCCGAACGGCGCTTGCTCGGCCGCCAGGGAATGGTCGGGGATTGACAGTTCCTTTGCGCGCGACAGTCCGCTACCCTGCGGAGCGATGGCCTCCCCTTCTCCTGAACTGGACGAGCTTTCGCGGCGCCTTGAGGCGCTGCGGGGGTCGCTTTGACATCGAGCGGAAGCGCGCGCGCGTCGAGCTGATCGAGCGCGAGAGCGTGCAGCCCGGCTTCTGGGAGGACCAGAAGCGCGCCCAGCACCTCTCCCGGGAGAAGAGCCAGCTCGAGCTGGCGATCGCCTCGTTCGAGCGCGAGAAGGAGCGGCTGGAGGACGCGCTCGCGCTCCATGAGCTGGCCGAGGAAGCGAACGACGAGCAGGCGCGGGCGGAAGCGAGGGTCGCCACGCGCGAGGCGGGGCAGGGCGTCGAGCGGCTCGAGCTGTCGCGCATGCTGAGCGGCCCCCAGGACCACCTCAACGCCATCGTGGAGATCAATGCCGGCGCCGGGGGCACCGAATCGCAGGACTGGGCGCAGATGCTCTACCGGATGTATAGGCGCTACGCGGAGCGCAAAGGCTGGGAGGTCGAGCCGGGCGACTTCCAGCCGGGCGAGGAGGCGGGCCTGAAGAACGCCTCGTTCATCGCGCGCAGCGACCACGCCTACGGGTGGCTCAAGGCGGAAGTCGGCGTGCACCGGTTGGTGCGCATCTCGCCCTTCGACTCGAACGCGCGCCGGCACACCAGCTTCGCCTCGGTGTTCGTCTACCCCGAGGTGGACGAGGACATCGAGGTGGTGATCAACCCGGCGGACGTGCGCACCGACACCTTCCGCAGCTCGGGCGCCGGCGGACAGAAGGTGAACAAGACGGACTCGGCCATTCGTCTGACCCACCTGCCCACGGGTATCGTGGTCTCGATGCAGAACGAGCGCAGCCAGCACAAGAACCGCGACATGGCCTGGAAGGTGCTGCGCTCGCGGGTCTACGAGCTGGAGCTGCGCAAGCAGCAGGCGGAGCGCGACAAGGTGGAAGCGTCCAAGGCGGACATCTCCTTCGGGTCGCAGATCCGCAACTACGTGCTCGCGCCCTACCGCATGGTGAAGGACGTGCGCACCGGCGTGGAGAGCGGGAACCCCGATGCGGTGCTCGACGGAGATCTCGATCAGTTCATCCAACCCTACCTGCTCGGCGTGCGGCGCAAGGATCGGCCGGGCAGCTCCCCCGAGGCGGAGGTGTAAGACGTGGCCATCATCCACTATGACGTGACGTTCTCCGGGAAAACGCCCTCGCTGATCGATCTGAAGCACCAGATCGAGAAGCGCACCGGGCTCGAGGTGCACCTCTGGAAGGATGCGCTGGACAAGGACCTCGACCACGAGTGGCCGCACATCGGGCAGGTCCGCGAGTCGGGCACCCTGGAGTGCAGCGAGTGCGACGACTGCGACATGGAGATCACGATCGGCACCAGCGGGGTGCGTGTGACCTTCGTGGATCCCAGCGTGCAGACCTACTTCCGCGACTCCGTCGTCGCCTCGCTGGTCGACCTGGGCGGCGAGTGGAAGGCGAGGCTGTCGCCGCTGGTCGGCAAGAAGTGGACCGAGCTGTCCCCGCAGGACCGGCAGGCGCTACACGCCTAGAGCCGGTAGACATGGGTGTCACGCCTGCCGCGCACCACCTCGGGGCGATCGAGGACATACCGCGCGAGCGCCTGTCCTCCGGGCTACCTGGAGGCGGCGACCTCGGGAACTCCAAGCATGTCCGCCAGTCGGCCGCGGGACTCCTGCAGCTGCTCGGGCCCGAGCTGTTGGTACAGCCCGTACAGCTCGAGGATCTCGAAGGCGCGCTTGCGCAGGCGCGCGTTGGGCCGCAGCGGATTGCGCCGGCGCGGAGCGGGGAGCATCGCCGCGAGCACCGACGACTCCTCGGGCGACAGCTCCACCGCCGGCTTGTTGAACCACGCCCGGGCCGCCGCTTCGGCGCCGTAGACTCCATCTCCCCACTCGGCCACGTTCAGGTACAGCTCCAGCACGCGGCGCTTCCCCAGGTCCTCCAGCCGCCGGGCGAGGAAGTACTCGCGCAGCTTGCGCCAGAGGGTGCGCTCATCGCCGAGCCAGAGGTTCTTCGCCAGCTGCTGGGTGATGGTCGAGGCGCCCCGGCCGAGCCGCCCGCGCTCCGCCGCCTGCTCCAGCGCGGCCTCGGCCTCGGTCATGTCGAAGCCGTCGTGCTCGTAGAAGCGGGCATCCTCGCTGTTCACCACCGCGCGGCGCAGCCAGGGCGAGATGCGCGCCATCGGGACCCAGGTGTGCACGCACCGGGGAAGGCGGTGGTGATCCATCGCCTCTCTCGATCGCGCGTCCATCAGCGCGGTGGCGCGAGGGTTCTCGATCCGCAGGGGCTCCACCGAGGGGAGCGTCAGGAGGAATAGACCCGCGGCGAGGCAGAGAGCGCCCACGCCGAGCAGCGCGGCTCGCACGAGCGCCTTGCGGGTGCGCTTCAGCACGTCGGCAGGATACCGGTGCCGGCGGGCGGGCGGCCAGACTTTCGAGGGTAGGTGGAACACGTACTCTCGAGAACCGCCCTGGATTCGGGTGACACCGCCGCGGCTTGAGCGATAGAACACCCGCTCCGATGTCCGAGAAGCCGACACCCGGCGCCACCAGCTCGATCGAGGACCAGATCCGGCTGCGCGAGGAGAAGGCGCGCGACCTGCGCGCGCGCGGGCAGCACCCGTACGGGAACGCGGTCCAGGTCGGCTCCACCGCCGAGCACGTCAAAGAGGTGCACGGAGGCGACACCGCCGAGGTGCTCGAGAAGGAGTACACGCCGGCGTATTCGCTCGCCGGCCGGGTGATGGCCATCCGCACCATGGGCAAGGTGACCTTCCTCTCCCTGCGCGACCGCACCGGCGACCTGCAGGCCTTCATCAAGAAGGACAAGGTGGGCGAGGAGGCCTACGAGGCGCTCAAGCTGCTCGACCTCGGGGATATCGCCTGGGTGCGCGGCCGCGCGATGCGCACCAAGACCGGCGAGCTGTCCATCGAGGCGGACCAGGGCGGCTTCCGGCTCCTCACCAAGGCGCTGCGGCCCTTGCCGGAGAAATGGCACGGCCTCTCGGACGTCGAGACGCGCTACCGGCAGCGCTACGTGGACCTGGCCGTCAACCCGCAGGTGCGCGAGGCCTTCCGGCGCCGCGCGAAGCTCATCAGCGGACTGCGCCGGTTCCTCGAGGAGCGCTGCTACGTCGAGGTGGAGACCCCGGTGCTGCACACGCCGGAGCAGGCGGGCGGGGCGGCGGCGCGCCCGTTCGAGACGCACCACAACGCGCTCGACCTGACCCTCAAGCTGCGCATCGCGACCGAGCTGCACCTCAAGCGGCTGATCGTGGGCGGCCTGGAGCGGGTCTACGAGGTGGGCCGGATCTTCCGGAACGAGGGGATCGACCGCAAGCACAACCCCGAATTCACCATGGTCGAGTTCTACCAGGCCTATGCCACCTACGAAGACCTGATGAAGCTCACCGAGGAGCTGATCGCGCGTCTGGCGCTGGAGGTGACGGGCAACCTGATCGTGCCCTACCAAGGGGTGGAGATCGACTGGCGCCCGCCCTGGCCGCGCGTCTCGATGGTGGGCGAGGTGGCCAAGGCGTACGGGGTGGGTGGCTCTTCCGCGACCGAGCAGCTCGACGGGCTCGCGCGCCTCTCCCGCGAGCAGTGGGCGGCCAAGGTCACCGACCGGGAGCACCTGAACAAGCTGGCCCGCACGGCGTCTACGGGTGAGCAGATCGCCTGGGCGTTCGAGGCGTTGATGGAGCCGAAGCTCCCGGAGGACCGTCCCGTGTTCGTGGTCGACCATCCCATCGAGGTCTCGCCGCTCGCGCGCAAGCGCGACTCGGAGCCGCGGCTGGTGGACCGCTTCGAGGCGTTCGCCGGAGGGATGGAGATCGCCAACGCCTTCAGCGAGCTGAACGACCCGCGCGATCAGGAGGCCCGCTTCCGCGCCCAGGTCGAGGCGGCGCGCCGGGGCGACCAGGAGGCGATGCCGTACGATCACGACTACGTGCGGGCCCTGGAGCACGGGATGCCGCCCACCGCCGGCGAGGGCATCGGGATCGACCGGCTGGCGATGCTGTTCACCGATTCGCCCAGCATCCGCGACGTGGTGCTGTTCCCGCTGCTCAAGCCCGAGCAGGGCGAGGGCGCATGAAGCGGTTCCGGGTGCGCGCGTTCCTGGTCGCGCTGTGGCTGTTCGTCGCAGCGTTCGCCGCCCAGCTCGCGATCCGCCACCTGCTCTCGGCGCGCACGGTGCTCTCGCCGGACGCCGTGATCGGGCTCTCCTTCGGCGCCGAGGCGGTGGCCTTCCTCTTCGCCGGCTTCCTGGTCAGCTTCCTCGCGCGCGGGTTCGCCTGGCGCGAGCTGGGCGCGGCGGCGCTGTCCCTCGCGGTGGTGGCGTTCCTGGTGCTGCACCGGATGAAGCCGCCGTCGTTCTCGTACGACAAGTTCTTCGCCGATACGCGCGAGCTGTTCCTCTGGGCCGCCTTCACCGGCGCCGGCGCCTGGCTGCTCGGGCTGTGGGGCGCCTCCTTCGGAGTGCTCCTGGGGGCCTCCTCCAGCCCCGACCTGCGCTTCGCCTTCGAGGCGGGCATCGCGCGCACGCACCTGCGCCTCAACCGCCGCACCGTGGCGCTCCTGGTCGCGCTCGGGCTGGTGCCGCCCGGCCTGCTCTTCGCGGCGGGCGTGTGGACGCGGGCCTGGGACCAGGTGGCCCGCGGGCGCGCGGGGCTCGTAGGCCCACCGAACGTGATCGCGGCGATGCGGACGGACGCGCTCGCGCTCGCGGTCTCCGCCGCCGCCGTGGTGGCGGCGCTGCTGCTCGTCGGCCGCTGGGTGCAGGCGCGCGCGCAGCTCGCCCATCTCGCGCCGGGGCAGCGGCGCAAGCGGCCCGCCACGGCGGTGATGACCGCCATCTCCATCGCCGGAGTCGCGGTCGGCGTCTGGGCGCTGACGGTGGTGCTGTCGGTGATGAGCGGCTTCGAGGCCGACCTCAAGAAGAAGATCCTCGGCACCAACGCCCACGCGCTGCTGCTCAAGTACTCGTCGGACTTCAGCGAGTGGAAGGCCGTGATGCCCAAGGCGCTGTCCGTGCCCGGCATCGCGGGCGCGAGCCCGTTCATCCTGAACGAGGTGATCCTCTCGCAGGGGCAGACGCCCACCGGCGCGGAGCTGAAGGGGATCGACCCCGCCACCGCCGGCAGCGTGAACGAGCTGCCGCGGCAGGTGATCGCCGGCGAGCTGTCCTGGATCTCCGAGCCTCACAGCATCCCGCTCACCGCGGCCAAGCCGCATCCCTCGGCGCAGCTCCTCGGCGACGGCGAGCAGTACCTGCAGGACACCTACGAGCGGAAGCAGTCGCACCCGGACGAGCTGGCCAAGGGCGTCTCGCCCGAGGCGCTGCGCGAGATGCCCGGCATCTGCATCGGCAAGGAGATGTCGCACTCGCTGCGCGCCTGGGTCGGCGACGTCGTGCAGGTCATCACGCCGCTCGGCGACATGGGCCCCACCGGACCCATCCCGCGCTCGCGCTCGTTTCGCGTCGCCTGCATCCTCTATTCGGGGATGTACGAGTACGACTCCAAGTTCGCCTACATCGGGATCCCCGAGGCGCAGAAGTTCTTCCGCATGGGCAACAACATCACCGGCCTGGAGCTGAAGTTCCGCGACGTCGACGCGGCGCGCGCCGAGGGGCGCCGCCTGGTGACCGCCCTGGGTGGGTTCCCGTACCGGGTGAAGGACTGGGCCGAGCTGAACCGCAACCTCTTCTCCGCGCTCAAGCTGGAGAAGCTGGCGATGGCCATCATCCTGACCTTTATCGTGCTGGTTGCCTGTTTCAACATCCTCTCCACGCTCATCATGCTGGTGCTGGAGAAGACGAAAGAGATCTCCATCCTCAAGTCGATGGGCGCGCGCGACTCGAGCGTGATGAAGATCTTCGTGCTGGAGGGGATCGCCATCGGCGGCATCGGCACCGCCATGGGCCTCCTGCTCGGCCTGGCTTCGTGCTCCTTCATCGAGCGCTTCGGCCTGCAGCTCGACCCCGACGTCTATTACATCAGCAACCTTCCGGTGAACGTCGACGGCGGGCAGTTCCTCATGGTGGCCGCCATCGCGGTGGCGCTCAGCTACCTGGCCACGCTCTACCCGGCCACCAAGGCGAGCCGGCTCTCGCCGGTGGACGGGCTGCGGGAGGAGTGATGGAGGCGGCCCTTCCCGTCGAGCCTTCCCCCGCGGCGCGCGTGGAGGCGCCGCTCCTGGAGGGGCGCGGCCTGCACAAGTCGTACTGGCTGGGCGAGAAGGAGATCCACGTCCTGCGCGGCGCCTCGTTCTCGCTGCGCGCCGGGGAGATGGCTTCGCTGGTCGGTCCCAGCGGGGTGGGGAAGAGCACCTTCCTGCACGTGGTGGGCACCCTGGATCCGCCCACCGCCGGGAACGTGCTCTACGACGGCCAGGACGCTTTCGAGATGGGCGAGGAGCCGCTGGCGCGGTTCCGCAACCGGAACGTCGGGTTCGTCTTCCAGTTCCACTACCTCCTGCCGGAGTTCACGGCGCTGCAGAACACGGCCATGCCGGGCCTGATCAGCCGGCTGCCGCGCGACGAGGCCGAGCAGGTTGCGCGCGAGGTGCTCGAGCTGGTCGGCCTGGGTCACCGGCTGGACCACCGGCCTGGGGAGCTGTCCGGTGGAGAGCAGCAGCGGGTCGCGCTCGCCCGGGCGCTGGTGCTCAAGCCCCGCCTGCTGCTCGCGGACGAGCCGACCGGCAACCTCGACGAGGCGACCGGCGAGGGCATCCACCAGCTGCTCCTCGATCTGAACCGGCGGCTCGGCATCGCCGCCATCGTCGTGACCCACAACCCCCGCCTGGCGGAGCGGATGCCGCGCCGGCTCCGCCTGCACGA
>DASWGI010000260.1:0-16208 GCA_036393835.1 Myxococcales bacterium | reverse complement strand
AGCGGGCACCGGATACATCGGATACGGCGCAGCCTGTGGGGCGGTCGAATCGATGTCCCGGCTACTGGCAGCCGAGCTCGGCCCCAGTGGTATCCGCGTCATTTGCTTGCTGCCCCACGCGATCCCGGAGGCGACCGCGATGGGCTCCCACAGCCGCGACGTCTTCCGCCCGTTCGCCGAGCGTGCCGGCATCACGGTCGAGCAGATGCTGGCGCGACATGCCGACACGACGTTGCTGAAGCGGCTACCGACGCTGGCCCAGGTGGCGAACGTCGCGGCGTTCGTCGCGTCGGATCAGGCTGGCGCAATGACGGGAACGGTTGTGAATCTCACATGCGGCACGTTGGTGGACTAGAAACACAGATGTCCGCCGGAGAGACTTATTGGACCGTAAGCCGGCTCATGACCGGTGCCGATGGCAAAGGAGGGGCCTTATCCAACTCATGATCTCGCCGAAGGAACAAGAGAGCGCCGCCCTCCGGGCATGGAGCAAGTCCGCGCCCTACTGGCACAAGCACGCCGCGATGATCCGGGCGATGTTCGAGCCCCTCTCGGACGCCCTGATCCAGGACGCCGCCATCGGGCCGGGAAAATCCACGCTGGACGTGGCGGCCGGCACCGGGGAGCCGTCGCTCCGGATCGCCGAGGCGTGCGGCGCCTCCGCCGCGGTCACGTGCACGGACGCGGTGGCGGACATGGTCGCCGCGGCGAAGCACGAGGCGGGCCGGCGGAGCTTGCGCAACGTCACGTTCGCGCGATGCGCGGCCGAGGCGCTGCCGTTCCGAGCGGGCTGGTTCGACGCGGTGGTCTGCCGGCTCGGGATCATGTTCTCCGCCGACCCGATCGCCTCGCTGGGCGAGATGCTCCGGGTGCTGGAACCCGGCGGGCGCCTCGCCCTTGCAGTCTGGCACGGCGCCGAGCTCAACCCGTTCTTCCGCGTGAGCCATCAGGTCATCGCGCGTTACGTCCGACTGCCTGCCATCGCGCCGGATGCCCCCGGTGCGTTCCGTTACGCCGAGCCGGGCAAGCTGGCCAGCCTGCTCGCGCTGGCTGGCGCGGCCGCGGTCGGGGAGCGCGTAGTTGGCTTCCGCATCGAAGCCCCCCTCCGAGCGAAGGACTTTTGGGCGCTCCGATTCGAGATGTCCGAGACGCTTCGCGCCGTGCTGCCACAGCTCTCGCCCGAGCAGCTCCGCGAAGCGAGGGCCGAACTGGAGCTGGCCGTCCGGCCCTACTTCCCGGACGACCGAATGAGCTTTCCTGGCCAGGCTCTCATCGTCAGCGCCGCAAGTGCGTGGGCGAGCTCCCGACGACGTAACGCCGAGCCCACTCGCGAGACGTGACCGGAGGGGCACCGCCCGCTGTCCGAAGGAGACGGTTCCGTGCGCACCAATCCGTTCTGGGACGTGATCAAATTCCTCGTCGAACCGAGGTGGACGACCGGCGTCTTCTGGGTGTTGCTCCTCGCCAGCGCGGCCATCGCTGCTGGGGCCTTCCGCCGCGACCCTGCGCAGCGCACGTTGCCCCACCTCTGGACGTTCGTCTCACGCCTGATCATCGGCGCGATGTGGTGGCAACAGTCGCTCTGGAAGCTGCCCCCGACCTATACCGACCGGCCCGACGGCACCGGCGGCCTCCGCTACTGGGTCGAAGAGACGGCCAAGTACGCGGCGTTCGGCGTCCAGTCGAGCTTCGTCAAGAACGTGGTGGTCGAGCACTTCCGCTTCTTCGCCCCCCAAGTCTACTTCGTCGAGGTCGCCATCGCGCTGTCCTTGATGCTCGGCCTCTTCACGCGGCTCGGGGCGACGCTCGGGGCGCTGATGGCCGTGAACCTCTGGCTCGGCCTCTACCGCGCACCCTACGAATGGCCCTGGACCTATTTCTTCCTCGTCGTCATCAACGTCACCTTCGCGGTCTTCCGCGCCGGTCGCTCGCTGGGACTGGATGCGCTGCTTGCGCGCCGCTCCGATGCTGGCGCGACCGGGCTGAAGGCGCGTCTCTGGCAGCTCGCTAGCTGATCTGGATTCCCGGGGTCCAAAGTGACGGCTGAAAGCTCCGCTTCACGGCAATTCGCCCTCGGACTAGGCCTGACCAACGAATGCAACCTTGCCTGCTCGTTCTGCTATCGCGATCCGACCCGCTCCGATCGGCTGTCTTTCGAGCAGGTGCAGGCGGTGCTGGCCTCCCTGCCTGCCCGTTCAGTGAACCTGGGCACTGGCGAGACCGGGATGCACCCGGACTTCCGGCGCATGCTGGCGTGGCTCTCCGCACAGCCGACGAAGCTGACCATCACCTCGAATGGCCACAGCATCGCCGTGCTCTCGGACGAGGAGGTGCGGCGCTTCCACGACGTCGAGCTCTCGCTCGACTACCCGACCCAGGAGGAGCAGGACGCACAGCGCGGCCCGGGAAATTGGAAGCTCGTCCATGAGCAGGCCGCCCGCTGCCTCCGGCTGGGCGTGCCGGTCACTTTCATCGCGGTGATGATGAAGTCGAACTTCCGCCGGCTCGCCGAGGTGGCCAGGGTGGCGAAGCGATTCGATGCGCCGCTGCGGATCAACGTCTACCAGGCGGTGCGTACCGACCGGTTCGCGCTCGGCTACCACGAGTACTGGGAGGGCTTCGAGCGGCTCTTCGCCGCCTGCGACGCCATCGCCATCGGCGAGCCGCTCGTGCGCGCGATGGCGGGGCTGCCCCCGCGCGCAGGCGGCTGCGGCCAGGGCACGGTGCGAGTCACGCCACGCGGCACGGTGCAGCCGTGCGTCTACTGGCCCGGGCCGGGAGCGCCGCTCGAGGTGCTGCTCGAGCGGGGTCCGGCAATCCTCGATACCGAGCCGTTCCAGGAGGCGCGCAGCCTCCCCGCGGCCTGCGAGAGCTGCAGCTTTCGCGACGAGTGCCACGGTGGCTGCGCGGGACGCCGGCAACTCCAGGGCAAGCTCGGTGCGCCCGACTGCTACTGCCCCATCGTGCGCGGGGAGACGCGTCGACTCGAGGTGCGGATGGCGGCGGGGCACGATCTGCCGAAGGTCGACAGCGCGTGCACCACGATCGTGATCGCCCGCTGACGGGCAAGGCTGGGCAGTTCAAGGGCGGGGCCGCAGCGCCAGCCGCGCCATCGTCCAGAGGATGCGCGCGCCCGCCCTCGCGCTCGCGACCAAGTCGCCCGACACCTTCGATCGTCCTCCGGCGCGGCGGCGGTGCGGGACGGGGACCTCGAGGACGCGCAGCCCGCTGCGCGCGGCCTTCATCTGCATCTCGAGGTTCCAGCCGTAGGTCGGTTCGCGCATGTCGAGGCCGAGGAGAGCCTCCCGCCGGATGGCGCGAAACGGGCACATGTCCGTGTAGCGAACGTCATACAAGAGCCGCAGGCAGGCAGAGGCCAGAGCGCCGGCGAAGAGCTGCGCGCCGCTCATGCTGCCGGGCTGGCGCTCGCCGCGGACGCGCGACCCGATGACGAAGTCGTGGGTCCCGGCAGCGAGCGGCGCGAGGAGCCGGTCCATCGCCTCCGGGCGGTCCGAGCCGTCGCCGTCGAGGAAGACCACGACGTCCGCGAGCGGCGAGACGGCCTCGACCCCGGCCTTGCAGGCGCGGCCGTAGCCACGCAGCGGCTGGTGGACGACGCGGGCCCCGGCCGCCAGCGCGCGCGCCGCAGTGCGGTCGGTCGAGCCGTTGTCGACGACGATGACCTCGGAGACGAGGTGCGCCGGGATCGAGCGGACCACCGCCGCGATCGGCTCCTCCTCGTCGAGCGCGGGGATGACGGCCGAGACGCGCACGCGCCCTCAGAGGCTCCAGCGCAGGCCGCAGCTCGCGCAGGCGCTCGGCGGCTTGTCGCTGGCGAGGGCGCGGCGGAACTCCTGGTAGCGAGGCCCGTTCCAGATCTCTCGCAGCGTCTGCTGGGTCGCGTCGCCGAGCGTGAAGCTCTCGTAGCCGCGCAGGGAGAAGGGGGCGATGCAGCAGGGGAGCGCGCGCCCGGTGGCGGTGAAGTACATCAGCGTCCAGGGCCGTCTGCAGAGCGACCAAGGCTGGTCCCCGCCGCGCTTCTTGATGCTGGCCTCGGGCTCGACGGCCCCGGAGGCATTGAACTTGACTCCGAGCGCCTGTGCCGCCTCCGCCGCGCGCCGAAGCACGCGCTGCTCCTCGGCGTCGAGGTTCTCGAAGAGCGCCGACTCGGGCCGCGCCAGCCCCTGGCCCTCGGGGAAGTAGACCAGCCGCTGCAGATACACTTCTCCGACTCCGAGCTCGTGCGCGAGTTGGACGAAGCGCTGGAGCTGGTCGAGCGTCTCCTTGAGCCCGGTCAGCCAGAGCGAGACGCGGGGCAGCTCCGCCCCCAGCCCGCGCTGCAGGGCCGTAAACGCCTTGACGTTGGCGGCGACGCGCTCGAAGGCGTCGACTCCGCGGACCAGCTTGAAGGCGCGCGGCTCCGCCGCGTCGAGCGAGACGCGCAGCTCGTCCAGGCCCGCCTCGATCAGCTCGCGTCCCCTCTTCTCGTCGAGCAGCGTGCCGTTGGTGTTGAAGAGCACGTGCACCCCGCGGCTCTTGAGATGACGCACCATCCGCGGCAAGTCGCTCACCATCATCGGCTCGCCCACGCCGTGCAGCACCGCCCTCCCGAGATCCGGCACCTGGTCGACGAGGCTCGAGAACAGCTCCCAGCTCATGTCCGCCGGCGGCTCGAGGTCCTCGAAGGTGCGCGGGCAGGTGGTGCACAGCAGGTTGCAGCGGTTCGTGACCTCCAGGTAGAGGCACACCGGCGGCCGATCGACGATCGCGTCGAGATCGCCCGCGACCTCGAAATAGCGGCGTGGATCAGGGGGCGGGATCGGCGTCGACATGTCCTGCCTCGCGGGACACAGGAATGATGCCTTGCACGGTTCGCCGGGTTCGCGCCGCGCGGTAGAGGAGGAGCAGGGCGAAGGGTAGGACTATCAAGGTTCCCGTGTACAGGGTCGTCGATGCGCTCTCTTCCAAGAGGAACCAGTAGAGCACGAACGAATTCACCCCGAGTAGCAGCACTGGCGTGCAACTCGTGAGTGTCGCCAGCGGCAACAGCCAGGCGAAGTACCAGGCATAGTGCGGCGAGACCGCCAGCACCGCAGCCGTGGCGAGCAGCAGGCTGTCGCGGGCGAGGCTTTCCTCGGGCTGGCGCCGACAGAGTACCCAGACCGACAGCGCGGCCAGCACCAGACCGGCGGGGACGAGGTAGACGGCCGGGTGAAGATGGACGCTCGAGAGCCTCTCTGCGAGTTGCAGCAAGTAATAGCGCGAGCCGCTCTGCAGGCCTTCCTCGCGGACGTAGGCGGGCAAGAAGCCGAGGACGCCCGGCCCGACGCCCAGGTAGGGCAGATAACCGACCGCGATCGTCGCCGCGAGCGCCGCGGGCATCCGGAAATCACGGCGTCGCCAGAGCGCAGGAAGCAGTACGAGCGGATAGAGTTTGAAGAGAGCTCCCAGTCCTAGAGCCGCTCCGGCCAGGGCGCTCCTGCCTCGCGCCCGCGCGAGGAGCGCCGCGAGGACGCAAGCGATGGCCGCGGCGTCGACGTGCCCGCTGCCGGCGAATTCCCAGATCGCCAGCGGGTGCCAGGCGTAGAGCAGCACCTCGGCGTCGGCCCGCCCTGCTCGCCGCAAGAGGAGCAGGAGCATCCAGATCGCGAGCCCCTCGCAGGCCAGGATCGCGGACTTCATCCACGTCACGGACTCGGAGAGGCGGGTCGTGGCAAGAAAGAAGAGCTGGGCCGCGGGCGGATAGATCGTCACCGCGTATTCGCGCCGGTTGATCTGGGGATAGATGCGCTCGTCGCGCAGGGCCTTCAGCTCTGGCGCGGCCGGGACGTATCGATAGGGATTGATTCCCGCCGCCTGGACCCTCCCGTCCCAGACATATCGGTAGGCGTCCGTCGAAAGGTGGGGCGGCGAGAGGAGCGGCGGCAGCCGCAGCAGGACCGCGAAGAGCAGGACCAGCCAGAGCGGCGAAGGCCTCCGCGAAGCGACCCAGAAGGCCGCGACGAAGTAGACGGCACCTTGCGCGAGCGCCGTGGCGATGAACCAGGGGAAGGCATCGCTCCGCTGGAAATGCAGGCCGGCGAGCTCCAGCACGAGCAGTGCGAGGCCCGGGACGGCCAGGAACAGATGCCGCCCGGCGCTCATTCGACGGCGAACGAGTCGAGCTGCGGGAGCAGCGTCTCGAGCAAGGCGCGGGTCGATGCGCCCGGGCCGTCGGGCGGGCCGGCAGAGCTCGCGCCGAACAGCTCGCGGCACAGCAGCCGCAGCGACTGCTGATCGTCCACATCGTACCACTCGGGCAAGAGATGCGCCTCGAGCTGCAGCTCGCGGGCCCGCTCGAGCGTCTGGGCGAACACCTCTGGCGTGCTCCAGGAGATCCCCTGGAACAGCCGGCCGTGGGCGCGCTTGAGGCCGATCAAGTAGTAGCCGCCGTCGGTGGCCGGGCCGAGCACGACGCGGTCGCCTGGAGCCTGCAGAGCCAGAACCGCGTCGCGCAGCAGCGAGGTGGGAAGAGTCGGGCTGTCCGCATTGACCAGGCAGACCGAGTGGAAGCCCGCGGAGAGCAGATCTTCGGAGGCGTGGAAGAGCCGCTCGCCCAGGTCCTCACCCCGCTGCAGGAGCAACCGGAAACCCTGCGGGAGCAGACCGTCGAAGGCCCGCTCCTCGCCCTGCGGGAGATAGACGGCGAGCCCGTGGATGCGGCCCGGATGTGCATCGGCCGCGCGCGCGATGGAGGCGGCGACGTCGCGCAGGAAGCACTGGCTGAGCAGGGTCGCCTGCTCGTGCGTGAGCGGCGGCACCAGGCGCGTCTTGACGTAGCCGCTGCGCGGGACCTTGGCCATGATCCCCATCGCGCACGATTCGCAGGGAAGACCCTGACCGTAACCCCTCGCTGGAGCGGTGATGAAACATCTTGTCGTCCATCCCGCCGTAGTCGCCGTCAACTTCCCTCCTGGGTCGAACCTGTTCATCCTCACTTCCAGGTCCGGCGTGGTCGCTCATTCGTCTCGTCGAACCCGTGATCATTACACCGCCGAATTTCCACCGCGGCGCGGACGTTACAACATCCTCTTTCCCGCCGGCACCGGAATCACGTCAGGAATGGCTGGCGCAGATCGAAGACCCATGGCGTTCGCGCGTTCGGCGTGAAGCCCAGGCTGCGGTACAGCGCGCGGGCGGGCTCGTGGCCTGGGTCGACTTCCAATTCGACGGCGCGCACACCGGACAGGCGGCAGTCGGCCAGAAGCCGGCTGACGAGTGCTCGGGCCACGCCGCGCCGGCGTACGTCCGGCACCACATAGAGCTCCTCGATGAACAGCACCGCGCCGCCGTACTCGACGCTTGCGATGCGGTTGGCCAGGCAGGCGCCGACGGCGCGCGGCCCCTCCCGTGCGACCAACAGGGGCGCGCCGCTCTCGAACGCAGCCTCGATCCCGCGTCGGACCTGCTTCCGGCCGGCTGCGAGCCCGTGCTCGTGGAGCTGGGCCGCGAGCAACTCGACCAGCACGGCAGTATCAGCCCTCTGGGCCAACCGGACCTCGAACATGGGATCTACTCCGTACACGGGAAAGCGCGTCCGTTACGGGCTCCAGCGCTCACCCCCGCGGAACGCGCGGTGCTCATCGCCCACCGACTCGTCACCACCCGGGGCCAAGGGTACTCAGCGGGCGAAAACGCACTCGAGGAATGTCGCGCGCCGGCGGCGCAGGATGACGAGGCAGCAGCGCAGGTACGCCGCCGCCCCGAACTCCCGCACGATGATCGCCGCATGCCTGATCACGTGCCTGGTCGTGATGACGCCTGAGATCATCGGTGGCTCTCGGCGATCCTTACGGACCCGAGGAAGTGATCGGGTCCGCGAACGCCTGCTCCACCTCGCGCGTGAGCGCGAAACGATCCCGGCGCCGCGGAGCTGGACACGGACCCCGCCATCCAGTTGCCCGCCACCGTGCCGTCGAAGGCGCCTTCTCCCGGCAGCTCGAAGTGAACACCGAGGCCGGTCACGCGCACGTGCTCGAGTGGTACGGAGCTGTTCCCCACGCGGAGCCGGCCCGTCCAGTCCGCGCTCGCCTCGGCCAGCTCCACGGCGATGGGAACTTGCAGGCCGTTCCGCAGCATGAAGCCCTGCCAGCGCTCCGAACGGAGCTGCTGGCCTGCGCCCGCGGGCTCAGACCGGCGCAGCCGGCTGCCATCGCCATCAATCCGAACAGCATCCCTTTCTTCACGGAGATCTCCTTTGGCGCTGTCGTTTGCGCCTCGCGGAACCGGACCTCCACGTGGCGCGCGCGGTCAGTTCCTCAGTCGCCGCTGCCGCCTGGGGACTGCTCCACGTTCACGGTGCCCTGGAAGGCGGCCGGGGACGGGTGGAGGCCATCGGTGAAAGTGCACGTCTTGGGTCCGGCACCCAGCGTCGCGAGGAACGAGGACGTGCTCCGTGTTTCCGCTGTGGCGACGAGCCTGGGCGAGTTCAGCTCCGGGCAATCGCTCGAGGCGATTTGATGGTCCATCGAGTCCGCGTTGACGAACTCCAGCTGCGCTCCACCCATCACGGAGATCGCCGTTGGGTTGGCCCCCCCTGGCTGCAGGGTGACTACCGACGATGCGGATGTGGAACCAGAACCTTCGCATGCCACCAAGGCCAGCGGAATCAGCAGAATTGCAGTGCGCACGGGATCCTCCTGATCAGTGAATCTCTCGCTGCCAACGACTCGATCGACCTCGCATCCATTCCCACCGCGATCGGGGACGGGGTCGAGCGGCGCGCGGTACCGCGTCGCTCTTGCCCCGTCCCGGCCGAGCAGTTTGTCCCGGGACTCCCTTGATGCTTCACCAGGTGCCAGTGAAGTCGTCGGCCAGGTTGTGAGGCGGCTTCTGCACGTCGACGGTGCCTGAGTAAGTGGGCGCGAGCGGCGCGAGCAGGTCCTGAAAGTGGCAGACCTTGGGTCCCGCCGAGAGGGTCACCGTGTACAGCTGCCCAGGACGCAGCGCCGTCGAGGCAAGCTCGGGGCAGTCGGGAGAGTAGATCTGGTGCGGTTTCACGTCCCCGTTCACGAAGGTGAGCGCGCCGCCGGACTCGATCGAGAGCGCCGGAGCGCTGACGCCCTTTGCGTCGAGCAGCTCGATGGGAGCCTGTCGGCTCTCCCTGCCCACCGCCGCACATGCGAAAGCTGCCGCGCACCCGAGGACTGCCATCATCAGCTTGCGATTCATTCCGTCTCCTTAGCCGTGGCCCCGAAATGGGTGCCGCTGGGCATCGGGACTTCGCGCAGCGGAGGGGCATTCCTGCGGGAATGAATCGGTCCAGGCGGAGTCAGGCCGCGCGCAACAGGGCAACGAGCTGGTCGGCCTCGGCCGCAGCGATGTCCGTGACGAGCCGGTACTCGAGCCCGCCCTGTGCCCAGCTCGACACGCGGTACCCGCGCGAGGAGATGGAGCGCAGCGGCTGGTCGCGGTCTGCGGCGGGCCCGACGAACACGTTGATCAGGTGCTGGCGCCGGCCGTACACCAGGGCGGCTACCGGCCGCCCACCCACCATGTCGAGTCGTCCGCCGACTAGAGGAAAGCCCTCGGCGGCGAAGTCGCGCACCGGGACGCCGAAGTCGATCTTGCCCTGGAACCACGGCTTCACCGTGTGCTGGTCGGAGGAGGCCACGTCGGTCAAGTGCCCCGCCTGCAGCGAGCGCAGGTGGGCATCGACAATCTCGCCGCCCGGATCGGTGCTGCGCTGGAGAGACGAGGTGGCCGCCACGGCCACGCCCGCGGCCGCGGCCACCATCGCGACCTCGCGCAGCCAGCGACGCGCGGGACGCCGGCGCGGCGCGGCGGTCTCGCGCACGGTGCGCAACGGCCGTTCCTCGCGCACGGTGCGCAACAGCCGTTCCTCGAGCCCGGGCGGCGGATCGAAGCGCGGGAGCCGCTCTCGCGCCGTCTCCCGCAGCGCGAGGAGCTCGTTCTTCTCCCGGCCGCACGTGGGGCAGCGGGCGACGTGGCCCTCGAGCTCGACCACCGAGCGCACGTCGAGCTCGTCGTCCAGCCAGGGACCGATCAGGCGGTTTGCCTCGGCGCAGGTCATGCGGTCTCCTTGTTCTCGCCAGCGACGATCAGCACCCGCAGCTGCGCACGGGCGCGGGAGAGCCGCGACATCACCGTGCCGACGGGGATGCCGGCCACCTCGGCGATCTCCTTGTAAGAGAGGCCTTCGATCTCGCGTAGCAGGAACACCTCGCGGTACTCGGGCACGAGATCGCGCAGCGCATTTTCGAGCGCCTGCGCATCCGCCATGCGCAGGAGGCGCGTTTCGGGGTTCTCCGGGCGCATACCGAGCGCCGGCGAGGCGGCGTCGGGCGGGAGCGCCTCCTCTTCGAGAGTGGTCTCGCCGTCACGCTCGTGCTGCTTGCGCAGATCGTAGCAGCAGTTGCGCACGATGCGCAGCAGCCACGCGCGCGGACTGGCGGGGCGGAGCCGATCGAAGGACCGGAAGGCCCGCAGCACCGCCTCCTGCAGGGCGTCCTCGGCATCCGCCTGTGTACGAGTGAGCCAGCGGGCCAGGTGGTGCGCTGCGGCGAGGTGCGTCCGCAGCGCCTGTTCGAAATCCGAGAGCGAAGTGGACGCGGGCAAGCGCGCTCCTGGCGAAGGTTGATCGCGCGGCGGCTCCGGCGGCGCAAGGGACGTCCGGCCATCGACCAGCCGGAGATGGCTGGCGGGCGCGGAGCGCGCGAAGAGGAACGCGAAGGGGATCGCGGTGGGCATCGCAACCCGCAGACTTGGCCGGCAGGCTCGTTATTCCAGGGGCCGCCGCGGCGAGCGTTGGCGTGCGGCAGGTGCGACAGCGGCGGGCGGTATCGGCTGGGGCGGCGGCTCTCATCTGCGTGCCTTCCCGCGCGCTATCTCTTGATTCGGGAATGGCTGACGAGTGAACGCTGAGCGAGAGCCGCATAGGTGGCTGGCGAGAGCAGCTTGGTGTTTGGTCCTGTGCGGTTCAACATCGGCAGGGAGGGCGCCCGGGCGTTGCGCCGCAGCGATCGACCCTAGCGAGGGAGCGACCGTCGCGAGATCAGACAGCGTGAACCCGGCAACGGCTATCCACGAAGCCACGACGATGGCGGGATATGCCCAATACATGAGCGTCGCATTCTTCATGGGAGGCTCCTTGGGTGCTCTCGCGCACCTCGCGAAGCCGGACCTCCGCCACCGCCACGTCATTCCACCGGGAATAGGACCGCCGTAATGTCCTCGACCGGCCTCAGGTCCGCAGGGACAGGACGCGCAAAACCTCCTCCTCGGTGCGTGGGTGCGCCGATCAATAGAACAGGAACGTCTCGAGCCCAGCCTCGACCGCCTCCGGCAGCTTGCGCGCCGAGACGCCGATCGCCACGTCGCCGCTCACGACGAAGCGCAGGCGCACCTCGGTCAACCAAGTCCACGGGCCCGCGGCGTCCGGCAGCCAGTAAGCGTGGCCGCCCGCCGACGCGGTGAGCCGGTCGCCCAGGCGCAGCCGCAGGCCCGCGGCCGGCCCCGCTCCGGCGCGCACCCCGCGCGCAAACTCGAACCCGCGCAGCGCGCCCGACGCCTGCACCGAGACGTCGCCCGTGGCGAAGAGGAGCAGCGGCCCCGCATCCAGCGCCGCGCCCATGCCCAGCGTCAGCTCCGCTGCGAGGCACCCGGCGCAGCCCGCGTCGCGCACGCGCGAGGCGCCGGCGCGCACCTTCCAGGAGAGGCGGTGATCGAAGGAGGTCATCGCATGCAGCGAGATCGCGTCGATGAAGTCGAGCCGCTCGAGCTGCACGGTGGCGCCGCGGCCGACGCGCAACTCGCCGGCGAAGAACTCGATCTGCGCCAGGTCGGGATATCCGCCGAGCGGGTCGTCGAGCCCGTGCAGCGCGAGCCGGTACCCGAGCGTGGCCGCGCCTCCCTCCGCGTCCGACCAGAGCGCGCCGGCGGAGACCCGCCCCGACCCGTGCGCATCGTGCGGCCAGTGCGCGGGCGGGTCGACGCGCAGCGGCTCGCTGGGTCGCTGCAGTGCGGCCCGCCGCTCCAGCACGCGCTGCTTGATGCGGCTGCCCTCGCCGTCGGGCTGGAAGGGCAGCTCCTTCGCATAGCGGACGTCGACCAGATCGGCGCCGGCGTCGAGGACGCGGATGCGGTCCTGCTCGGCCAGGCCCGAAGGTAGCGGCGTCTCGGGATCGTGCGCCAGCGACTCGACGAGCGTGCGCTGGTCGCGCGGCATGCCCGCCACGCGCGCGTTGAACTGGGTGCTCGCACTCGGCCGGTAACGCACCTCGCGGACGAGCCCGGGGTTTCCGTACAGCGCCTTGACCGTGTCGATGGGCACCACCGGCGTGCCCACGTTCTCGAGGAGCCGTAGCCGCGGCGCGGCGGCCTCGAGCGCGGCGAGGATGTGATAGGAGCAGTTCTCGTCCACGTAATAATAATCGAAATACGTCGAGCCTAGTTCGAAGACGTGCGCGATGAGGATGACCACCTCGGCGTCGGTCAGCGCCAGATCGTATTCGAAGAGATCGCGCGATTCGTAATCGTTGTATTCGCGCACCTTGTAGAAGAAGGGGCGCAGCCGGAACGTGCCCGGGAAGAACCCGAACAGACCTTTGAAGGCATAAAGGACGGGATTGCGGGTATCGGCATCGGCCGAGTAATCGATGGCGCCGTCGAGCAGCTCGCGCTTCTCGCGATCGACCGCGGGCCCGCGCTTGCGGATGCGCAGGAAGGTGTGGCCGAACATCGAGGCGGGGTTGTTGAGGTAATAAGCCGAGAAAATCAGCGAGACCGATTCCGGCTGCACGCGCTCCCAGAATTCGTCCCAGCGCGGACACGGCTTGGGGTCGAGGCGCGCGGGGTCGAAGCGGAGCTCCTTCTGCAGCACCACCAGCCGCGCCGGAAAGCGGCAGAACGCCGGCATGAGCCCCCGCGCCACCTCATCCGCGGGCTGCGGCGTCGCTCCGAAGAAAGCGCGCAGCGTCGCGTCGAGTTCGGCGGAAGGGTTGGTCCTGCCCTGCGGGTCGAGGAAGAAGTCGCGTCCGGCCGCCTCGCTGCGAAGCCCGGTCAGCGGCCGCCTGCGCCAGTGGCCGAGCCGCAGCCAGTGCGGATCCTGCGCGAGCCCCAGCTGGTGCGCCCTCGCGACCATCGCCTCGGCGTAGGCGGCGTCCGGTGCCGCCCGCGCCATGCCGGAGGCAACGAGAAGCGGCAGCGCTACGAAGATCGCTCGCAGGGCTGCCGTCGATGTCGACATGCGTCGATCGCGGCGCCGAGCGTTTCTAGCCGAGCTTGCTGCAGGCCAGGGCGGTCTCTCTCTTCAGCGTCGAGACGATGGAGTCGGCGACGTTCTCCGACGGCGTCGTGGCCGCCGGGAAGATGGCCTTGAAGTTCTTCTGCAGCACCGAGCCCACAGCGCCGGCGTCGGCGCAGCCGGCGAGGGAAGCGAGGTTCTTCAGCGTCTCGCCCTGGCCGCGGGAAATGTCCTTGGCCAGCGCCTCGCGGTTGCCCTCGATGAAGACCTTGGCGCCGGCGGCGCCCGGGGCGGTCTCGCAGTTCGAGGTGCCGGTCGTGATGCCGAACGTCTGCGTCCCGAAGGTCCCGTTCGTCGTGGCGGCGAAGATCTGGACGATGCCCGGCTGGGAGTCGAACACGATCGAGCCGAGCCCGCAGCCCGCCGCCCCGTACTTGGCTGCGGCGAATGCCTGGGTCGACGACAACAGGACGGCGAATACGGCTGCCAGCAGCAATCTGCGCATCGTAGCCTCCGGTATGGTGAAGCGTTCGATCGCGAACATCGCAGTCTGTCCGCAGAGGGTCAAGGGGGAGAGGGCTGCCTGGCCGGACCGCCGCAGTGGTCGCGCGTCGCTGAGCGGCGCTCTCCTTCGCGCGGTTTGACATGGACCCGTCAAATGTAGTTTGAGGACAAAGTAGTTGGTCCGAGGGCCTGCAGTGTTCGGGCCACACAGCGTGGAGGCTCCATGAAGCGGCGGACTTTCCTGAAGGGCGCAGCGGTCGGTGGGGCGGCGGTCGGCATCGGCTTCGACATGTCTCGCGCGCGCGCGGAGATGCGGCAATTCAAGATCGCGCGGACCACCGAGACGCGCAGCACCTGTCCGTATTGCGCGGTCTCCTGCGGCGTGATCATCCACACGCTCGGCGACAAGGCGAAGAACGTCACGCCTTCGGTGGTGCACGTCGAGGGCGACCCCGATCACCCCATCAACCGCGGCACGCTTTGCCCGAAGGGCGCGACGCTCAAGGACGACATCGCCAACCCGAACCGGCTGCGCAAGCCCAAGGTGCGCAGGCCGGGCTCCGATCACTGGGAGGACATCTCCTGGGACGACGCCATCCAGCGGATCGCGCGGCACATCAAGGACACGCGCGACCGCACCTTCGTCGCCAAGAATGCCAAGGGACAGGTGGTGAACCGCACCCCGGGCATGGCGATGATCGGCGGGTGCACCGACACCAACGAGTTCAACTACCTGCAGTGGAAATTCATCAGCGCGCTGGGGATACCCTACCGGGACAGCCAGGCAAGGGTTTGACACGGTCCCACGGTGGCCAGTCTGGCCGCCACCTTCGGCCGCGGGGCGATGACCAACGGCTGGGTCGACATCAAGAACGCCGACGTCATCCTCGCCATGGGCGCGAACCCCGCCGAGAACCACCCGTGCGGGTTCAAGTGGACGATCGAGGCGAAGAAGACCCGCAACGCGAAGCTGGTCGTCGTCGACCCGCGCTTCACGCGCACCGCCGCGGTCGCCGACGTCTACGCGCAGCTCCGGCCGGGGACCGACATCGTCTTCCTGAACGGCCTCATCCGGCACGCGCTCAACACCGGCCGCTTCCACGAGGACTACGTCAAGATCCACACCAACGCGCCCTTCATCGTCTCGGAGAAGTACAGCTTCAACGACGGTCTCTTCTCCGGGTTCGACGACGCGAAGGCCGAGTACGACAAGGCTGCGTGGGCGTACCAGCCCGATCCGAAGACCCACGGGTACGAAGTCGATCCCACCCTGAAGCACCCGCGGTGCGTCTTCCAGCTGCTGAAGAAGCACGTCGACCGGTACACGCCGGAGATGGTCGAACGGATCTGCGGCACGCCGAAGGACCAGTTCCTCAAGGTGGCCGACCTGGTCACCTCGACGGGAAACGCGCAGCGGGTGGGCACCATCACCTACGCGCTGGGATGGACCCAGCACTCGGTGGGCGTGCAGATCATCCGCGCCGCGGCCACGCTGCAGCTGGTGCTGGGCAACGTGGGCAGGCCGGGCGGCGGCGTGAACGCGATGCGTGGCCACTCCAACATCCAGGGCGCGACCGACCTCGCCGGCACCTTCGAGATCCTGCCTGGCTACCTGGCCACTCCGCGGGGCGAGCTCACGGATCTAGAAACGTATCTGGAGAAGGTGACCCCGACGACGCTGAACAAGCAGGCGTGGTCCACCATGAATTACTGGTCGAACTATCCCAAGTTCATGGTCAGCCTGCTCAAGGCCGCCTACGGCAAGGCGGCCACCAAGGACAACCAGTGGGGCTACGAGTGGCTGCCCAAGACGGACGGCAACTACTCGTGGATGTATATCTTCGATGACATGTACCGCGGCAAGTCGCAGCGGGCGGGCGGCACCGAGCCCGGGCCGGAGGGCTTCATCACCTTCGGCATGAACCCGGTCGGCATCGGGCCCAACTCATCGAAGATGATCAACGCGCTCTCCAAGCTCAAGTGGATGGTGGTGGGCGAGAACTACCAGATCGAGACCGCCACTTTCTGGAAGGCGCCCAAGGAATACGGCGGGCCCGATCCGTCGCAGATCCAGACCGAGGTGTTCCAGCTTCCCTGCTCGGGCTTCGCCGAGAAGGACGGCACCTTCACCAACTCGGCGCGCTGGCTGCAGTGGAAGTGGAAGGCCATCGATCCGCCCGGGGAGGCGAAGACGGACCAGGAAGTCCTGGCGAGCATCTTCGTCGCCGTGCGGGAGCTCTATCGCAAGGAGGGCGGCGCGCTGCCCGAGCAGGTACTCAATGTGACTTGGGCTTATACCAATCCCTACTCGCCCGATCTGGGCGAGGTGCTCAAGGAGATCAACGGCCGCGCGCTCGCCGACATCAAGGACCCGAAGGATCCCACCAAGGTGATCCGCAAGGCCGGCGAGCAGCTCAATGGCTTCGCCGAGCTGCAGGACGACGGCTCCACCATCTGCGGC
>DASWGI010000259.1:0-1546 GCA_036393835.1 Myxococcales bacterium | reverse complement strand
GGCGCCCGGGCTCCTCGGCCGGGCGCAGGTGGGCGAACTGCCGGAAGAGCAGCAGATCGTAGAGCGCTTTGAGCGCTCCGGCGCAGAGCAGCGGCCACCCGAAGCTGGTGCGGTCGAGCAGCAAACCTGCGAGCAGTGGCGAGAGCGCGGCGGCCAGGCTGCGCGGCACGTTGGTGACGCTGGAGGCGGCGGCGCGTTCCTCGCGCGGCACCATGGCCATCACGTACGCCTGCCGCGCGGGCACGTCCATCGAGGAGAGCGACATCCGCAGCAGCAGGAACAGCACGGCGAGCGGCGCGGTGGGCATCAGCCCGGCGAGCAGCAGGAACACGTTCGCGGGAAGGTGCGTGAAGACCATCGTGCGCACGTGGCCGATGCGCGCCGCGAGCCGCGCGGCGACGAACTGCGAGAACGCCGCGAGCAGGCCGGCGGCGAAGAAGATCGCCCCGGCCACCTGCACCGGGAGCGCGAAGCGCCGGAAGAGCCAGAGGACGAGCAGCGACTGCACCACGAATCCGCCGCCGAACGAGTCGAGGCTGAACAGCGCGGACAGCTTCAGGACGATGCCGCGGGATCGGGCGAGCGGCCGCGCCGGCGCCGAGGTGTCGTGCTCTACGGCCGGCGAGAGGCGCGCGTAGGCGGCGGCCGCGACCAGCCCCAGCGCGGAATAGAGGAGGAAGCCGGCGCGCTCCGCCTGCGCCGCGTCGATGCCGAACCGCTGCGCCGCGGCGTCGGGGAACCCGGCGGCGAGCGCCCCGGCGGCGCCCGCGAAAGTGCCGGTCAGGTTGTACCAGGCGAACAGCCCGGTGCGGTCCCGGGCCTCCGACGCTTCCGCGAGCACGGCCTGCTCGGTGGGCAGGAAGAGCGTCACGTCGCCTGCCGAAGGATTCACGGTGCCCACGAACGCGATGGCGATCAGCGGCCAGAACGCGGTGACGCCGGCGAAGCCCAGGCCGGTCGCGACCATCAGGCCGGCTGCGCCGAGCAGCACCGCGCGGCGGCGGAAGCGGTGGCCGGCGAGGCCGATGCCGAGCGTGAGCGCCGCCGAGCCCAGCAGGGTGGCGGTGACGATGGCGCCGATCTGCAGCGGACTGAACCCCAGCCGGGCGAGGTAGCTCGCGAGGAGCACGCTGACGACGCCGTCGGCGAACCCGCGGGCGCCGCGCGTGAACAGGAGCGTCCGCGCGTCGCGCGTCACGGTGGACGGAAGCACCGGCCGAGTATGCGCGCCCGTGCCGCTCCTGGGCTACGATGAGTGCGTGGCACGTCTGACGCGCAGGGAATTCGCGGAGGCGGTGCTCGGGGTGCTCGGCCCGATGGCGCTCTTGCGGGAGCTGCGGGCCCGCGAAGCGCTGGCGGCGCCGGTTCGCATCGCCGCCGGCGACCTCCTGGCGCGGGTGGACGAGGCGAGCCGCGCGCTGGCCTCGGGAGCGGCCAGGCCCGCGGAGTGGCAGGCGCGGGTCGAGGAACTGGCGTCGCGCGCCGACCTGGACGATCTGCGCCGCGCGGTCGACCTGGACCGCCTGTCGCGCACCATGACCGTCGC
>DASWGI010000258.1:0-1598 GCA_036393835.1 Myxococcales bacterium | reverse complement strand
GGGGCACCAGATCGTCGCCACGGTGGAGCAGGATGGGACCCGGTTCGCAGCCGGCGAGCGCGTCGGCGTGCCGTGGCTCGGCTGGACCGACGGCACCTGCCGCTTCTGCCGCGAAGGCCGCGAGAACCTCTGCGACGCCGCCCGCTTCACCGGCTACGACCTCGACGGCGGCTACGCCGAACACGCCGTCGCGGACGAGCGCTACTGCTTCCCGCTGCCGGACTCCTACGACGACCTCCACGCAGCGCCGCTGCTCTGCGCCGGGCTGATCGGCTACCGCACGCTGCGGCTCGCCGGCGACGCGGAGCGGATCGGGCTCTACGGGTTCGGCGCCGCCGCCCACCTGATCGCCCAGGTCGCCGTGCACCAGGGCCGCCGCGTCTTCGCCTTCACGCGCCCCGGCGACGCGGAAGGCCAGCGCTTCGCGCGCGAGCTCGGCGCGGTCTGGGCGGGCGGCTCGGACGAGAAGCCGCCCGAGGAGCTGGACGCCGCGCTCATCTTCGCGCCGGTCGGCGCGCTCATCCCGGCGGCGCTGCGAGCAACCACCAAAGGCGGAACGGTCGTCGCCGGAGGCATCCACATGAGCGACATCCCCAGCTTCCCGTACGAGCTGCTCTGGGGCGAGCGCAGCGTGCGCTCCGTCGCGAACCTCACCCGGCGCGACGGAGAGGAATTCCTCCTCATCGCCGGCCAGAGCAAGCTGCGCGTCGAGGTGCAGCGTTTCCCGCTCGAACAGGCGAACGGGGCGCTCGGGGCGCTGCGCGCTGGCCAGGTCCGCGGCGCCGCCGTGCTGGTCCCGTAAGCCCGCGCAAACCCCGCGATTCCTCGCGCCGCTAGATCGCCCCGGGCGGACGCGCGTTCCGCCCTGCATGCGCCTCGAAGACCTGCGCCTGCCGCGAGACCCGCGATGGCTGCAGATCCCCTTCCTCGCCTCTTTCCTGACCGTGGGCCTCTCCGCCCGCGACTTCCCGCTCTGGCACGCGCCGCTCATCTTCGCCACCGCGCTCGGCACCCAGATCGCCTTCACGCGCCTGCTGCGCCTGCCCGACGCGGGCCTGCTCTCGCCCGTGATCACCTCGTTCGGCCTCACGCTGCTGCTGCGCACCGACCTCATCTGGCTGCCGCCGCTCGCCGCGTTCCTCGCCATCGCCAGCAAGTTCGTCCTCCGCATCCGCGGCCGCCACTTCGTCAACCCGGCCAACTTCGGCCTCTGCGCCTGCATGCTCCTCACTCCGCACGCCTGGTGCTCGCCGGCGCAGTGGGGAGAGGGACCGCTCCTGCTCCTCTGGGTGCTCGGGCTGGGCTGCATGGTCGCGCACCGCGCCTTCCGCAGCGACGTGAGCCTCGCCTTCCTGGGCTCGTGGATCCTGCTGCGCGCCGCGCGCGTCCTCTACCTCGGGCAGCGCGCGCCTGTGCTGCTGCACCAGCTCGAATCGGGGAGCCTGCTGCTCTTCACATTCTTCATGATCTCCGACCCGAAGACCACGCCCCGCGGACGCGCCGCGCGCCTGGCCTTCGCCGGTTGCGTCGCCGCGCTCGCTTTCGCCCTGCAGCACGTGGCGTACGCGCGCAACCCGATCATCTGGGCGCTCTTCCTC
>DASWGI010000257.1:0-10509 GCA_036393835.1 Myxococcales bacterium | reverse complement strand
AAGGGCCGGACCGGCAAGTTGCAGCGCATCGGCCTGGCTGCGAAGCTCGGCCTGGGCGGATGAAGATCACCGTCTTCGGCGCGGGCGCGATCGGCGGCTTCATGGGCGCGAAGCTCGCGCTCGCGGGGCAGGACGTGACCTTGATCGCCCGGGGCCCGCACCTCGCAGCCATGCGCGAACGCGGGCTCAAGCTGATCAGCGAGGAAGAGACCCAGGTGGTCCGGCCTCGCTGCACCGACGACCCGCGCCAGGTGGGGACGCAGGACTGCGTGATCCTGAGCGTCAAGGCGCACGCGCTGCCCGGGATCGCCGACGCGGTGCAACCGCTGCTCGGCCCGCAGACGACGCTGGTGCCGGCCGTGAACGGCGTCCCCTGGTGGTACTTCTACAAGCACGGCGGGCCGTACGAGGGGACGCGGCTGCAGACGGTCGATCCGGGTGGCGTGCTCTGGGACAAGCTGCCGCCCAGCCGCGTGGTCGGGTGCATCGTCTACCCCGCGACCGACGTGGTGGAGCCCGGCGTGATCGAGCACACCTACGGAAACCGCTTCGACATCGGCGAGCCGGACGGTTCGAAGAGCGAGCGCGCGCAGGCGTTCTCGCGGGCCATGATCGAGGCCGGCTTCCGCTGCCCGGTGCGGGCGAGCATCCGCGACAACCTCTGGATCAAGCTGTGGGGGAACCTCTCCTTCAACATGATCTGCGCGCTCACCATGAGCGGCCTGGAGAGCGTCACGGCGGACCCGGGAACGCGCGCGGTGGCGCGGCAGATGATGCTGGAGGCGCAGGCGGTGGCCGAGAAGCTCGGCGTGCAGTTCCCGCTCGACGTGGACGCGCGGATCGCCGGCGCCGCGGAAGTCGGGGTGCACAAGCCCTCCACGCTGGTCGACCTGGAGCGCAGGCGCCCGATGGAGATCGACCCGCTGCTGGGCGCGGTGGTCGAGATGGGCCGGCTGGTGGGGCTCCCCACGCCCACCTGCGACGTAGTGCTCGCGCTGGTGCGCCTGCGCGCGCGCACCGCCGGCCTGTACGCCCCTCCCGCGTAGCGCGCGGCGCAGCCCCCGACCCCTGGTAGAGTTGCCGGGCGATGCGCCTGCACCTGGTCGACGGCACCTACGAGCTCTTCCGCGCCTACTACTCCAAGCGGCCCCCGCACCGCGCACCGGACGGCAGCGACAAGAAGGCGACCCTCGCGCTGGCGTCCGCGATGCTGGCGCTGCTGCACGACGAGGGCGAGGCCGTGACCCACGTCGCCGTGGCCTTCGACAATCCCATCCGCAGCTTCCGCAACGACCTCTTCGACGGCTACAAGACCGACGAGGGCGTCCCGCCGGAGCTGCTCGCCCAGTTCGACTCGGCGGAGGACGCGGTGCGCGCGCTGGGCATGGCGGTGTGGTCCATGCGCGACTTCGAGGCGGACGATGCGCTCGCCACGGGAGCCGCGCGCTTCGCGAGCGAGGTGGAACAGGTCCGCATCCTCACGCCCGACAAGGACCTGGGGCAGTGCCTGCGCGGCACCCACGTGGTGCAGGTCGACTGGCGCGCGAAGTCCGTGGTGGACGAGGAGGCGCTGCTCCGCCGGCGCGGCGTCCGCCCGCCGAGCATTCCCGACCTGCTCGCGCTCACGGGAGACGACGCCGACGGCATCCCGGGGCTGCCGGGGTTCGGCGAGAAGACCGCCTCGGCCTTGCTGGCGAGGTACATCCACCTCGAGGAAATCCCCGCCGACCCGGCGGGGTGGCCCCCGGTGCGGCAGGCCCCGCGGCTCGCGGCCACACTGGAGGCGCAGCGGGATGACGCGCTGCTCTACCGCCGCCTGGCGACGCTCCGCACCGACGCGCCCATCGGCACCCTCGAGGAGGCCCGATTCGACGGCGTCCCGCGCCCGCGCTTCCTCGCCCTGTGCGACGCGCTGGGAACCGGCGAGCTGCGCGAGCGCCCCCGGCGCTGGGCTCCTTGACGGACCGGCGGAGCGCGGCGCACCCTCGATGGTGCGCCGCCTGGCGCGCGGGGCACGACGGGAATGGGACAGTCCACCAGGACGCTTTCGCGGGAGGTGAGGCGCGGACCCGCCGCGCTCGCCGGCGTGCCTCACCTGTTCCTGGTGCTGAGCTGCGACCGGCCTTCGGCGCCCGCGATGCGCTGCTCGCTCGAGCACGTCGACGAGGTGATGCTCGGCCGCGCCGGACGCCGCCAGGCATCGCGCGCGGACGGCTCGGGCGTGCCCCGGCTCAGCGTCGGCGTGGACGACGCATGGATGTCCGCCTCGCACGCGCTGCTGCGCAGGGTGCTCGGCTCCTGGACCCTCGAGGACCTGGGCTCGAAGAACGGCACGCTGGTCGGCGGCCGCCGCTGCCAGCGCGCCGAGCTCGAGGACGGGGACCTGATCGAGCTGGGGCATACCTTCTTCCTCTTTCGCGCGCGCGTACCGCCGAGCGGCGACGTCGTCGAGTCGAGCGCGCTGGCGCCGGCCGCGGCCGGCTTTGCCACGCTGGTGCCCTCGCTGGCCGGAGCGCTGGCGCGGGGACAGGCCGTCGCGCGCTCGACGGTGCCGGTGGTGATCCGGGGAGAGAGCGGCACCGGCAAGGAAGTGGTCGCCTCCGCGATCCACGCGCTCTCGGGGCGCGCCGGGCCGTTCCAGGCGGTGAACTGCGGCGCGCTCCCGCCCACGCTGGTCGAGTCCGAGCTGCTCGGGTACCGCAAGGGGGCGTTCTCGGGCGCCGACGAGGATCGCGCCGGCCTGGTCCGCAGCGCCCACGGCGGCACCCTGTTCCTCGACGAGATCGGCGACCTGCCGCTCACCGCCCAGGCGGCGCTACTGCGCGTCCTGCAGGAAGGCGAGGTGCAGCCGATCGGCGCCACGCGTCCGGTCAAGGTCGACGTGCGCCTCGTCTCGGCCACGCACCGCGACCTCGAGGCGCTGGCGGCGGAGGAGAAGTTCCGCCCGGACCTGCTCGCCCGGCTGGGAGGCCTGACGATCCAGCTCCCGCCGCTGCGCGAGCGGCGCGAGGACCTGGGGCTGCTCGCGGCCGCGCTGCTGCGCCGGCATTTCCCCGGCCGCGAGATCGAGCTGGCCTGCGAGGCGGCTCGCGCCCTGCTCGTCTACCGGTGGCCGTTGAACGTCCGCGAGCTGGAGCGGTGCCTCCAGGCCGCGGTCGTTCTGGCCGGCGAAGGCCCGGTCGAGCTGCGACACCTCCCACCGGACGTCGCCGCCAGCGTGGCGGAGGACGCGGCGCCGGCCGGCGCGGGCGCGCCGCAGGGCCTGGCGGAACCGGACCGCCGCCGCCGCGAGGAAATCGTCGCCGCGCTGCGCGAGAGCGGCGGCAACGTGACCGCCGCCGCCCGGGTGCTGGGCAAGGCGCGCGTCCAGTTGCAGCGCTGGATCAAGCGCTACCGGATCGATCGGGGCGAGTTCCACCGCTGACCCCGGAGGCGCCGCGGTGGCGCCACGGGGCGCTCGACCGCGGCGGCTGCCCTGGGGCCGCCATTTCCCCGTAAAAGGCGCATCGCCGCCTGGCACGCCCGGTGCTTCTGCGCCGTCCGGGAGGTGCGCCATGGAACGGATCCGGATGTGGCTGTTCCCGCTCGCTCTCCTGGTCGGATGGCTCGCCGGGTTCGCGCACGCTCTGGCCCGCCTCGGCGAGCTGCATGCGACCCTGGCGGCGCATCAGCAGCCGGCCAAGGTGGAGCAGCCGGTCAGGGACGCGCAGCAGCTGGCCAGGCGTTGAGGGGGGCGCCGCGGCGCGGCGGGATGGGGGCAGCTCTAGCCTGTCCGCCGCGCCGCGGTGACTTGACTCCGGGTGGGTGCGGCGGCACGGTGGATACGGCGCAGCGTGCATTGCGCCGGAGGCGGGGGCAAGTGGTACAGGCCCTCCACGGTCAGGAACAGACCGGCGGCGCCGGAGCGCTCGCCACCGCCGACCCCGGCCCAGCCGAGCACCTCGCCAGCCCGCCGGCGCACGCGTTGTTCGGCGAGCGCTACTCGATCGAGAAGGAGATCGGCCGCGGCGGCATGGGGCGGGTCTTCGCTGCCCTCGATCTCCGGCTGGGCAGGAAGGTGGCGGTCAAGGTCCTCGCGCCGGGCGCGCACGGTGACGAGCAGCTTCGAAGGTTCCAGGTCGAGGCGCGTGCGGCCGCGTCCCTGCAGCAGCCCAACATCCTCGACGTCTACGACGTGGGCGTCGAAGCCGGCGAGCCCTACATCGTCTCCGAGCTGCTCGAGGGCAGGACGCTGCGCGAGCGGCTCTCCGCCGGCCCGCTGCCGCCCGCCGAGGCCCTTCGCTGCGCCCGGCAGCTCGCCGCCGGCCTCGCCGCCGCGCACGCGAACGGAGTGGTGCACCGCGACCTCAAGCCGGAGAACCTGTTCATCACCCGGGACGAGCGCCTCAAGATCCTCGACTTCGGCATCGCCAAGCTGCTCCGGTCCACGGCGCCCGGCCGGGCTGGACAGGGCTCGCCGACCGAGTCGGGCGCGATCGTCGGAACCACCGCGTACATGTCGCCCGAGCAGGTGCGTGGCGCATCGGTGGACCCCCGCTCCGACGTGTTCAGCTTCGGCGCCATCCTGCACGAGATGCTCGCCGGGGGGCCGGCGTTCGCCGGCGGCTCGGCCGTCGAGACCGGATACGCGGTGCTGTCCTCTCCGCCGGCGAGCCTGCCGGGCACCGTGCCGCGCGACCTGGCCCGGATCGTCTCCCGATGCCTGGCGAAGGATCCCGCAGACCGCTACGAGGACGCCGCCGCCCTGGCGAAGGACCTCGAGCGAGTCTCCGCGTCCGCGACGGCAGGTCGGCCCTGGCGTACGCCCCGCGCCATCCCTTGGGCGATCGCCTCAGCGGTGGCGGCGGCCGTGCTCGTGCTCTACTGGCCGCGGCCCCCCCCTGCCGCCATGGCGGCCGATCGGCAGCTGGCCGTCCTGCCCTTCCGCAGCGTCGGCGGCGGAGCGCCCCAGGACGCCTTCGCCGCCGGGCTGAGCGAGATCCTCACCAACAAGCTGCGGCAGGTCGAGCAGTTCCAGGGCACCCTGGCGGTGGTGTCGGCGGGAGAAGTGCTCAAGGAGAACGTACGAGGCGCCCGGGCGGCGCGCGAGGCCTTCGGAGCCACCATCGTGCTGGGCGGCAGCGTCCACTGGTCCGATACGACCGCTCTGGTCGCCCTCGACCTGGTGGAGACCCGCAACCAGCTGGTCCTGGCGGCTCGCGACGTCGAGGTGCCCAAGGACCAGCTGGCGAACCTCCAGACGCTGCTGGTGCAGAGGGCCGCGGAGATGCTGGACGTCCAGGTGCAGCCCGGGGCCCGCCGTGCGCTGGGCGGGGACGCCACCTCGGCGGCGGCCGCCTACGAGTTCTACCTGCAGGGACGCGGGTACCTGCAGCGGTACGACCGCATCGAGAACATCGAGAGCGCGGTGGGCGTGTTCGACCAGGCCATCGCCATCGACGGAGCGTACGCGCTCGCGCACGCGGGGAAGGCGGAAGCCTTGCTGCGGCTGTTCCAGATCGGCCGCGACCCGGCGGTCATCGCTCGCGCCGGCGAAAGCGCGCGACGGGCGGTGGAGCTGAACGGGCAGCTCGCGCCGGTGCACCTGACCATGGGGCTCGTGCAGCTGGCGCGAGGCCGGCACGTGGATGCGATCGCCAGCCTGAATCGGACGCTCGAGCTGGAGCCGCGCAACGGCGACGCGCTGCGCGAGTTGGCCAACGCCTACGATGCCGCGGGCCGCCCCGCCGAAGCCGAGGCGACCTACCGGCGGGCGATCGAGCTGCGGCAAAACTCGTGGGCGGCCTACAAGGATCTGGCCGTCTTCCTAAACCAACGCGGCCGGCTCGCCGAGGCAGTGCCCTACTTCGAGCGGGTCGTCGCGCTGACCCCGGACAGCTACTCCGGATACAACAACCTCGGCGGCATCTACCTGAGGCTCGGCCGGGTCGACGACGCGGAGCGCATGCTGCGGAAGTCGCTCTCGCTCCGCCCGACCGCCATCGCCTACTACAACCTCGGCTCGCTCGCGTACTACATGCGCCACGACTATGCGCAGGCGAGCGAGATGTATCGCAAGGCGACCGAGCTGAACGCGAACGACGACCGGCTGTGGGGCGCGCTGGCGGACTCGTACCGGTGGATCGCCGGCCGCCAGGCCGAGGCCCCCGCCGCCTTCCGCCGCGCGCTCGCCCTCACCGATCAGCAGGGCTCCGTCGATCCGGCCGACGCGCAGCTGCGCTCGAGACGCGCGCTCTACTTCTCCGCGCTCAGCGAGCACGGCCGCGCGGAGCAGGAGATCGCGCAAGCGCTGGGCGCGTCTCCGGGGAACGGTCAGGTGCTGTTCCGCGCCGCGATCGTGCACGAGCAGGCAGGTCGCCGGGAGCCGGCGCTACGCGCGCTCGAGTCCGCGCTCCGCGCAGGCTTCTCGCTGAACGAGATCGTCAACGCGCCGCCGTTGCGCGCACTCCGGGAGGATCCGGCCGGCGCGCGGCTCATCTCGGAACGTGCCGAGGCAAGGCCAGCGAAGTGAAAGGAAGGGAAGCGATGCCCACCATCGAGCTCGAGATCGACTCCAAGGGAAACCCGGTCTATCACCCCGCCGTCCAGCGCGCGAAGGTCGGTGAGACGGTCGACTGGAAGTTCCGCGGCAGCGGCGCCTTCGCCATCGTGTTCCGGCAGACGCCGTTCGACAGCGCCGAGTTCAATTCCGCCCGCCCGGGCGGAGAGGTCCGGGGGCCGCCGGGAGTCTACTCGTACGCCGTCGCGCTCGTTTCGGTCGTCGAGGTCAAGGGCGAGAAGAGCATCGGCAGGCTCGTGCTGGACGCCGGCTGCCCCGAGATCATCATCCAGAGGTGATCGCTTCCCGGAGCGCGGAGCGTCTGATATCCGGAGGGCACCGTGTTCCTCGTCGCGTAGGTCGGCAGGTACGTATCAGACTAAGGTCTTAACTACGCGGCCTCCGCTTACGCCACGCGCCTTGACTAGACGAACGTCCGTGCGCCTAGCGTCTCACCCGCCGGAGCAAGGGGGCCCCGGCCCAACTGCTCGTCTCCCACTAGCCTGGAAGGAGAGTCGCATGACGCGATTTCTCGTGAGGTGCGCTTCGGTCGCATTCGCGATGGCCTTGCTCGTCGTCGGCACGGGGAGGGCCGACGCCCGCGACGACGATGACCGCGGTGTGGAAGCGAAGAACATGAAGCTGGTCGGGTTCAACGACCTGCAGGCGCGCTCGGCGTACCAGCCGATCGTCTACAAGCAGGACGGCCGGTTCATCGCGTACGTCGGGCACCACGGGGGATCGGCACCCAATCCGCTCAAGGGCAACGTCGTGGAGAAGAACGGCACGTCGGTCGTCGACGTGACCAATCCGCGGCGGCCCGTCCTTCTGGCTCACGTACCCTTCGAGGCGCAGGGCGTGGGCGAGGCGGGCGGCGCACAGATGGTGCGCGCCTGCAGTGCCAAGGAGCTGCCCAACGCCAATCTGAACGGCGATCCGCTCCGCGCCAAGCATTACCTCCTCCGGGCCACGGCCGGCTCGCACGAGGTGTTCGACATCAGCAACCCGAGCGCGCCGAAGCTGGTTGTCACCGTCGTCGGAAACTTGCCGAACACGCACAAGAGCTGGTGGGAGTGCGACACGGGCATCGCCTACCTGGTGTCCGAGGGCAGGAACCTGGAGAACGCCACACCATCGTGCGGCAAGGACTGCAACTGGCGCACGAATCGGATGACGCAGATCTTCGATCTGAGCAACCCCAAGGACCCGAAGTTCATCCGCAATTACGGGCTCGTCGGACAGCAGCCCGGGTCGACCGGGGCGGTGCCGACAGGCGTCCACGGCATGATCACGCTCGGCAACACCATCTACTTCGGGCACGGCACGGGCTCGAACGGCATTTTTCAAATCGTCGACCGCGCGAAGCTTCTCGATCCGGCTTGCCGCGCGTCGGCAACCTGCCCGACCAAGCCCACGGCGGCCGAGCTTCTCGCGCCGCAGCTCGGACGCCTCGACACTTCTCCCACGATGGGCGCCCACACCACGTTCCCGGTAGTCCAGCAGCCGGTGCCTGACTTCAAGCACAGCCCCAACAACGTGCGCGACTTCGTCGTGCTGGTGAACGAGGCGGGCGGGAACCGCTGCTCGGACAACCGGCAGCTGGTGTACCTGGTCGACGTCTCGACCCCGTCGAAGCCGATGGCCATCTCCAGCTTCCATGTGCCCGAGGCGAGCGGCAACTTCTGCAGCCGGGGTGGCCGGTTCGGAGCCCACTCGAGCAACGAGTCGTTCACGCACGTGTTCTACGGGAAGCTGGTGTTCGTCTCGTGGTTCAACGCCGGCGTGCGGGCGATCGACATCCGCGAGCCGTTCAGCCCGCGTGAAGCAGGCTTCTTCATTCCGCGGACGACGGCCAAGACCGACCCGCGGCCCGAGGGCTGCAAGCTGGGCGTCGACAATCCGTGCGACGTGGTCATCCAGACCAACAACGTCGAGGTGGACGAGCGCGGGCTGGTCTTCATCGTCGACCGCGCCAACACCGGGCTGCACATCCTGCGGCTGACGGGTGAGGCAGCGCGCATCGCCGGGCTGCGCGACGACGACGACTAGCGAGGACGGATCGCGGCAGTGCTTTCGAGGGGACGCCTCCACCGGGGCGTCTCCTCGATGTTTGTCGGTGAGTCGATCGTCCGATCGACAATGGTCCGAAACCCGATCTCTCGCTTGCGCCGCGTGCCTTGACTTGCGGATCGCGCATACGCCTAGCGTCCCGGTGCCGGAGCACGGGGGCCCCGGCCCAGGTCCACCTCCTCGACACATGCAGAAGGAGAATCGCATGACGCGATTTCTCGTGAGATGCGCTTCGGTCCCGATCGCCATGGCCGTGCTCGTCGTCGGTGCCGGGAGGGCCGACGCCCGCGACGACGAGGAGCACGACACGGAATCAAAGAACATGAAGCTGGTCGGATTCAGCGACCTGCAACACCGGTCGACGTATCAGCCGACACTGCACAAGCAGACCGTCAACGGGAAGCCCGGGTACGTCATCTACACGGGACACCATCCGCTCGGCACCAACCCCGTCACCGGTCAGCCTCTTCCTTCGTTCAACCCGCTGACCGGGCAGAACGAGCCGAACGGCACGTCCATCATCGACGTGACCGACCCCCGGCATCCGCGGCACCTGTTCCACATCCCCGTCGGCACCTCCGGAAACGGTGGGGCCCAGATGGTGCGCGTCTGCAACATCAACGGCAGGGAGTACATGCTGCGGAGCTTCGCGAGCTCGGCGCACGAGATCTGGGACGTGACCGACCCGAGCCATCCCACCGACGTCCGGACCGTCCGGAACGGGAACGCGGTGACGGTCGATGCGGCCGGGAAGGTGGTCCCGCTCAGCGGCACGCACAAGAGCTGGTGGGAGTGCGATACGGGCATCGCATACATCGTCGGCAGGCGAGTGGCCGATACGGCGGCGGGATGGAGGGCCGGCAACCACATCATGATCTACGATCTCAGCAACCCGGCGAAGCCTGTCTTCATCCGCGACTGGGCTCTCGACGGCCAGCAGCCCGACCCGAACAACCCCGGCAAGCCGGCGGCGCTCCCACCGCACTTCACCGCGGCACCGGCGATCCACGGCCCGATCTCCACCGGTCTCCACGGGCGCGTCTACTTCGCCTATGGGGTCGGCGACAACGGCGTCATGCAGATTGCCGATCGTGACGCGCTGCTATCCACAGCCGCGACGGATTACAAGACCGCGGAGATCGGACGCTGGATCATGCAGCCGGACAACGGCGGGCACACCAGTTGGCCGCTCGGCAAGATCACCGTCCCCGACTTCACCACCGATACCGGGAACGACGAGGGGAACGTGCGCGACGTCGTGGTCGTCGTCTCCGAGGCGACGGCGCACTTCTGCGCGGAGATGCGCCATACGACGACCACCGTGGACGTGACGGACGAGACGCGACCGCAATCGCTCGCCACGTTCCTCGTACCGGCATCGAGCGGCGCTTTCTGCGACCGCGGAGGCCGCTTCGGTCCGCACGCGACCAACGAGGAATTCGGGCCACCGTTCTACCAGAAGCTGATCTTCGTCTCGTACTTCAACGCCGGCGTTCGCGCGGTCGATGTCCGCGATCCGTACAACCCGAAGGAAGTCGCCTTCTTCATTCCAGCCCCCACGGTGGATACCGACTTCCGGTGCGGGACTTTCAAGGGCGTGAACAACGTCTGCAGGCAAGTCGTCC
Organism: Myxococcales bacterium; assembly: GCA_036393835.1. Lineage (GTDB taxonomy): Bacteria > Myxococcota > Myxococcia > Myxococcales > 40CM-4-68-19 > VBKO01. The sequence continues at coordinate 276 of DASWGI010000257.1, read as the reverse complement.
AGACGAACAACGTCGCTACTGACGACCGGGGATTGGTCTACATCGTGGACCGCGCCAACACCGGCATGCACGTCCTGCGGCTGACCGGCAAGGCCGCCGAGATCGCCGGCCTGCGCGGGGACGACGACTGATCGTCTCTCGACGGGACGCCAGCACATGGCGTCCCTTCGTTTTGTGCCATCAGGCTTGCGGTCGGAACGGGCTGCCCGCAGAATCCCCCGCGTGCTGCGGCTCGTGGCGACCTTGGCGTCCCTGCTCGTCGGCGCCTCTGGATTC
>DASWGI010000256.1:0-2599 GCA_036393835.1 Myxococcales bacterium | reverse complement strand
GTCTCGTACCGGATCGGGACGGGCTGCCCGAGGCCGGCGAACCCCCGCGGACCCAGCTCGTCGCGGAGCACCATGAGATCTTCGGTGCGGAGCTGATCGACGACGATCACCACCACCAGCTTCCCCCGCTGCTCCGCGGCGCCGGCGGCGGAGGCGGCGAGCAGCGCGGCGCAGGCGAGCCAGCGGTGGACGCGGCGTGCGTGAATCTGCATCATGCGGCTCCTTCTACCCGGAGGCCGCAGTGTACGCACCCGACCTGCTCAAGGGGCGCAGCATCGTCGTGACGGGGGGCGGCTCGGGCCTGGGCGCCGAGATGGCCCGCCGCTTCGCCGAGTTGGGCGCGCACCCGGTCGTGCTGGGGCGCAGGCAGGAGAAGCTCGACGAGGTGGTGAAGCAGATCCGCTCGCGCGGCCAGGAGGCGAGCGCGGTCGCGTGCGACGTGCGGGACGCCGCCGCGGTCGAGCGCGCCGCGGCGCAGGTGTCGCGCGTGGACGGCCTGGTGAACAACGCCGCCGGGAACTTCCTGGCCGCCTCGGAGGACCTGTCGCCGAACGGGTTCAAGGCGGTGGTGGACATCGTGCTGAACGGCACGTTCCACTGCACCAGCGCGTTCGGGAAGAAGATGATCGCCGGCGGCAAGGGCGCCATCGTGAACATCGTGACCACCTACGCCTGGACGGGATCCGCGTTCGTGCTCCCTTCGGCGTGCGCCAAGGCCGGAGTCCTCGCCATGACGCGCTCGCTCGCCGTCGAGTGGGCGGCGTACGGCATCCGGGTGAACGCGATCGCGCCGGGACCCGTGCCGACCGAGGGCGCCTTCAGCCGGCTCATGCCCGACCCGCAGATGACGGACATGGCAAAGAACCGCGTTCCTCTGAAGCGATTCGGCACGCCTCGCGAGATCGCCGACGCCGCGGTGTTCCTCCTCTCCGACGGAGCGGCGTACGTGACCGGGGACTGCCTGACGGTGGACGGCGGCGAGTGGCTCAAGAACGGCGGCGAGTTCAGCTACGCGACCGACTACGACCGCGACAACGTCAAGCAGATGTTCCGCGCCATGCGCGGGAAGGAGCGGTAGCCTCCGTCTTCGGTGGCGGTCGTCTCACGGCGCCGCGAGCAGATCGCGCACCGCGCGGAAGCGCTGGTTGGGCACCGTGATCGACAGCACGTACTGCTCGATGAGCCACTTGCCGTCGCGCAGCGAGAGCACCCCGCTGCCGCGCGCCGGACCGAGGTTCTGCGTCTCCAGGTCCTCCTCGAACCAGGCCAGATCGCCGCGCACCGTCACCGCCCGGCGTGCCGCGCGGAAGCTCCAGGCCTTCCCGCGCGCGAAGTGCGGGTGCGCGTAGGCGCGGAAGGCGGGAACTTCCCAGCGCTCGGTGGCGTCCGTGCCGAGGAACACGCCGCCGGGCGCGAAGTGGGCGAAGTAGCGGTCCTCGTCCGCGCGCGCGGCGGCGTCGTGGAAATCGTCGAGCGCGCTCGCCACGGCCTGCTCGGCGGCAGGGCCTCGGGGAGCGTGGGCGCAGGCGGCGGCCAGAGCGGATGCCATCACGACCGCGCCATGAAAAGGCGCAGCGCCGCCGAATACGACGGCGACTGGCAGCAACGCGCCGAGACGCATTCAGAATACGTATCGGATGCGCGGCAGCAGCGCCAGGGAGGCGATCCCGTCCTTGCCGCCGCCGTCGGGCCGCGAGGCCAGCGAGTACCGCAGGATCGCGGCGAGCCCGATCCCGAAGTGGTCGAGGCGCGTCTTGTACTCGAGCCCCAGCCCCGCGCCCGCGTGAGGCGCGATCGCCTGGTCGGGGACGGTGGTCCCGTCCTTCCGCGTGAAGGGGCCCGGGGAGAGCAGCGTCATGCCACCCATCAGCTTCCCGGAGAGGAGCAGCCGGCGCGTCAGCCACGTCCCGGTCGAGGCGCCCACCTCGAGGAAGGTCGCGCCGAAGGAGTCCGCCCCGGCGCAGCTCCCCGCCGTTGCGGGCTGGAAGCAGGAGTTGCTCGAGGCGCCAGCGCCGACCGAAGCGAAGAGCGACGATGCGGCGCCAGGTCCCGGCCGACCGTCAGGCCCAGGTACGGCTGCGCGTTCGACAAGGCGCGGCTGCCGCCCACCGTCGCGAACGCGCCCACGCTCGCCTCGGCGAACGTCCCGCGGCGCGGCGTCTCGTCGACGCCGTTCGAGGGCACCGCGGTCCTCGCCAAGGGCGCATCGCCGGCGGGCTCAGGCTCGCCCGCGCGCGCGGCGGCCGCGAGCAGCAGGGCTGCGGCGAGGATGCGGGTCATTGCGCGCTGCTCTTGAAGACGTAGGGGTAGGTCACCTGCACCGTCCCTCCCCCCTGCGGGGCCGGGAACGCCCAGCGCCGCACGTGGGTGACGATGCAGCTCTCCACCGGCTCGCTGCCCATGGTGCTCTGCTGCACCAACGCGTCGCCCACCCTGCCCACGCCGTCGATGACGAACAGCACCGTCACCTTGCCGTACAGGGCCGGGTCCTTGGTGAGCTCCTTCTCGTAGCAGTACTTCACCTCGTTGTAGTGGCGCTGGATGATGCGGTTGATCACGTCGCGCGAGAGGCCGCCGACCACGATGGTGCGGCCGGGGA
>DASWGI010000255.1:0-30002 GCA_036393835.1 Myxococcales bacterium | reverse complement strand
GGGGGCACGGAACGGGGGGCGGTGATCTCTTCGCTCATCGGCATTCCTTGGCTCGCTCTGCTGAAAGGGACGACGGCCGGTGGGTCGGGAAGCATACCGCAGGGCGCCCGGTTTCCCGCATCCTTTTCGATCGGGCGCCTGCCGGGCCGGAGGTGGGACATCCCGCCCGGCCCGGTCACCCTCCCGGGGCGGTCGGGTGTCCTTTGTCCTCGGGAGAGAAGAAGTGGAAGATGATCCCGGCGGTGAGCAGGTTGCCGCCCATGTTGACCGTGTTCGTCGCGCTGGGGTCGGCGGCCGCGGACGAGATGCTGTAGCGGTCCTCGATCACGCCACCGACGTGGTCGGAGATGCGGAAGCGGAAGCCCACCGCCACGAAGCCCACCGCCGAATTGGCCTCCAGGTCGCCGGCGGCGCGCGAGATGGTGTTCAGCGAGTAGCCGAGCCCGCCGCCCGCGTAGAGGGTGTACCAGTTGCCCTGGGTGAGTGCCGTGTCGAGTTCGAGCAGGATCTGGAAGCTCCGGATCTTGAGCGCGCCGGCGCCCTCGCCGTACTGATCGAGGCCGTAGCCGAGCTGGATGCCTCCGTGCAGCTCGTCGTCGGGCTGGAAGCCCAGGCCGACCAGGAACCCGGGGTGCCACAGGGCGTGCTTGGCTCCGGTTTCGGACTGGTACTCGCCGCCGGGGATGGCGCGCACTCCTCCCAGGAGCGTGATGGTGCCGTCGCCCCTCCCAGGCACGCCGGCCAGGGCGGGCGCGGCGGCGAGCAGGACGCAGGCGGCAGTGCGCAGGCGCATCGCTTCCTCCGGAGGGCGGGGCGCGGGTAACATACCGGCTGGGCCACGCGCGCGGAATTTCCCGCCCGCCGCCCAGTCGGCGGCGCTGCGCTTTTCACAGCGCGGAGTGATGGGATACGTTTTGGCGAGATGGCGCGCGCGCCGGAGACGGGTTTCTACTTCGAGCCGATGGCCGAGCGGCTCGTGCTGGTCGTGGAGGGGTCACCGTTCCCCACCGACGACCACTGGGCCTACGTGGGCGATCCGATCGAGATGACGCCGGAGGTGGCTCGTCTCGAGTGCGCGAACCGCTGGCCGGGAGTCGACCCGGAGGCGCTGGAGGTGGAGTTCGACCTCGACTTCGAGCGCGCGGTGGAGGAAGCCGAGCGGCGGCAGGCGGAGGACGCGGCCGGGCTGGTCCGCCGCGCGACGGAGCTGGACCTCGATCTGGATCTGCTCTTCGCGCACGCCGAGGCCCTGCGCCACGCCGAACCGTCCGCCGAGTCCACCCGCGCCGCCCTCGAGGAAGCCGCGGAAAAGCTGGACGCCGCCGACACCATCGGCGCCGCCATCGCCCGCGCCGCCAAGGAAGGGGACTAGGGGATCAACGCGGAGGCGCTGAGACGCGGAGATCTTTGCTGGAAGCGGATCGCCGCCCGCGGTCGATCTGGAGATCCGATCGATCCCTCCGCGCCTCCGCGCCTCCGCGTTCGGCTTTTTGCCCTTACCGCGCGCTCTGGGGCGGGCGGGTCAGGTCCTGGAATTCGGGGGTGGCGCGGAGGGATTCGAGGTCCGTGTCGACGCGGGCGTGGGTGGCGAGGTCGCCGTCGAGCTGGATGGCGAGGCGGAGGTGGTCCAATGCCTGCCTGCGCTCGCCCAGGCGGGCCAGGGCGCACGCGTAGTTGTACTGGGCCTCGGCCAGGTCCGGCGCGCGGACCACCAGCTCCGCCAGCGTCTCCGAGGCGTCCTTCACCTCGTTCTCGGCCAACTGCATCACGCCGACGGCGCGCAACGCGAGCTGGCGCTGCTCGGGAGTGAGGTCGCGGTCGCCCTTCAGGGAGGCCCTCCCGTGCGGCAGCCCGCGCGCGTAGGCCTGCGGGCCGAGCTCGAAGGCGGCCATCAGCGCCCCGAAATGCGCCTTCGCGAACCCTGGCTCGCGGCGCGCGAGCGCCTCGAACCGATCCAGCGCCGCGGCGGGCTCGCGCCTCTCCAGGAAGCCCATCCCGGCGAGCAGGTCCACCTCGCGCTGCTGCTCGGGCGCCAGCGAGAGCACCTTGAAGGTGCGCGCGGCGGAGTCGAACACGCGGTCGGCGAACCCGTCGCCGCGGGGGCCGCTGACCTGCAACATCAGGCAGTCGGCTCCGCGCGCGAAGAAGCCCCACCGGCTGCGGACGGCCGCCGCCGAGGGTCCGCGCGTGAAGCTCCAGGTCGCGGTGGGCGAATCGCCGGTCGACTGGTCCCGCGGCGCATCGGCCTGCGCGGGAAGGTCCGGCGCGCGCTTCCGTTCGGCCTCGTCGGTCCGCTGCTGGAGGGTCGCGAGCCGCTTCTGCGCCGCGTCCCGGCAGCTCGCCGGCTGCGCCGCGCCCGCCAGCGGGAACGAGCCGACCTCGACCTGCACGCCGGATCCCGAGACGTGCGCCGCGCCCTCGTGCGCGACCTGCCAGCCCTCCGGGGCGGGCGGCAGGGTGTACTTCACTCCGTGGAGCACGTCGTCGACCTCGACGGTGCCCTCGGGGCTGCTGCCCGCGGCCTGCTTGCGCGCGCCGCCGGTGGCGCACGCGGCGAGCAGCGCGGCGCAGAGAGCGAGCCGCTTCACTGGCGCCGCTCCGGCTGGAAGATACGCCCGCCGGCGGAATGGTAGATGAGGCGCATCTCGCGCGAGGTCTGCGCCTCCAGATCGTAGGCCAGGCACAGATCGTACGGGCGCGAGTAGACGTGCAGGCTGACCGCGCGCTCGTCGGACGGGTTGGAGACGCGGTGGATGGCGTCCTCCCCCTGCTGCAGGTCGACGCAGCCCACCGGCGCATGGTCGATGCCGCCGCTGGGCACCAGCCGGATGCGGTCGCCCGGCCCGGGGCCGTCGAGCGAGTGGAAATTCTCCAGGCGCAGCGCGCCCTGCTGGATGGCGAGCCAGCAGAGCTGGTTGGAGTGGTTGTGGATGGGACTCTCGGTGCGCGGGTCCCAGCACAGCGCGAGCAACTCGAAGAGGTCGTCGCGGTAGATGAGGTTCCGCGTGTACCGGCGCGGAGCGAAATGGAGGAAGGGCTGCAGCGTCTCGGGGCGGATGGTCAGGTCGTGGAGCAGCGCGCAGATGTGCCCCGGCTGGAAACGGGGCGGCGGCACCCCGCGCAACGTCTCGACGATCCCCTCGACGGCGACGTACATCCTCGCTCCTTGGGCGTTCCGGGTTCTATAACGCGCTTCGGCCCGCCGCGGGTGCTTCCGCGCCGCGCCGGCGTTCCCCACGGTGGGAGAAAGTGCGCAGCGCGCGGCCGGCCGCCAAGCCGCCGGGCGTCCCAGTCGCCGCCGCATTCGGCGGCGCTGCTCTTTTCACACCGCAGCGGCCATGGAATGCGTTCGGCGCGACGGGTCAGAGCGTATCCGGGGGCGCCGCGCGGGCGTGCGACTCGTAGTCGCGCCCGAAGCGCTTCTCGATCTCCGCCACAGGCCACTCCGCCACCACCGGCCGGCCGTGGGCGCAGCGGGCGCCGTAGTCGGTCGCGTCGAGCGCGCCGAGCAGCGCGCGCGCCTCGCCCTCGCTCAGCGCATCGTGAGCGCGGACGCTGGCGTGGCAGGCGGCCCGCGCGAGGAGCGCGTCGCGGCGGCGCTCGAGCGACTCGCCGCGGCCCGAGGTGGACAGCTCCTCGGCCAGGTCGGTGAGGAGCGCCGCGAGCGCGGATTCCTGGAGGCTGGAGAGCGGCGCCGGCAGCGCCTTCACCGCCGCGGACCCTCCGCCGAACGGCTCGACCTCGACGCCGATGGCGGCCAGGTCGGCCGCGCCTTCGGCGATGCGCGCCGCCGCGGCCGGCGAGAGGCGGAGCAGGACGGGGACGAGCAGCGGCTGGACGTGCGCGCGCCGCTCGGCCGCCGCGCGCCGCAGGCGCTGGTAGTTCATCCGCTCGTGGGCGGCGTGCTGGTCGATGAGCACCAGCCCGCGCGGACCTTCGCAGACGAGGTAGGTGCGGTGCAACTGGCCCAGGTAGCGAAGCCCGGCGAAGTACGGCTGCGGCGCGATCAGGGCGGCCTGCCCGCCGGACGGGGCGGCGGCGCCGGCGCCTTCTCCACCGCTTCGCACGGTAGAGGGAGGGTCCGACATCGGCCGGACGGCGCCGGCGGCGAAACGCGGGTCGCGGTGCCAGCCGGGCTTCTCGTACGGCGCGCGCTCCCCGTAGCGCTGGAGCGCCTCCGCGACCCGCGGCGAGCGGTCGTCAGAGGGGGAGAGCGAGTACGAGCGCGCGGGGGCAACCTGGCCGGTCCCGTCGAGCGGAAGCCACGCCCCGGACGCGAGCACGGACCGGAGCGCCGCGGTGATGGCCTCGTGGGCGGCGCGCGCGTCGGCGAGCCGGACCTCCGCCTTGGCCGGGTGGACGTTCACGTCCACGTCGCGCGCGGGAACCTCGAGGAAGACGAGCGCGGCCGGGTACCGGCCGTGGGGCATCACCTCGCCGTACGCGCGCAGCACCGCGTGAGTGAGCTGGCGGTCGCGCACCGCCCGCCCGTTGACGAAGAGCCATACCGCGGAGGCGTTGGAGCGCTCGATGGCGGGAGAGGCCGCCAGCCCGCGCGCGCGGACGCCTCGCACCTGGGCGGAGATGGGCAGCAGGCGGCCGCGCACCTCGCGGCCCAAGGCTTCCTCCGCCCGCTGCTCCTGCACGGCGGCAGCGTCGCCGGGCGGCAGGCGGAGGAGGATGCGCCCGCTCTCGCGGACCGTGAACTCCACCTCGGGGCGGGGCAGCGCGAGCCGCAGCACCGCCTCCACCGCGTGCGCCTGCTCGGTGGCGGCGCGCTTCAAGAACTTGCGGCGGGCGGGGACGTTCCAGAACAGGTCGCGGGCCTCGACCGTGGTGCCCGGCGGGGACCCGGCGTCTTCGACGGAGAGCACCCGCCCGCCTTCGACCTCGATGCGCGTGCCCGCGGCCGCCCCTGCCTCGCAGGTGAGGAGGGTGAAGCGCGAGACCGCTGCGATCGAAGGCAAAGCCTCGCCGCGGAAGCCGTAGGTGGCGATGGCGAAGAGCTCGTCCTTGCTGCGCAGCTTGCTGGTCGCGTGGCGCTGCAGGCTGAGCCGCGCGTCCTCGCGTCCCATCCCCGAGCCGTCGTCGCGCACGCGCACCAGGCGGCAGCCGCCGTCCTGCAGGTCGACCTCGACGCGGCCGGCGCCCGCGTCGAGCGCGTTCTCGACCAACTCCTTGACCGCCGCGGCGGGCCGCTCGACCACCTCCCCGGCGGCGATCTGGTTGGCGAGCGTCTCGGCGAGGACGTGGATGCGCGGCGCCACGAAAGCGGCAGTACCCGGATCGGGCGGGCGCGGTCAACGATGGACGCTTCCGGGGCCCGCGAATCGCCCGGGGAAGAGTCGGGGCTCGCGCGAAGCGCGAGCCGACACGCGGGTCTCCCTTGCCCGGCGCGGGGCGCGCCTGTACACCGCCCGGTCGTGAACGCCCGCGTCCGGCTCGCTTGGATCGCCTGCTGCGTGCTCTGGGGCTCGACGTGGTTGTTCATCAAGCTCGGGCTGCGCGATCTCCCGCCGCTGCGCTTCGCCGCCTTGCGGATGACGCTGGCGGCGGCGGTGCTCGTCCCGTTCGCCGTGCGCGCAGGCCTGCTCCGGGTCGGCGGCCGCGCATCGTTGCGCGTGGCGGCGGTGGGGTTGATCCAGATCGGCGTCCCCTATGCGCTGCTGTTCGCCGCGCAGCAATGGGTCGCGTCGGGGCTGGCAGCGGTGCTCTTCGCCACCTTCCCCATCTGGCTGCTCCTGCTGGCCCGCGCCCTCCTTCCCGCGCAGCCGCTCTCGCCCGCCAAGCTCCTCGCCGCCGCGCTGGGGATCGCCGGAGTCGCCGTGCTGCAGCTTCCCGCGCTGCTGCGGGGGGCCGGCGCCGGGAACCGCGCGGCGCTGGGCGGCTCGCTCATCGTGGCCGCAGCGGTCCTGGTCGCGCTCGCGAACGTGCTGGTCCGGCGGGGCTTCGAAGCGATCCCGCCCGTGGTGCTCACCTTCGGGCAGGTGTTCGCAGGCGCTGCCCTGCTGGTCGCGCTCGCGTGGACGCTGGAGCGCGGGCGCTCCGCCACCTGGACGCCGCTGGCCGCCGTGGCGCTCGGGTACCTCGCCGTCTTCGGGACGGCGGTGCCCTACTTGCTGCTCTTCTGGCTGCTGCCCCGGGTCCCCGTCGCGGCCATCGGCGCGATCCCGCTCGTCGACACCATGCTCGCCGTCTGCCTGGGCTCGGTGGTCCTCGGTGAGCCGATCGGCTGGCACCTGCTCGGCGGAGGCGCGCTGGTCCTGACCGCCGCCGCCATCGCGAACGGCCTCGGCGCCGCCCGCCTCGAATCCCAACCCGGCACGCCATGACCGAGCCGCGATGGGCTCAAAGATGAACGCGGAGTCGCGGAGGCGCGGAGGGTTTGTTAGAAAAAGATCTCCGCGTCTCCGCGCCTCCGCGCTGATCTTGTAGTCACGCGCTTCGACCAGTCCTGCAAAGGCGACCCAACCCGAGGCGATTCGCAGTCATTCCAGAATTTTTCGGGCGACTCAAAGGAGGAGCTTGAGGTACTCGTAACCGCCGCCGTGGACGTCCTCCATCGAAAGACCGTCCTCTTCGCTCCCCGGCGCGAGGTAGACCGCGTCCGCCACCACGTTGGCGAAATTGAGCAGCGGGACGCTGGCGATCAGCCGCCCGAATGTCAGGCGCGTCCAGTACTCCGACTTCGGCACGTCGCAGCGCTCCCCGAGGGTCCGGTCGCTGTTGCTGCCGGCCTCGACCAGGAAGATCAGCGTGACGATGATGTAGCGCTTCTCGGCGGAAATCCGGCTCACCTCGTCGGGGGCGGTCCCGAGCTCCTCTTTCTCCGTGGCCAGGCTCCCCTCGATCTCGCTGGACCAGGATTCGAACTCCTCGTCCGCTCCGTCGCCGCGGACCAGGTCCCAGTAGCCCATCTCGAACGCGGGCACCGCCTCGTTGAGCACCGCGGCGACCCTCTTCCAGAAGGCGCGCTTGTCGGCCAGGGACTGCTCGCTCGCCGATCGGGCGATGATCTCGTGAAGCTGGGGCCGCAGCGGATCGGTCAGGAAGTTCCTCACCACCACCTGGATCCCGAAGAAGGTCTTCGACATGTCGAACCTCGTGCGTGAAGCGAGGAACTCGGGGCGACGGCGGCGGCTATCCGCCCGACCTGCCGCCGGCGCGCCCGAAGGATCCGCTCCGCCCGGAGCGGATGCCGGTGATGGTGCCCGTCGACCGCGACGCGCGAACCGACACGCGGCCGAAGCCCGACGGTTTCTGCTTGCCGATGCCGCTCCCGCCTCCCAGGGTGCGCGACGAGAAGATCGTCGGGCGCAACGCGGGGCGGTACGCGGACCCGGCGGAGACGTTCGGCGGCGCCACCGGCGCCCGCAGCGCAGCGGCCGGCGGCGTGTGCCAGCCGTAGCTGCTCCAGAACCAGAGGTGCGTGAGGGGATGGCCGCCGTAGTAGAAGGTCGCGGGCGAGCGCGCCGGCGCGGCGTCGCCGCGCGGAGCCGGCGCGTCCAGGTCGGTGAGCGGCATCGATTTGACGTCGATCGACGCGGCCGCGAGCGCGACGAAGTCGTCGTTGAGATCGTCGAGCTCGCGCAGGTCCGACTTGCTCGGCGGCACGTAGAGGACGTGCTGGATGCCCAGCGCGCGCAAGTTCTCCGCGGTGGGCAGCCTGGCCACGTAGCGATTGTCGAACTGGGTGTCTTCGTCCGTGTAGTGAGCCAGGCGGCTGCGGTCGAGGACGAACACGGGCGGCGCCGGGACTGCCCGACCGCTGCGCGCCCGCAGGAACACGGGCCGGTGGTACAGGACGGCCCCCAGGGTCAGCTGCGAGGCCACCACCCCGAGCGGGTGAGGCCAGTTGTCGAAGATGAACACCGGCTCGAAGCCGGGCGCCATCCCCGCGGCCACGGCCACTGCCGTCGGTCCGTCGAGATCGAGGATCACGGCGGTGTCCGCCGGCATCTTCACGGCCTCGAAGAGCGACAAGATCGCCTTGCCGCGGAGGACGTCCGCGCCGCCGGCCCGGGGCGCCACCGGCGTCATGGCCGATCGCAGGCTAGCGCTCGAGGCAGCGCCCAGCGCCTGGAACAAGGTGGGCACGTAGAACGGGGCGAGCGACGCCTGCGCAGGAGCCAGATCGCTCGCCAGCGTGGCGAGCCCATCGACCCAGCTTCGGCCGCCGTCGGCGTCGAAGAGGGTCGCGCCAGGGAAGCGGAGCACCGCACCAGGGTGTCCCGCGTTCCATCCCTCGCGCTTCTGCAGATCCAGCGCGTCCATGCTGACGTCGACGTCGTCTCCAGGCCGGGTGAGAGCGGCGACGAGGCCCAAGCCGGCCGCGGAACCGCCCAGGAGCAGCACCAGACCCTTCAGCGCGCGACGCCGGCTGACCGGATCGGCGGACAAGCGGAGCGACTCCTGCCACCAGCGCGCGCCGACGATGGCGTCGCCGTCGATCAGCACCTGCCGGGTGAAGGGCCTGTCGGGAGGGGCCTCGCTCATGGGCGCGCCTCTGGCCGGACGAGCACCGGCGCGGACAGCGCGTGGCGGTCGGTACCCGCCACCGCGAGGCGCGTGTACAGGCCCGACGCCTCTCCCGCGACCAGATAGACGCCATGGTTGGCCGCGGCGCCGTCCGGGCCACGGAGCGCGCGGAAATGGCGTTGCGCCACCCAGCGCCCGGGGACCGCCGCCTCGAGGGAGGCCTCCCAGACGTCCGGCGGGGTCTCCGCCCCGATGACCACCTCGTCGCCCTCGCACCCGTAGTCCGACTTGAGCACCCAGGCCTCCCGCTCGTCGCGGAGGCGCGCGGGCGGCAGCGTCTCCAGCCTCACGGTCTCGGGAAGATACCTGCGGATGGCGGCACGACTGCGGGGGGAGAAGAGGTCCATCCGTTCCCACAGGAGCGCCATCGCGCGCTTGTTCTGGGGGACCACCGCGCCGAACGGGTTCACGACCGCGCACGTCCCCGCCAGCGCGCTGCCCAGGATGACGGCGAGCTTCTCGGAGAGCGGGTCGGGATCGGGGACGGGCGGCTCGTCCGACCAGACGGGCCTCCGCTCCGTCCACCAGTCGGTCTTGTAGTGCCGCACGAACACGTCGCAGGGCGTGTCGAAGAGCCCCGCCTGCCGGGCGCCCAGACGGCGAAGGTTGAAGGGCGAACCCAGGGTGACGCGCCAGCCGCGCTCCTCGAACCACTCCCGGTAGAGGAGGACCATCGAGAGGTCCTCGGGCATCTCCGTCGGGTAGATCAGTCCCACCGAGAGAGGTGCGCGTCCCGAGGTGCCAGGGTGCGAGCGCCCCACGGGGCCGGCCACGGCCGCGATCATCGCGCAGAACCGGTCGCGCAGCTCGCGGTTCGGATCGCAAAGACCGGGAAACGCGGGGGCGACGGTCCGGTTGAGGAGGACTGCCTCCGCCTCGCCGCTCGGGGTATCGCAATTCAGCTCGCACACGACCGGGCCCTGGGCGGTGAGGAAGACGTCGGCCCGCGCGATGCCGTGCCAGTGGGGCGCCGACGCGCACCACAAGGCCTGCTGCACCGGCGTGAGCCCCAGGAACCCCGCGACGAGCGCGGGATCCCCGGCGCAGTGAAGGCAGAGCTCGTTGTACGCGGCTGCCATCTCCTCCGCCGCTCGGTAGAGCGATGCCTGCTCGGCCGAGGTGAGCACGACGGGCCGGGGATGGAACCGGGGCTGACCCTCGAACCACGGGTCGGAAATGAGGCCGCCCGTGGTGAGGCGTGCCGCGAAGTCGGCATACTCCCGGGCACCGGCCGGCGCCGTCACGCGATCTCCGTGAGCAGAACCGCGGCGGCCAGGTACGAGACCGCCTCGACCGCGCTGACCCCCACGTTGCGCTCCTGCGCCACCAGCCGGTCGAGGCCCCCGCCTCGCAAAGCGAACGGCTGGTGCAGCATCAGCGTCTGCACGACGAGCTGCCGGACCGGGTACAGCACCAGGGCCGATGCCAGCGCCGCCGCATACGCCCGCAACGACGCGGCCCAGCCGGCGAAGGTGCCCTCGGTGGCGTGACCGACGATCATCGCGATCGCAACCATGGCACCCGCGTAGCTCACCGCCGCCGCCACGTTCTCGCCCATGATCTCCTGGTCCTCTGCGTAGAGCGTGAGGAAGCGGAAGAGGACGAGGAACACGTGCAGCGTCACTTGCCCGAGGACGAAGAACACGACGGAAACGCCGAGTGTGGCGATGTCGTCCCCGTACAGGCACCGGGCGATGATGAGGCCCGTCGCGACGAAGTGGGCTCCGGCGGCCACCCCGGCGGCCAGGTTTCCTCGGGCGATCTCTCCCGGCAGGCGCGAGCGGAGGAGCACCCGGACCCCGAGGGATCCCGCGGCGGCCAGGAGCAGGATGGCGCTTCCGCCGAACACCGCCGTCCAGAGAAGGTCCGCCTTCCAGTCGACGCCGTGGACGCATCCGCGGATCGCGGAGGCGACGATGAACGCCGCGCCGCAGACGAACCCGGCCCGCACGATCGCCCGCGCGGGATTGGTGTCGGGGTCGGTCATTCCAAAATTTTCTGCAGATCCGCGCGCCCGGCCCGGCAGCCTTCCGCCCGCACGATCGCTTCCAGGTCGGCGTAGGCGCGGTCCAGGTCGTCGTTGACCACCCAGTACTCGTATCCCTCGGCGCGGGCGAGCAGGACCTCGACGCGGGCGGCGTGCAGCCGCCGGCGGATGGTGGTGTCGTCGTCGGTCGAGCGCGCGCGCAGGCGGCGCTCGAGCTCGGCCAACGAGGGCGGCAGCACCAGGGCGCGCAGCGCCTCCGGGTGCTGGCGCTTGATCGCGCTCCCGCCCTGCACGTCGATGTCGAAGACCACCAGCGCCCCCCGCCGCTGGGCCTCCAGGATGGCCGCGCGCGGCGTGCCGTAGCGGTGGCCGTGCACCGGCGCCCACTCGACGAAATCGCCCGCCTGGATCATGGCGTCGAAGCGGGCGTCGTCAACGAAGTGGTAGTCGACGCCCTCGCGCTCCCCCGGCCGGGCCGCGCGGGTGGTGTAGCTGACCGAGAAGATCGCCCCGGGGTGCGCGGCCACCAGCCGGCGCGCCAGGGTCGTCTTGCCGGTCCCGGAAGGCGCGCTGAGGATGAGGAGGGTGGCGCTCATTCGACGTTGGCGATCTGCTCGCGGACCCGCTCCAGCTCGGCCTTCAGCTCCACCACCTGGGCGGCGATGCCGGCGTGCTGCGACTTGGACCCGATGGTGTTGACCTCCCGGTTGACCTCCTGGACGAGGAACTCCAGGCGGCGCCCGGCGGGGGCGTCGGAGGCGATCAGCGCGCGGAGCTGGGCGAGGTGGCTGCCCAGGCGCGTCAGCTCCTCCGCCACGTCCACGCGCTCGGCGAAGAACGCCACCTCCTGCGCGAGCCGCGCCGGGTCGGCGGGGACTCCGCGCGACAGCTCGGCGACGCGCGCGGCCAGCCGCTCGCGGTAGGCTTCGACCGACTGCGGCGCCGAGCCGCGGATCGCGGCGGCGCCCTTCTCCACCGCTGCGATACGGGCGGAGAGGTCGCGGGCCAGCGCCTCTCCTTCGCGGCGGCGCATCTCCTCGAGCGCGTCGAGGGCAGCCGAGAGGGCGCGCTCGAGCGCCTCGGCGGCGGGCCCCGGGTCCGCGCCCGCCTCGGAGAGGCCCACCACGCCTTCCAGCCCGACCAGGTCGTGGACGGTCACCTCGCCGGCGAGCCCCAGCTCGGCGTGCATCTCGCGCAGCGCCTTGGCGTAGGCCGCCGCGAGCGGCAGGTCGACCCGGGGCGCGGCGCCGCGCACGCTCCCGGGGGCCTCGCGGCGCACGCTCACGTCCACCACGCCGCGGGCCACGCGGGACTTGACGATCTTGGCGATCACGGGCTCGAGCGCTGCGAGCTCGCGCGGCAGGTGCACCCGGACGTCGCAGAACTTGCCGTTCACCGATCGAAGCTCGACGGCCACGGTCTCGCCGCCGGCCTGGGCGCGGCCGGCGCCGAAGCCGGTCATCGAACGGATCACGCCGCCTCCGGGCCCATCATGGCCGGGCAGGTTCGACCGCGGCTTCCGCCCTGTCAAGGAGACGCACGGCCGCCGCCGCCACCTCGGCCACCTCGGGCGCGACGAGTGCCGCGAACCGCGGGCCGGGGTGCGCCCAGCGGGCGCCTTCGGGCGCATGGAGCAGCGCGAGCACCGGCGCGCCGCAGGCGGCAGCGAGGTGCATCGGACCCGTGTCGTTGGTCACCACCAGGGCGGCGCGGCGGAACAGCGCCGCCAGGCGGCCGAGGTCGCTGGGCGGCGCGACCGAGGCCGCTCCGCCGGACGAATCCGCCACCGCGCGCGCCAGCGCCTCTTCCCCCGGTCCCCAGGTCACCAGCGTGGGGACCCCCCGGGCACCCAGAGCGCGCGCCAGTCCGGCGAAGCGCTCGGCGGGCCAGCGGTGGTCCACCTTGCGCGCACCCGGGTTGAGCGCGGCGAAGCCAGGCAGCGACCGCGTGACCTCGGCGGCCCAGGAGGCGTGCTCGATCCCCAGCGCGGTCTGCAGCGCGGGAGGAGGCGGCGGCGCAAGCCCCAGCCCTTTCAGCAGCAGGAGCTTTGCCGGGACCTCCGGCAGGTCCGGCGGCGGCGGCGGCTCGGCGTGCGAATAGAGGTGCGAGGCGCCCCGGTCGGCCCCGACCAGCCACCGGCGGGCCGCCACGCGCGAGAGCAGCGCGGAGGTGAGAGAGAACGCGTGCCAGTGGGCGGCGTCGATCACCGCGTCGTATCCGGCCGCGCGCAGGGCGCGGAGGAAATGCACGAAACGGATCGGGTGCTGGAAGGCGTCGGTCTTCTCGAAGGCAACGACGTGCACCCCGGGAAGGCCTTCGGCGACGGCCGCGCGGCGCCGGGCGAGGAGGAGGTCGATCCGCGCGCGGGGGAGCGCGTCGCGCAGCGCCAGGGCGAGCGGCACGGTGAGCAGCGCGTTGCCAACCCGGTCGTCCGGCCGCACCACCAGCACGCGCCGCAGCTCTTCCGGGCGCGGGCGGCTCCCGGCCAGGGGAAGCGCGCGCGCCGCGACGCGCGCGAGCAGCCGGGCGAAAATGCCGGGCAGCGCGTCGAGCCGCGCGTCCGCGGTCACGCCAGCACCGCCTCGCAGTACTCCAGCACCAGGTCCGCGGAGAGGTCGCGCAGGCAACGGTGATGACCGAGCGGGCAGCGCCGTTGCCCGTGGGCGCTGCACGGCGAGCACGACAGGCCGAGCGCGACGGCGCGCTGCCGGGGACCCAGCTCGTGCGCGCCCGGCGCCGTGGGCCCGAAGAGCGCGACGGTCGGGACGCCCAGGGCGCGCGCGGCGTGGGTCAAGCCGCTGTCCCCGCCCACGCAGATCGCGCTGCGCGAGAGGATGGCGAGCGCCTCGCCGACCGGGTTGCCGGTGGTGTCCAGGCAGCGCGCGCCCGCGCGCGCCTGCACCGCTTCGGCGAGCGGCTTCTCGCGGGGACCGCCCAGGAGGACCGGGGTCAGGCCGCGCTCGGCCAGGCGATCGGCCAACGAGGCGAAGTGCTCCGCCGGCCAGATCTTCGTCTCCCACTCCGACCCGACGCACAGGGCGGCGAAGGCGGCGGATGCGCCGCGCAGCCGCTCGTCCGCGGCGCGCACCCACTCGGGCCGGGGGACGAGCCGCATCGGTCGCGGCTCGGCGGAGAGCGCGCGCGCCAGCTCCGCTTCACGCCCCGTGAAGGTGCCGCGCGGCTCCGGGATGCGCTCGGTGTACAGCGGCGACCCGAGAGCGCCGCGGAATCCGACCCGCCGCGGGATCCCGGCCAGCCACGCCAAGAGCGCGCTCCGCGGCGACCGGTGCGGAAGCGCGGCCGCGTCGTACCGGCGCTCCCGCAGCCGCCCGGCGGCCCTCCACAACCCAGCGGGCCCGCTGTCGGCGCCCCGCTTGTCGAAGACTTCCACGCGCGCGGCGCGGGGCATGGCGAGCGCCACGTCGAGCCCGCGCGGCGTCACGCACACCTCGACCTCCGCGAACCGCTCCGCCAGCGAGTCGACCAGGGCGGAGGTGAACACCACGTCGCCGAGGTACGCCGGCTGCACCACCAGCACGCGACCAGCCGGCGGCATCAACCCTCCAGCGGCCTGGCCTCGTCCACCAGCATGACCGGGATGTCGTCCTCGACGCGGTAGACGAGCTTGCAGTGGTGGCAGACGATCTCGTTCTGCGCGTCGCGGAACTCCAGCTCGCCCTTGCACTTCGGGCAGGCGAGGATCTCCTTCAGCTCCGGCGCGACTGGCATTCCGCCCTGGATACCACGGCTCATCGCAGCGCGTCCCGCGTCGATCCGGGAAAGCGGGACAGCTCCCAGAGCCGGGCGTAGCGCGCGTACGCCTCGTAGGCGCGCGCCCACGCCATCGCCGCGCCCGGCGCCCCGTCGAGGAACCCCGCCCGCAGCAGGTAGCCGCGCGCGAACCTCCACAGCGGCCGCAGGGCGATCTCCCACGCCCCGGCGCGCCGGCCCTGCGCGAACAGCGCCTGCGCGGCGCGCTCGCCGTAGCGTTCCATCTTCGCGAGGCATTGCGCGAGCGATCCCCAGGTGTGGTGCAGGATCGGCGCATCGAGGCGTCCGACCGCGCCGTCCACCAGCAGCTTCTCGTGCACGGGCCGGGAGGGATCGTAGCGGCAGCGATCCTTGCGGAAGAGGCGCACGTGGCGGTCGGGCCAGAGCCCGCCGTGCCGCAGCCACACCCCGCGAAAGTGGTTCTTGAAGGGCAGCGCGTAGGCGCTGGCGTCGCCCTGGAGCGCCCGGGAAGCGCCGGCGGCGAGCTCCGGCGAGGCGCGCTCGTCGGCGTCGATGGAGAGGATCCACTCTCCGCGCGCCTCTTGCCGGGCGAACTCGTGCTGGCGGGCGAAATCGTCGAACGGGCGCTCGACGACGCGGGCGCCCAGCCGGCCGGCGATCTGCGCGGTCGAGTCGCGTGACCCGCCGTCCACCACCAGGACCTCGTCGCAGAAGCCGCGCACCGATTCGATGCAGCCGGCGATGCGCTCCGCCTCGTCCTGCGCCACCACCGTGGCGGAGAGCTTCACGGCAGCTCCCGGATGCGCGCGACCACGTCGGTGGTCGAATGGTCCTTGGGGTCGCCGGCGATGACCGTGCGCCCCCCCAGGCGCGCCACCAGCTCGCGCTCCGGGACCGAGTCTTCGCCGTAGTCGGTCCCCTTCACGTGCAGGTCGGGGCGGACGGCGGTGAGCAGCGCGGCCGCGTCGGGCTCGTCGAAGAACACCACCAGGTCCACGCAGCCGAGCGCCGCGACCAGCTCGGCGCGCTCCTCTTCCGGCACGATCGGCCGCTTCGGACCTTTGGCCGCCTGGACGCTGCGGTCGGTGTTCACGCCGACGACGAGCAGTCCGCCGCGCGTCAGATCCTTGGCGCCCTGCAGATAGCGCACGTGGCCGACGTGGAGCAGGTCGAAGGCGCCGTTGGCGACCGCGACCATGCGGCCCTGCGCGCGCGCCGACTCGCGCGCCGCGACGGCCTGCGCGAGCGGCACGAGCTTCTTCACCGCCGGGCCCTCCTGCGGCGCGCGGGCTCCTGCGCGGGCTCGAGCAGCTCCGGCCCGGCCACGGTGGCGCGCAGCAGCTCCTTGCGCAACTCGGCCGCGGTGACGGTGGCGGTGCCCGGCTTCTGCACCACCAGCGCGCCCGCCACGTTGGCGAGGCGCGCGGCCTGGACCGGGTCGGCGCCGCAGGCGATGCCCAGCGTATTGGCCGCCATCACCGTGTCGCCGGCGCCGGTCACGTCGACGGCGGTCGCGGACCCGTGCACCGGCAGCGCGGCCGCGGGCGCGCCGGGGCGGAGGAGCAGCATCCCGGCGCGTCCCCGGGTGACCAGGAGCGACTTCGCCCGCAGCGAGCGGAGCAGCTCCCGGCCGGCCTCCTCGATCGCATCCAGGTCCCCGCCGAGCTGCCGTCCCGCGAGCTGCTCCAGCTCGACCTCGTTGGGCTTGGCCTGCGTGACGCCCCGGTACTGCGAGAGGCCGTAGCGCGAATCGGCGCAGACGACCTTGCCTGCCTGGGCGAGGCCCAGCACCGCCTCGACCACCGGCGGGCTGAGCAATCCGGCACCGTAGTCGGAGACCATCACGGCGTCGGCCTCCCGGGCCGCTTCCTTGACCGCGCGAAGCACCCGCGCGAGCAGCGAGGCAGGCGGCGCGCCCGGGCCGTCCCGGTCGATGCGCAGCATCTGCTGGCGCCGGGTGTTCTTGCCTCCCGCCAGCACCCGCGTCTTGGTCGCGGTGGGGACCCCCGGCGCCGCGAGGACGCCCGACACGTCCGCTCCCGCTTCCTCCAGGAGCCGCCGGAGCCGCGCTCCGGTGGGGTCGTCGCCCACCAGCCCGACTGCCGCGACGCGCGCCCCCAGCGCGCAAAGATTCGTCACCGCGTTGGCGCCGCAGCCGGGCTTCAGGTCGCTCGACTCGTAGCGCACGATCAAGACCGGCGCCTCGCGGCTGATGCGTTCCGTCTCGCCGTACAGGTACTCGTCGGCGACCAGGTCCCCGACCACGGCGATGCGGGCGCCTTCGAAGCGATCCAGGAGCGAGCGCAGGTCGGCGTTGCGCTGCATGGAGGCGGTGTCTCTCACGAATTCCTCGGGGCCGGCAAGTTCAGCGCGCGGGCGGCGGCAGCCCTTCCGGCGGGCGCGTCTTCCAGCGGCGGTGGACCCAGAACCAGTGGTCCGGATGCGCGCGCACCGCCCGTTCGACCGCGCGGGTCACTTCCTGGGTGAGCGCCTTCACGGCGGAATGGCCACGCGCCCCGGGCGGCGGCCCGAACGGGCCCTCGAGAATCACCCGGTGCGTCCCGTCGGGGCCGCGCACCGGGAACGCGGCCAGCAGGGGAGCTCCAGAGCGCAGGGCGAAGACCGCGGCGGCGGGGGTGGTGCAGGCGGGCTCACCGAAGAAATCGACGAAGATGCCGCGCGAAGGGCGCATGTTCTGATCGACCACCACGGCCAGCGTCTCGCCGCGCCGGAGCAACCGCAGCGCCGCCCCGGTGGACCCTTTGTCGGGCAGCTCGCGCAGCCCGCCCGCGCGGCGGGCGGCGAGGAGCCGCTCGTTGAGCCGCCCTCGCAGCGCCCGCGTGATGGCGGTGAGCGGCATCCCCCGCCGCGCGCAAGCGCGAGCGGCCAGCTCCCAGTTGCCGAAGTGCGCGACCGCGATGACCACTCCGCGCCCAAGCGCCCGGGCGGACTCGTAGCGGTCCCAGCCTTCGAACCGCACCAGCTCCTCGAGGTCAGCGTCCAGGACATCGCGCGAGAGCGCGACCTCCGCCAGGCTGCGGCCGAGCTGGCGGTAGGCGGCGCGCGCGGTCGCCCGCCGCTCCTCCTCGGTACGCTCCGGGAAGGCGCGGCGCAGGCCCTCGAGCGCGACCCGCCTGCGCAGCCCGACCGCCCACGCGGCGGTGCCCAGGGCTTCGCCGAGCCCGAGCAGGAACCGGGCCCAGAGGCCCTTCACCGCAGCACCTCGTCCAGGGCGGCCTCGAGCGCCCGTTCGCCGGCGAGGATGCGCAGGTCGACCGGCACCGACGCGATCGGCGGCGGGCCGGTCAGATCGGACGGGGCGAGCCGGACGGAATCCTTCTCGGTGGTCATCAGGACCTCGGCGCCCGCCAGCTCCGCCGCGCGGCGCAGCTGCAGCAGATCGCGCGCCGAGTAGGGATGATGATCGGCGAACCACCGGCTCCCGACCACCTGCGCGCCGCGGGCCCGGGCCAGCGCCTCGAAGGATTCCGGCCGCGCCAGGCCCGCGAACAGGAACGCCGCCTTGCCTGCGATCGGTTGCGCCTCGCGCGCGGCGAACGCGCTCTCCACCGGCCCGGCCAGCGGGAGCCGCGGCAGCTCCGCCGCCCGCGGGAGATCGCAGCGCGTCAGCCAGAGGAGCCCGCACCGCACCCGGCGCAGCGACTCCAGCGGCTCGCGGAGTGGACCGCGGGGAAGGAGCCGGCCGTTCCCCAGCGGGTTGGAGGCGTCCATCACCACCACGTCGAGGTCCCGCTCCAGCTCGTGGTGTTGCAGCCCGTCGTCGAGCAGCAGCACGTCGGCTCCGCGCGCCACCGCCTGCGAGGCAAGCACCGCGCGGCGAGGACCGACGAGCACGCGCAGCCGCGGGCAGCGGCGCTTGAGCAGGAGCGGCTCGTCCCCCGACAGCGCGCAGGGCGTCTGCTCCGAGACCTCGACCGGATGCCTCGCCCGTCGGCCGTAGCCGCGGCTGAGCACCGCCGGCTGCTTGCCGCGCCGCAGGAGCCGCTCCGCGAGCTCGAGGGCCACCGGCGTCTTGCCCGCGCCCCCGACCACCAGGTTCCCGACGGAGATGACCGGCGCTCCCGCCTTGACCGGCCGGACGCTCCCCCGGGCCAGCGCGGCGCCGGCCCGGTAGGCGAGCGAGGCCACCGACAGCGGCCACAGGGCGGCCTCCGCCCAGACCGGCTCGTCGGTGCGCCACCAGAAGCCGCTCACGCCGCCTCCGGGATGAGGTCGGCGATCAGCCGCGCGTCCCGCGCGCTCGCGCCGCGCACCGCCGAGACCGCCTCGCGCGCGAGCTGGCCGAGGGTGAGGATCTCCTCGGGGCGCCCGAGCAGGTCGCGCAGGATCCGCTGGAGGGCCGCGGCGTCGCGCACCTGGAGCCCGCCGCGCCCGACCAGCACCTGCACGCTGTCCTGAAAGTTCTCCATGCGCGGACCGAACAGCACCGGCTTCCCGCAGGCCGCCGGCTCGAGGATGTTCTGGCCGCCGCGCCGGGTGAAGCTGCCGCCCACGAAGACCACGGTGGCGAGCTGGTAGACGCGCACCAGCTCGCCGATGGTGTCCAGCACGACCACGGCCTCGCCGCCGCCCGGCTCGGAGCGCAGCCGGGCGGACAGGCCGCGCTCGCGCGCCGCGGCCAGCACGCGCCCCGATCGCTCCACGTAGCGCGGAGCGAGCACCAGCCGCAGATCGGGGAACTCGCGCCGGAGCGCCGCGTACACGTCGAGGAGCGGCCCCTCCTCGCCTTCGTGCGTGGAGCCGCACACCCAGAGCCGCTCGCCGCGCAGGCCCAGCGCCGCGCGGAGCCCCTCGTCCACCGCCTCGGGCACGCTCACCGCCAGCGCGTCGAACTTGGTGTTGCCGGTGACGTGCAACCGGTCGCGCGGCGCCCCCAGCTGCAGGGCGCGCTCCGCCTCGTCGTCGGCGCGCATCATCAGCACGTCGAAGTGCTCGAGGAGGTTGCCGGCCAGCGCGAAGAGGAGCCGGTAGCGTCCGAGGTTCTCCGGCGCGATGCGGCCGTTGGTCATCGCCAGCCGGACGCCGGCGCGCGAGGCGGCGCGGATGAGCTGCGGCCACAGCTCGGTGTACTCGAGCACCAGCACGTCCGGCCGCAGCGCCGCCATGGCGCGGCGGCACGGGCCGGGGAGATCGTAGGGCAGGAAGGTGACCGCGTCGGCGAGGCCGCTGGCGATGAGCCGCTGCTCGGCCATCGCGGCGCCGGAGTCGGTGATCGCGGACACCACGACGCGCGCGTCGGGCCGCAGCGCCTTCAGCTCGCGGACGATGGGCACCAGGCTGAGGACGTCGCCCGCGGAGGCGCCGTGGAGCCACACCCGCGGCCCCGGCCTGCGCACCACCTCGCCGTCGTAGAGGCCCAGGCGGCGCCGGATCCCCTGCCGCACACGCGGGTGCAGAAGCAGGAAGGGGAAGAGGACGAGGAAGATCGCCCACTCCAGCGCCGCCGCGAAGAGGCGCATCTAGAAACGCACCCCGACGGAGATCCCCGGCTCGACCAGGAGCTTGGTCGGCGCGCTCGGCCCCGCGCGGGTGGCGAGCTCGAGGGCGCACCCCGGCGCGACCTGGACCACGCCGAAATCCATCGCGATCGACGCGCCCAGGCCGGCGGCGAGCACCGGCGTCCATTGCAGGCGGTTGAGCGTCTCGGTCCCGTCGGGCTGGACGGTCTCGTGCCAGGCGCGGATCCAGTACAGGCGGAGGAAGGGCGAGCCGGTCAGCGCGAGCTGCGGCGACACGCGGTAGGTGGCGATGAACGGCACCTCGACCCCGAAGGCCCGGTACTTCCAGAGATCGGTTTGCGTGCGCCCGTCCTGCGTGCGCACCAGCTCCTGCTCCACTCCCACGCCCACGAAGCGCGTGCCGATCTCGAAGGCCAGCCCTTCCCCCTGCTGCAGGTCGTAGAGTCGCAGCCGCGCGCCGAGCGCGCCGCCGACGAGCGCGGGGCTGAAGGGCGAGATGGGGTTCGACAGCTTGAGCTGCGCCTCGAAGGCCAGGTGGTAGAGCACCTGCCAGCGGATGGAGGCGTCGGAGGCGACCCAGGTGAGCACCTCCCACTTGCTCGTCTCGGGCGCGATCGTCTTGTCGGCCACGTCGCTGGGGCCCGCCAGCACGCGCCCCGCTTCCATCGACAGGCTGACGTGCACCTGGCCCTTCTGCAGATCTCCCGCCGGCAGGAAGGTGCCGGCGCTGACCACCGGCAGCGCGCAGCCGGCGCACAGCGCCAGCGCGAGCAGGAGCGGCCTCACGCGAACAGCCTCGGGAAGCTGTCCTTGAGCCCGTCGAAGATGAACTGCACCGCGAGGGCGCCGATGATGAGGCCGATGACGCGGTTCATGACGTTCAGCCCGGTGACGCCGAGGAAGCGCGAGATCGGCGTGGCGGCCCGCAGCATCGCATAGCTCGCCACGCAAGTGACGGCGATGGAGAGCACCACCGGCACCATGAACAGGGTGCGCCCCGCCCGCCCCATCAGCGCGGTCACCGTGGCGATGGCGCCGGGGCCGGCGAGCAGCGGGATCGCCAGCGGGAAGATGGCCACGTCGTCCTTCTCGGCGCCTTCCTGCTCCTCCTCCGGGATGATGCGGGTGCGGACCTGCTGCGCGCGCAGCATCTCGATGGAGGTGAGCAAGAGCAGGATGCCGCCGGCGACCTTGAACGCGCCCAGCGTGACGCCGAGCAGCCGGAAGATGACGGTCCCCGCCACGGCGAAGACGGTGAGGACGGCGAATGCGGTGAGCGACGCGCGCCGGGCCATGCGCCGCCGCTTCTCCTCGGAGTCGCCCTGGGTCATGGCCACGAAGATCGGGACCACGCCCATGGGATCGACGACGAAGAAGATGGCGGAGAGCGAGAGCAGGCTGAAGGACAACAGCTCGCGCACCCAGGAGTGCATGGTGAACGGCTTGTACCACGCCGCTTTGCATTCTCAGGGGCGATCCCGGAGAATTTCGCCGCCGACGAAGGATGCCGAAGGATGAGCGCGCAGGATCAGGCACCGGCCGCCGCGCCCCCGGGGGAGGCGCCGGCCCCTGGCGAGGACAGCTTCCGGGCCTTGGTGGAGCAGTCGATCGCGGGCATCTACGTCATCCAGGACGGCCGGGTGGTCTACGCGAACCCGAAGTTCTGCGAGATCTTCGGCTACTCGCGCGAGGACTTCGCCGGCGGCGGCGTCCCCATCGAGCAGCTCACCTGCGAGCCGGACTGGCCGCTGGTCCGCGAGAACGTCCGCCGGCGCCTCGCGGGCGAGGTGCAGAGCATGCACTACACCTTCCATGCGCGGCGGAAGGACGGCGCGCCCATCGAGGTCGAGGTGCACGGAGCGCGCACCGAGCTCGCCGGCAAGCCGGCGATCACCGGCACGCTGCTCGACATCACCGAGCGCCGGAGCGCCGAGCGCGCGCTGCGGCAGAGCGAGGAGCGCTACGCCCTGGCCGAGCGCGGCGCCAACGACGGGCTCTGGGACTGGGACCTCGCCACCAACCGCGTCTACCTCTCGCCCCGCTGGAAGCAGATGCTCGGCCTGCGCGAGGACGAGCTGGGCAGCGACCCGGAGGCGTGGTTCGAGCGGGTGCACCCCGACGATCGCGACCGGCTCTCCGGCGACCTGGCGCGGCACCTCTCGGGCGACACCCCCAACCTGGAGGTGGAGCACCGCATCCGCCATGCGGACGGGACCTGGAGGTGGGTGCTGCTGCGCGGCACGGCGGTGCGCGACGCGCAGGGCAACGCGACGCGGATGGCGGGATCGCAGACTGACGTCACCGAGCGCAAGGAAGCCGAGGAGAAGCTCCTCCACGACGCGCTGCACGACGCGCTCACCGGGCTGCCGAACCGCTCGCTGTTCATGGACCGGCTCCGGCAGGCGATGGCGTTCCTGCAGCGCAAGCCGGACCTGCGCTTCGCCGTCCTCTTCCTCGACGTGGACCGGTTCAAGAACATCAACGAGAGCCTGGGCCATGCGATGGGCGACCGGCTGCTCGTGTCGGTGGGCAAGCGGCTGCTCGGATGCGTCCGGCCCGGCGACACCGTGGCGCGGCTGGGCGGAGACGAGTTCGCCCTCCTCCTCGAGGACTACGGCGCTCCGGAGGACCCGGCGCGCTGCGCGGAGCGCATCCAGGCCGAGCTGGCGCCCGCCCACGATCTCGGCGGAGTGGAGGTCTTCGCCACCGCCAGCATCGGCATCGCGGTCGCGGGGCGCGCGTACACGCGGCCCGAGGAGCTGCTCCGCGACGCCGACACCGCCATGTACCGCGCCAAGCAGCTGGGGCGCGCCCGCCACGCGGTGTTCCACCCGGCGATGCACGCGCACGCGCGCGCGCAGCTGCAGCTGGAGACCGACCTCTACCGGGCGCTGGAGCGCAACGAGCTGCGCCTCGCCTTCCAGCCGATCGTCTCGCTCTCGACCGGGCTCATCGCGGGCTGCGAGGCGCTGGTCGAGTGGCAGCACCCGAAGCGCGGGCGCATCCCGCCGGCCGAGTTCATCCCCGCTGCCGAGGAGACGGGCCTCATCCTCCCCATCGGCGAGTGGGTGCTGCGAGAATCCTGCAAGGCGGCGCGCGGATTCGCCGACCGGCTGCCGCGGAGCGCTCCGGTCGCGGTGAGCGTGAACCTCTCCGCCCGGCAGCTCCTGCGCGCCGAGCTGCTCGAGCAGGTGCGCTCTGCCCTGCAGCAGAGCGGGCTCGAGCCCCACCGGCTCCGGCTGGAGGTCACCGAGAGCGTGATCATGGAGAACGCCGGCCCCGCCTCGCTGCTCCTGGCGCAGATCAAGGCGCTGGGCGTGCACCTCCTCCTGGACGACTTCGGCACCGGCTACTCGTCGCTCTCGTACTTGCACAACTTCCGCTTCGACACGCTCAAGCTCGACCGGTCGTTCGTGGCGCGCGTCGACAGCTCCAGCAAGCACGCCGAGATCGTGCGCACCATCTTGTCGCTTGCACGCGCGCTGGGCATGGACGTGGTCGCCGAGGGCGTGGAGACGCCGGCCCAGGTGGCGCAGCTGGAGATCCTGCACTGCGACTACGCGCAGGGGTACCACTTCGCCCGCCCGATGGACGCGGCGCAGCTCGCGGGCCTCCTCGAATCCCGGCACTCATGGCCGCTGCCGCTTTCGCCCGGCTCGGCGCTGCTGCAGAAGCCCCGCTGAGCCGTCAGCCCCGCAGCGTCAGCCAGAGCATCGCGGCGGTGAGCACGACGAGGATGCCGGTGGTCGCCCAGGCCACCAGGGAGAGCCAGCGGCCGTTGCGGTAACGGCCCATCAGCCGCTCGTCGCCCGCGAGCAGCAGCATGTAGACGAGGATGAACGGCAACAGGACGCCGTTCGCCGTCTGCGAGAGCAGCATGATCTTGAGCAGCGGCAGGCCGGGCAGCATCACCAGCCCCGCGCCCAGCACGATCATCGCCGCGTAGAGCGCGTAGAACTGGGGCGCCTCGTCGCGGCGCTTGTCGATCCCGCTCTCCCACCCGAGCGCCTCGCACACGTAATAGGTGGTGGAGAGCGGGAGGATGCTGGCGGCGAACACCGAGGCGTTGAACAGCCCGAAGGCGAACAGCGCGCTGGCGTACTTGCCCGCCAGCGGGCGCAGCGCGAGCGCCGCGTCCTTGGCCGTCTCGATGTGGCCGCCGGCCTTGTGGATGGTCGCGCCGCAGGCCAGCACGATGAAGAAGGCGACCACGTCGGTCACGATGCAGCCGACCACCACGTCGAGACGCGACAGCGGGTAGTCCTCGACGCGCACGCCTTTCTCGACGATCGCGGATTGCAGGTAGAACTGCATCCAGGGCGCGATGGTGGTGCCCACCAGCGTGACCACCATCGTCAGCGCCGGAGCGGTGAAGGCGAGGGTCGGAATGAAGGTGCCCCGCGCCACCTCTCCCCAGTCCGGCCGGGCCAGGAACCCGGCGACGATATACGAGACGTAGAACACGCAGGCCGCGAGGAAGATGCGTTCGACGATGCGCGCCGTCCCCTTCACCACCAGCGCCCAGACCAGCACCGCGACGGCGGGCACCGAGATCCAGCGCGGCACCCCGAAGATCTCCAGCGAGCCCGCCACGCCGGCGAACTCCGCCACGGTGTTGCCCAGGTTGGCGATGACCAGCGCGAGCATGACGAAGAAGGTGGACTTCACGCCGAAGCGCTCGCGGATGAGGTCCGAGAGCCCCTTCCCGGTGACCACGCCCATGCGCGCGGTCATCTCCTGGACGAGGATCAGCGCGAAGGTGATGGGGATCAGCGTCCACAGGAGCGTGTAGCCGAAGTCGGCGCCCGCCTGCGAGTAGGTGGCGATGCCGCCCGCGTCGTTGTCAACGTTGGCGGTGATGATCCCCGGGCCCACCACCGACGCCACGAGCGCCAGGCGCGCCCAGCGCGAGCGCAAGAGCCGCACGCTTCGCGGCGTGGCGCGTCCCGCCGCCGGCGATTCAGCCATGCAACACCTTCTCCAGCACGTCGTCGACGGTGACGACGCCCAGGAGCTTGCCGGCCTCGTCCTCCACCGGCAGGGAGAACAGGTTGTACTTGGCCGCCAGCTCCGCCACCTTGCGCGCCCGATCGTCGGGCCGCAGGGGCGCGGGGTGGTCGTGCATCAGCCCCAGCACCCGGCTCTCCGGCCTGGCCACGATGATGTCGCGCAACGAGAGCACGCCGGCCAGCTTGCCCCCGGGCCCGAGCACGAACGCGTCGTGCAGGTGCGCGATGTGCTCGGCCTGCGCGCGCACCTGCTCGAGCGCCTGCGTTGCAGTCAGCTCGGGCGAGAGGCGCAGGAACTCGGGGTTCATCATCCCGCCGGCGCTGTCCTCGTCGTAGGTGAGCAGGCGCTCGACCTCGCGCGCCTCCGACGGCTCCATCTCGGCGAGCAGCTCGGCCGACTCGTCGCCGGGCAGGTCGGCGAGCAGGTCGGCCGCGTCGTCGGCCTGCATCTCCTCGAGCACGTCGGCGGCCTTCTCCGGCTCCAGCGCCTGGAGCAGCTCGCGCTGGAGCTCGGGCTGCACCTCCTCGAGCGCATCGGCCGCCGCCTCGACCGGCAGCTCGCGGAACAGCACCGCGCGCTCCCGCCGGTCCAGATCCTCGAGGATCTCCGCCAGGTCGGCCGGATGGATCTCGGAGAGCGCGGCGCGCGAGAGGTCGAGGCGGACGCGCGGCGACCCGGCCGAGAGCGGCTGCACGTGCTTCCAGGAGACCAGCTTCTCGGTCTTGAGATAGGGCGCGCCGGGCTTGAGGCTCCGCACCAGCGCGTCGACCAGCGGTTGCCATCCCATCCGGCGCACCAGCCCGCGGAAGCCGACGTCCACGTGCGCCACCCGCAGCTCGCCGCGCGCGAGGAGCAGGTGCAGGTCGTTGACGCGCTCCACCTTGGCGTCGTCGGTGTCGACGATCTGCCGGTCGAGCACGTCCTGCGCGAGGGGGATCTCGCTCGACAGGAGCTGCAGGGGGCGCAGCGCCTGGGCGCCGCGCTTGAGCCGCAGGCGGCGCGCATCCCACCCGTCCACGTCCTCCCACTCGACCCGCTTCACCTCGCCGCCCCTGCGCGTGCGCACGCGCATCGCCTTCACCCGCGGATACGCGCCGGCCGCGTCCGCGAGCAGATCGACCAGCGTGCCCAGGCGCTCGCCGGCCGGGCCGCGCACGGGCAGCCCGAGCAGATCGGAGAGGAAGAGGAAGTTCCCCTCGCGCGGCGGCTGGCTGGCGGGCGCCGCCGGACCGTTCTCGTTGACCTGTGCCGGCACCGCGGGCGCGGTAGCAGAGGTGCAGCGAGATGGTCAAGGGACGAGCGGCCTCAGCCCTTCTTGACCCGCTGGTAGTGGCGGCGCGCCTTGGCGCGGTTGCCGCAGTCCTTCATGCTGCACCAGCGCCGCGACCCGTTCCGGCTCTCGTCGACGAACAGCCAGCTGCACCCGCTGGCTTCCCACATCCCGCACAGCTTCACCGGCGCGGCGTGGTCGCCCGCGAGCAGCTCGGCGGCGGAGAGCGCGACGGGCCACAGCATGCGGCGGAGGTCGTCCGAGCCGTCCCAGCCGAGCGAGAAGCCCCGGCCGCTCTGCACCACGCGGCGGTGCGGGAGGGCCTCGGCGAGCGCCCGGTTGAGCACCTCGAGGTGCTGCGGAGAGGGGCGCTTGCCTTCCGCCAGGGCGAAGAAGGTCTCGAACAGCGCCTCGCGCAGCTCCACGGCGGCGCGCAGCGCTTCGGCCGCGGCCTCGGGCTCGCGCTGCGCGCGCAGCAGCAGGGCGCGAGCCTGGGCGGGAGCGAGCAGCTCCCCTTGCCGCGCCCAGGCGACCAGGTCGCCGTAGCCGTGCAGGTGCTCGGTGGGCGTCGTGCGCCGGTCCCCGCCCACGGTGTTGGTGAAGTCCAGGCAAGGCTCCCCGCCGACGAACTCGAACCGGTAGGGCTCCGCGTGCATCGTCTCCGGCATTCAACCTCCAAAACAGCACTTGACAGGTTAGATAGCGCGGTGGTATATAACCGTCAACTGCCGCTTGTGGTGGTTAGAAGCGAAGGAGCCCGCCATGTTGCCTCTCGCCCGCATCGGTCTCTCCCGCTCGACCCGCGCTGCCTTCCGTGCCGCCGTGGTGGTGCTCGCCTGGCTCGCGCTCTGGTTCTCGGCCCTGATCGCGACCCTGGAGCGCCCGCACCCGCGGCAGGCGGAGGTCCGCATCCACGCCGTCGCGGCGACGCGCGCTCGAGGCCACGGCAGCGAGGCGCGGCCCAGGGTCCTGTGTTAGAGACCGGCCGTGCCGACCCCGCCGTCCGTCGCCGACGAGCTGAAGAGCCTGCGCATCGAGCGCACGCCGCAGCGGCGGGGCTTGCCCGCGTGGGCCCCGCCCGTCATCGGTCTCGTGATCGCGGCCGCGGCGCTGTTCGCCGGCTGGAAGCTCCTGGCCCCGCGCCTGTTCGTGCCGGAGGTCGAGACCACCGCCGTGGCGCTGGTCAGCCCGGCCCAGGCGCAGCAACTCCTGGTGGCGACCGGATACGTGGTGCCCCAGCGCCAGGCGAACATCTCGCCGCGCATCGGCGGCCGCGTGGCGAAGCTCTTCGTCGAGGACGGCACCGTGGTGAAGAAGGGACAGCTCATCGCCGTCCTCGAGGACCAGGACTACCGGGCGCAAGTGCTCCAGGCCCAGGCCGACGCGCGTTCGGCGGCGGCGCGCGCGACGCGCGCCGAGGTGGAGCTGCGCGACGCGCAGCGCGCGTTCGACCGCGAGAAGGTGGTCCAGGAGAAGGGCGTCTCGACCCCCGCCGTGCTCGACCAGGTCACAGCTCGCCTCGAGGGCTCCAAGGCGGGCCTGTCGGCGGCGCGCAGCGACACGGCCGCGGCGCGCGCCCGCGTCGAGGTGGCCAAGGTCAACCTGGAGAACTGCTACGTGCGCGCCCCGTTCGACGGGCGCATCACCCAGAAGCTGACCGACATCGGCGAGATCGTCTTCGGGGCCCTGAGCGCGGGGACGGGCGGGCGCGGGGGCATCGCCTCGCTGGCCGACTTCTCCACCCTGCAGGTCGAGGCCGACGTGTCGGAGAGCCAGGTGGCCAAGCTCAAGATCGGCACGCCCGCGGAAATCGTCCTGGACGCCTTCCCCGACCGCCGCTACCGGGGCAAGGTGGCGGAGGTGCGCCCCCGCGTCGACCGCGCCAAGGCGACCGTCACCGTGAAGGTCGGCTTCGTCGACGATCCCGTGGACGTGCTGCCCGACATGGGCGCCAAGGTGACCTTCCTCGCCAAGGAGCTGGACGAGGCGGCGGCGAAGGCGCAACCGATCCCGGCGGTCCAGGCCGACGCGGTGGTGGAGCGCGGAGAGAACAAGGTGGTCTGGGTGGTCGACCCGCAGGACCAGCTCCGGACCGTGCCGGTGGTCACCGGAGCGCCGATGGGCGGCCTGGTCGCGCTGCGCGACGGGCCGCCGCCGGGCACCAAGGTTGTGCGCCGTCCCGACGGAGACCTGCGGGCGGGCATGAAGGTGAAGGAAAAGCAGTGAGGGAGGAGAAGATGGCGGAGGTGGCCGAGAGGGCCCCGCGCGGCGCGCGGCCGATCGTCGAGATCCGCGGGCTGCGCAAGGTGTACGTCCGCGACAAGCAGGAAGTGACGGTGCTCGACGGGATCGACCTGGACATCCCGGAAGGCTCGTTCGAGGCCCTGATGGGCCCCTCGGGCTCGGGCAAGACCACCCTGCTCAACCTCATCGCCGGCATCGACCAGCCCACCGCGGGCAGCGTGCGGGTGGCCGGCGAGGAGATCGGCCGCATGGGCGAGACGCAGCGCGCAGCGTGGAGGGCGCGCAACATCGGGTTCATCTTCCAGTTCTACAACCTGATGCCGGTGCTCACCGCGGCCGAGAACGTGGAGCTGCCGCTCCTGCTCACGCCGCTCTCCAAGGCGGAGCGCAGGCGCCGCGTGGACGTGGCGCTCAAGCTCGTCTCGCTGTCGGACCGCGCCGATCACACGCCGCG
Source organism: Myxococcales bacterium (assembly GCA_036393835.1). GTDB lineage: Bacteria > Myxococcota > Myxococcia > Myxococcales > 40CM-4-68-19 > VBKO01. The sequence continues at coordinate 1,287 of DASWGI010000255.1, read as the reverse complement.
GCAGCTCTCCGGCGGGCAGCAGCAGAGGGTCGCCATCGCGCGCGCCATCATCGCCGACCCGCAGATCGTCGTTGCCGACGAGCCGACCGGCGATCTCGACCGCAAGAGCGCCGAGGACGTGCTGGGGCTGCTCACCACGCTCAACGAGACGCTCGGGAAGACCATCGTGATGGTCACCCACGACCCGCACGCGGCGGAGCGCGCGAAGATCCAGCGCCGGCTGGACAAGGGGTTGCTGACGTGACCCTCACCGGCCTGGCGCTGCGCAACGCCTTCCTGCGCAACAAGACGCGCGCCTTCCTCACCGTGCTCGGCACCATGGTGGCCGCCTTGGCGTTCGTGTTCCTGCGCACCGTGCTCTCAGCCTGGTACGCGAGCAGCGACGCCAGCGCGGCCGACCGGGTGGTGACGCGCAACGCGGTCTCGATCACGCAGACGCTCCCGCTCTCGTACCGGGAGCGGATCCTGCAGGTGCCGGGCGTCACCAAGGTCACCTACTCGAACTGGTTCGGGGGCATCTACAAGGATCCGAAGAACTTCTTCGCCAGGTTCGCGGTCGACGCGCCCACCGCGCTCGAGGTGTTCAACATCCGGTTCCTGGAAGGCACCAAGGAGGACTTCCTCTCCGACCGGAACGCGTGCATCGTCGGGAAGAAGCTCGCCGACCGGTACGGGTTCAAGGTAGGCGACACGCTGCCGCTGCAGGGCGACAGCTATCCCGGCGAGTGGCGGTTCCGCATCGCCGGTATCGTGGATTCGCCGGATGACGATTCGCTGGCCAACACCATGTACTTCCATTGGAAGCGCTGGAGTGAGGGGGTTCGGGAAGGGCTCAAGGACATGGTCGGCGTCTACACCGTCACCGTGGCCGACGCGCGGCGCTCTCCCGAAGTGGTGCGCCAGATCGACGCCCTGTTCGCCAACAGCGAATACGAGACGCACACCGAGACGGAGAAGTCGTTCCGCCTCTCGTTCGTGCAGGGCTCCTCGGCGATCCTCGCGGCGCTCGAGACGGTCAGCGCCGTCATCCTGGTCATCATGGCGCTCATCCTGGGCAACACGCTGGCCATGGGGTTGCGCGAGCGCACGCCGGAGCTGGGCGCGATGCGCGCCATCGGGTTCTTGCCCAGGCACGTGCGCGCAATCTCGGTGACCGAAGGAGCGATGCTGGGCGCGCTCGGCGGTCTGCTCGGCGTGACGCTGGCCCAACCGATCCTCACTGGGTTCGGGAAGATGCTTTCGAGCCTGGGGTTTCTCACCGGCATCAGCTTCAAGCCGGGCACCGCG
>DASWGI010000254.1:0-35869 GCA_036393835.1 Myxococcales bacterium | reverse complement strand
TGATGCAGCAGCTCCGCCTCCGGCGCACGATGCTGCAGCTCCACCAGCTGGGCGGCTACGCGACGATGGCGACGGTGACGGCCGCGGTCGTGCTCGGTCAGATCAACTACCTCGACAAGTACGGCGGCGGGGGAGACACGGGGCGCTGGATCGTGCCGCACGCGATCGCCGCGTTCACGGCGGCGGGGGTGTTCACCGCGACCGGACTCCTCGCCGTCCTCGCCCCGAGCCCCCTGGAGAAGCCGCTCCGGGTAGACACGGCCACCCTGCATAAGATCGCCATGGCGGTGGCGGCCGCGGGCATGGCCGCGCAGGTGGTGCTGGGCCCGATCACGGCGAGCAAGGAGGGCCAGCTCTCGCAGCGCGACTTCGCGCTCGCCCATCAGATCATCGGCTACACCACTCTCGTCGCCACCTACGCCGGTTTCCTGGTGCTCACCTTCTGAGGCGTCCATGTCCGACGACTTGACCCGCCGCCAGCTGGTCCGCCGCGCCGCCCTGGCCGCCTGCGTCCCGGCCCTCGCGCGCGGGCTGGGCGGATGCGCGCGCCGCATCTCTCCGAACCGCGACGTGCAGGGCGGCACGCTGGTGGAGGGCAGGGTCGTCATCCCAGCCGCTCAGGTGCCCGAGTTGGAGCGACCGGGCGGGGCCATCGTGCTGCACAATTCGTGCGCCCCGCGGCCAGTTCTGATCGCGAACACCGGGACCGGCTTCGTGGCGCTGCAGGCGATCTGCCCCCATGCCGGCTGCGAGCTGGCCTGGGTGGGTGAGGACTTGCAGGCGGAGTGCCCTTGCCACGGCTCGCGCTTCGCGGGCGACGGTACGGTGCTGAATCCGCCTGCGCGCACCAATCTGCAGGCGTATCCAGCCAGCCGCGACCCGACGACCGGGGACGTCCGGCTCCACCTGTTCGCCGGCGACGGGGTCTTCCCTCCCGTCCAGGATGGCAAGGTGGTCTTCCCCCTGGCGAGCTACGGCGCGCTGCTGCAGACCGGAGGCGCTGTCCTGGGTCAGCCGGAAGGCATGTCCGGGCCGCTCCTGCTCACGCACCCGGACGCGAACGCGAATCCGGTAGCTCTCTCCGCCGTCTGCACCCACCAGCAGTGCACCGTCCAGCCCGCGCCGGCCGGCGCGCCAGGGACCTTCACGCTCTATTGCCCTTGCCACGGGTCGGCGTTCGACCTCACCGGCAAGGTCACGCACGACCCGGCTACGGTCCCGCTCTCGCCCTTTCCGGTCGAGGTGGATGCCTCCGGCATCGTGACGATCACGGTGGGCTCGATTTGCTCCTGAGGCGGCTTTCGGGCGAGAACCGGAGCATGCCCGAGGCACCGCCACCGAACCCCGACTCCGCCCGCGCCTGCCTCGCCCGGCTCTACGAGATGGACGCCGCCCTGGAGCGCATGGAGGTCGAGCTGCCCGACGACGTCCGGCCCGTGGGCGCGGAAGCGCGGCGGCGCGTGCACGCCTGGCTCACCAGGCTGGGGGCCGGCGACGCGGACCTGCACGGCCTCACCGAAGCGATGCGCGACATCTCCCGGATGATGGACGCGCTCACCGCGCGCCTGTTGCTCGTGCCATGGGACGGCCACCCGCCCGGCGGACCGCTGAAGAGCTGACGCGAGGCGCTCCGGCGGAGGATGCGACCCGCGCCCACCGCCGGACCGACACCGTGCCGGCGCGGCGTCGCTTCGACGACGTCGAGGGCACCGTCTCGCACCTGCTCCGCTTCCCCCATCCGGCGCTGCGGGGCCGGAGGTTCGGCGAGGCGCTATTGCAGGGCCTCGCCGCGCGGGGGATCCGGCCGGCGCCTGCGGGCGTCCTGGAGATCGGCGGCGGCGCGGGCCACGTGGCGGAGGCGGCCTGGCGCGGCGATGCGGGGCCGTTCACCGGGTGTCGTTGGACCTCGCTCGATCTCTCTCCCTCGCTGCTGGGCGCGCAGCGCCGGCGGTTGCTCGCGGTGGGAGCCGAGCCTGCGGCCGTCCCGCGCGGACCGCACCGGCGCTGGTCCGGCGGGCGGGCCGATGCGTTGGCGCTCCCGCTGCGCTCCGGATCGTTCCGCGGGCTCGTCCTGGGGAACGAGATGCTCGCCGATCTGCCCGTGCGGGACGGCGTCAACTCCGGAGCGGTGCAGCTCGTGCGAGAGGTGGCGCGGGTACTCGCCCCCGGAGGCGCGGCGGCCTTCACCGAGTTCGGCGGCGACTTCCCGCCCGGCCCCGTGGAGCTGACCGCCGGCTCCAGCGCCGGGGAGCACACGGAGTGGTCAATCGACTTCCGCCAGCTCCGCGCCGCCGCCTCCGAGTGCGGGCTCGAGGCCGAAGAGCTGCCGCTGCACGAGCTGATCGGCGCCGACCTGTCGGTGCGCTGCGCCAGCTACACCGACCTCTGGCGCCTTCGCCGGTTCGTCTCTTGCGAGGTCTTCGCCGCTCCCGCGGAGGAAGTGCGCAGGCGCCATCCCCTGCTCTCGCGGCTGCTCGCGCTGGAGCTGCCGCCGCTCGGCTCGCCACGCTGGCCGGACGCCACCGCACCGGCCGGGTTCGCACAGCTCTTCCGCGCGCTGCTCCTGCGACAACGCAGGTGAAAGTGGGGAAACCGGGCGTGGCCGGGCCGGGACTTTTCTGGCTCCTCCAGGAGGCGTCCCCTACGGTGGAGACGCCCTCGCCCGCCCGGAGCCCTCATGCTGGATCGGACCCGTCGCCTGCTCTGCGCCGCCTGCGCCGCGCTGCTCTCCCCCGCCGCACTGGCGCAGGAGGAGCCGCCGCCTCCGCCACCTCCGGGCATCGAGACCGCCGGCGCCGCCGGCCAGAACCAGCCCGACGCGCATTCGGGCAGCCAGAACTTCGCCGACCCCTCGCAGCTCTTCAGCGGAACGCCCGGCGCGTTCGTCGGAGTGGGCTTCGGGAAGATCGACAAGGACACGTACGTGAGCACGGTGATCAACACCGAGCTCGCGCTGGGTCCGTGGGCGGTCGGCCTGGGCGTGCCGCTGAACCTGCTCGCGATCAACGACGATTCGACCGGCACGCGCGACTCGAAGACCTACGAGCACGTCCTGCGGCGCAGCGACTGGAACCAGCCCCAGGATTATCTCAAATTCGTGCGCTTCGTCCGCTACGGGCACAAGCGCGATCCGGTGTACGTCCTCGCGGGCCAGCTGTGGGGCTCGACGCTCGGGCACGGCACGCTGGTCAACCGGTACTCGAACTCGTTGAGCCTCGATCAGCGCAAGTTCGGCATCGCCTTCGATTTCAACAGCGAGTACTTCGGCATCGAGACCCTGGTCGACAGCGTCACCGGGGTGGGCGTCCTCGGCGGCCGCGCCTACGTGCGGCCCTTCGCCGGGATCGAGGGACTGGGGGGCCTCGCCTTCGGTGTCACCATGGTGGTGGATCCGACCGCTCCACTCCTGCCCTTCGCGGCCGCCCCCGCGATCACGGCCGACTCGAACGGCAACCCGATCTTCCCGCAGCGCGCCTTCGCCGCCGGCGGAGTCGACGTGGAGTACGAGCTGGTCCACAACTCGCTCCTCGACCTCATCCCGTACGTCGACGGGAACCGCCTGTTCGGGGCCGGCAACGGTCTGCACGTGGGCGCGCTGCTCAACGTGCGCCTCCCAGTGCCGGTCATCGACGTCAGCCTGCAGACCCGGCTCGAGTACCGGCACATGCAGCCGGGCTACATCCCCGAGTACTTCGACCAGACCTACGACCTGGGGCGCCTGCAGTACGCCGTGACGGTGCCCGGCTCCGGATTCGCCTCGAAGCAGGAGGCGGCGTTCGACGCCAGGGCGGCCGGCGGGAAAGCGGTGAAGGGGTATTACGGCGAGCTCGCGTTCAACTTCGCCGGCCTGGTGCAGATCGGCGGGCTCCTGCAGGACTACGAGCAGGACAACGGCGCGTCCCTGGGGCTCTTCGCCACCGTGCCGAAGTTCGAGGCGGTGAAGCTGTCCGCCTACTACCTGCGCAAGAACTTCGGCGACCTCGGCAACGCGTTCGAGCTCGACGAGCGGTCGCTGCTCGCCGCCTCCGCCGCGGTGCGGGTCACCGGACCGGTTTACCTGATCATGGATTTCCGCCGGCAGTGGCAGTTCGACCCGGCGAGCCAGAAGATCGTCGCGATCGACACCTACCGCAGCGGAATCGCGGTGAATCTCACCTTCTAAGCGGAGGCCGCGCTGCCCGCGATCGGAGGACAGCGCCGCCCTATCGGCGTCGGCTGACCGTTCGCCCGCCCGGCTGCCCCACCTCGGAGTGACAAGGGGCAGGGATTTCCTTATCTTCCCGCCCCAATGCCGACGTCGAAGACAGCCGCGCCCCGGACCGGAGCGGAGATCCGCGAGGCGTTCCTGCGCTTCTTCGAGGAGCGCGGCCACAAGCGGGTGAAGAGCTCCCCGCTGGTGCCGCAGAACGACCCCACCCTGCTGTTCACCAACGCCGGCATGGTGCAGTTCAAGGACGTCTTCACCGGCCGGGAGAGCCGCGACTACAAGCGCGCGGCCTCCAGCCAGAAGTCCGTGCGCGCGGGCGGGAAGCACAACGACCTGGAGAACGTGGGGTTCACCGCACGCCACCACACCTTCTTCGAGATGCTGGGGAACTTCTCCTTCGGCGACTATTTCAAGAAGGAGGCGATCGCCTGGGCGTGGGAGTTCGTCACCCGCACCCTGGGCCTGCCGGTGGACCGGCTGGCGGTGACCGTCTTCCGCGACGACGACGAGGCGGAAGAGCTGTGGCGAGCGACAGGCGTGCGCAAGGAGCGCATCTTCCGCCTGGGCGAGAAGGACAACTTCTGGGCGATGGGCCCGACCGGTCCGTGCGGGCCCTGCAGCGAGATGCACCTGTACCGCCTGCCCGGCGAGGCGAGCGTGGGCCAGATCGACGCGCACGCGCACCGCTTCTTCGCCGAGAACGCGGTCGCGGACAGCGATTCGTGGATGGAGATCTGGAACCTCGTCTTCATGCAGTTCGAGCGCAAGGAGCCGAAGGGTCCGCTCACCCCGCTCCCCAGGCCCTCGATCGACACCGGGGCCGGCCTGGAGCGCGTCGCGGCCGCGGTGCAGAACGTCGCCTCCAACTACGACACCGATCTGCTGCAGCCCCTCATCCAGGAGGCGGCGCGGATCAGCGGAAAGCGATACTCCCCGACCGACGCGCTGGACGCGCGAGGCGACTCCGCCTCGATGCGCGTGGTGGCCGACCACTCGCGCGCCGCCTCGTTCCTCATCGCCGACGGCGTGCTTCCCTCGAACGAGGGGCGGGGCTACGTGCTGCGCCGCATCCTGCGGCGCGCGATCCGTCACGCGCAGCGGCTCAGCAGCGACTCGACGCTGTACGCGCGCGTCTGCGGCAAGGTGATCGACACCATGTCGGACGTGTACGCGGAGCTGTCCGACTCGCGCGTCCGGATCCTCGAGACGGTGCAGCACGAGACGGACGCGTTCCTGCGCACCCTCGACCGCGGCAGCGCCATCCTCGCGGAAGAGATCCGCCGCGCCGGGAAGGGGAAGCAGATCCCGGGCGAGGTCGCGTTCAAGCTGTACGACACCTACGGCTTCCCGCTCGACCTGACCCAGGTGATCGCCGCGGAGAGCGGCTGCACCGTGGACGAGGCCGGGTTCGAGAAGCTGATGGAGGAGCAGCGCGCGCGCGGGTCCTTCGCGGGCTCGGGCGAGGCGGCCGTCGGCGACGTCTACAAGCAGCTCGCGGGCGAGGTGGGCGACTCGGAGTTCCTCGGCTACGAGCAGGTCGCCTCGCACGGGACGCTCAAGAGCGCGGTGGCCGGCGGGCAGCGGGTGCAGCGCGTCGCGGCCGGGTCCGAGGCCGAGCTGGTCTTCGACCGCACGCCGTTCTACGGAGAGTCGGGCGGCCAGCTCGGGGACGCCGGCTACGTGGTCGGGAGCAGCGGCCGCGCGCAGGTCCTCGACACGCAGAAGCCGGTCGGCGGCCTGGTGGTGCACCGGGTCAAGATGCTCGAGGGCGCGTTCGAGGTGGGCGAGAAGCTGGAGCTGATCGTCGACAAGGATCGCAGGGCCGGGCTGCGCGCGAACCACAGCGCCACCCACCTGCTGCACCGGGCGCTGCGCGAGATCTTCGGCGAGGGCGCGAAGCAGGCCGGCTCGGTGGTGGCGCCCGACTACTTGCGCTTCGACTACACCTCGTATCAGCCGCTCTCGGAAGAGCAGCGCATGCAGATCGAGGCGCGCGTCAACCAGCTCATCCGCGAGAACTACGCCGCCGAGACCCGCGTGATGGACCCCGAGTCCGCGATGAAGTCGGGGGCCATCGCGTTCTTCGGCGACAAGTACACGCAGCTGTCCCGCGTGCGCGTGCTGCAGATCGGCCCGTCTGTCGAGCTGTGCGGCGGAACGCACGTGGCGCGCTCCGGGGACATCGGCTTCTTCAAGATCCAGAGCGAAGGCGCGATCGCGGCCGGCGTGCGCCGCATCGTGGCGGTCACCGGGCCCGAGGCGGTAGCGCTGGTCCACGAGGGGGAGAAGCAGCTGGCGCGCGCCGCGAGCGCGCTGCGCGGGTCGCCCAAGGACGTGGCGCTCAAGGCCGAGCAGGCGGCGGGCCGCATCCGGGAGCTGGAGCGCGAGCTGGAGCAGCTCTCGAAGAAGGCGGCGGCCGCGAAGAGCAGCGAGCTCGCCCAGGGGGCGCGCCAGGTGAACGGCGTCAAGGTGCTCGCGGCACGCCACGAGAACGGCGACCCGGAGAGCCTGCGCGAGCTGGCCGACAAGCTGCGCGACCAGCTGAAGAGCGGCATCGTGGTGCTGGGAGGCGTGAAGGACGGGAAGGCGACGCTGCTGGTCGCCGTGACCCCCGACCTGTCGAAGAAGTACAAGGCCGGCGATCTGGTCAAGGAGCTGTCGAAGACGCTGGGCGGCCGCGGCGGCGGCAAGCCCGAGCTGGCCCAGGCCGGCGGCGGCGACCCCGCGCAGCTCGACGCGGCGCTGGCGCGGGCTTACGAGCTCGTCCGCCCCTGAGCCCAGGCCCGCAGCACTTCCTCGGCCCGCGCCCGCGCGGGGCGCTGGACCAGCACGCGCTTCTCCCGGGACTTGTCTCCGCCGACGAGCACGCATTGCCGGCGAGGCACTTGCAACTCCCCTGCCAGGAATTCGATGAGCGCTGAATTGGCCGCGCCCTCCACGGCTCGCGCGTGCAGCTTCACCTTGAGCGTCGAGCCGTGAAGCCCCTGCGCCTCGGTGCGCTTCGCTCCGGGGACCGCGTGCACCCGCAGCTCGAGGTCCTCACCGATCCAGCGGTGGAAGCCCGCGCGATCCGATCCGTCCCGATCCACGCGCTTTAGAATGACCGGCCGCCGCGGATGGCGCCACCCCGTCTCAAAACGAGAGGGGGTCCGAAAACGAGACGCCCCGCGACGCGCACTGCCCGAGTGAACGGCACGCGGCACGGCGCCTGCAATCGCCCCCGGCGGCCGCGAGCAGCGGACCGCCACGTCTCACGGGGGACTCATGCACAGGACCTGCAACGTCGCCGACAGGCCACTCGCCTCGGCGGGATCGACCGGGTGGATCGACCGGCTGGCGCCAGAGGATCCGCTCCTCGACGCCGCCGAGGTCGAGATCCCGCATGCGGAGCGCATCCGCCAGCGCCGCCCGAGGCGGGCAGCGGCCCGGGCCGCGGCGGCCATCGCGCTCGCCGTCGAGGCGTGCGGCGGGCCGTCGCCCGCGCCGCAGCATGCGCCCGACTCGATCGTCATCCAGCTGGAGCGCGACGCCGAGCCGCCGTCCTTTCCCACCTCCGGCGCCGGCGGCGCTCCCATCGTCCCCTTGGAGGCGCTCGGACCTTCCGACGGTCCGGCCATGCTGCGGCTTCCACTGCCGCCCGGCGAGGACCCCGTGGCGTTCGCGCGAGAGGCGGCCCTGCGGCCCGGCGTGGAGTTCGCCGAGCCGGTGTACCTGTATCGCCAGGGACGCGCGCCCAACGATCCGCGCTTCAAGGAGTTGTGGGGGCTCACCGCCATCGACGCCGGCGGCGCCTGGACATCCACGGTCGGAGATCGGCGAATCACGGTGGCGGTCGTCGACGACGGAGTGGCGCTCACGCATCCGGATCTCGCACCCAACCTCTGGATCAACCCGTCGGAGATCGCGGCCAACGGCCGCGACGACGACGGCGACGGGTACGTCGACGACGTGAACGGGTACGACTTCGTCGGCAATCGCGGCGACCCCTCCCCCGCGCGCACCGGAGAGGACCGCTGGCACGGATCGCACGTGGCGGGAACCATCGGCGCGGCCGGCGACAACCGCATCGGCATCTCCGGCGTGAACTGGAAGGTCGCGCTGATGGCCCTGCGCGCCATCGGGCCGCGCGGAGGACGGAGCGACGACCTCGCCCGCGCCATCGATTACGCGGTGGACCACGGGGCGCGGGTGGTGAACGCGAGCTGGGGCGGAGGCGGCCAGAGCCGGGCGATCGCGAAAGCGGTCGCGCGGGCCGGCGAGCGCGGCGTGCTCGTCGTCCCCGCGGCGGGGAACGACGGCGCGTCGCGGCCGTCGTTCCCGGCAAACCTCGGCGGCGACAACGTCCTCTCCGTCGGTGCACTGGCGCCGGACGGCCGGCTGGCGCCGTTCTCCAACCGCGGCGCGCTGGTCGCCGCGCCGGGAGTGGGGATCCTCTCCACCACGGCGCCGGGGCAGTACGAGCGGTACGACGGAACCAGCATGGCGGCGCCGCACGTGAGCGGGCTCGCGGCGCTGCTCTGGGCGGCGCGGCCGCAGGCGAAGCTCGAGGAGATCCGACGCGCGATCCTGTCTTCCACAGTTCCGGTCCCCGGCACCAGGAACGGCCGCATCGACGCCGCGCGCGCCATGGCCGCGCTGCTGGCGGAAGCCGGCGCGGGGCCTGCCGGGGGGCTGATGCTGTCCCGCGGCTCGCTGCTCTTCATCTCCTCGGGCGGCCGCGTGCCGCGCGCGCAGACCGTCTCCTTGCGCGCCGAGGGCGGCGAGGCGAAGCGGTGGACCGCCCGGCCGGACGCGCGCTGGGTGCGGCTCCTGGCCGACCAGGGCGAAACGCCCGCGCGGCTGTCCGTGCGCGCCGACCCGGCGGGGCTGGGACCCGGAGAGCACGTCGCGCACGTGCGAATCGAGTCCGCGGACCGGCCCGCGGAGGCCGTGGTCCTGGAAGTCAAGCTTCACCTCGGTGATGCGCCCGCCGTCGTCGCGAACGGATCGGGATGCGCCGTTCGAGACGGACGCCTGCACGTCGATCGCGGCGCCACCTGCAGGCTCGCCGTACCAGGCCTGGGCGCGGGCGCGACCGCGAGCTCGGTGCAATGGCGGCTGCCGGGCGGCGCCCTGGTGCAGGGCGGATCGATGTATGCCCAGTTCGTGACCCGCGGCGAGTACCAGGTGGAGCTGGGCGGCAGCGAGGAGGGCGTCGAGGCGCTGACGGTCGTGGTGGAGTGAGGAGGCCTGTGCGATCTTCGGCGCATGGCGGCGCGCCAGCTGTGGCTTTTCCTCACCGACGAGGACGTGCAGTCGCTGCTGGCGATGCTGGAAGCGCGCGAGCCGGGGCTGACCTGGTCGCAGGGCCGGTACCTCCGCGGGGACCCGCCGGACCTCCTGGCCGCCCCTGCGAGGCTCGAGCGCCGCGAGTCGTTGCCCGCCGAGAGACGGCTCTACCTGCTGCACCGCAAGCACAGCGCGGAGGTGGTGGCGCATCCGCAGCCCGCCGGACCTTTCGCGGGCTGGGCACAGATCGACGAGGAGAGGACGGACGCGCTGGTGCTGCGCATCCCCGAGGGGCGGCCGGACGAGATCCAGCCGGCGCGGCTCTATGCGCACACGAGCTACTGGAGGGGCGGGGAGAAGATCCGCAAGAGGCCGGTCTTCTCCCTGTGGGCGAACCAGACCTTGCGCTGGCTGGGGACGCAGCTTCCTCGCACCTCGGTGGACTTCATCCGCATCGGCCCCGATGCGCTGGACCGCGCCAAAGCGGGAACGCTTCGCCTGACCTATCTGTACCGGCCGCTGGCACCGGCCTGAGCGCTACACGTCCAGCGTGAGGAACCCGACCGGCTTCTCCAGCCGCCGGAGCACCGGCAGCGCCACGTTGTAGACGGGAACCCCGCCGCGGGTTGCGCCGCGCAGGTTCCCCCGGTGGGCATGGCCGTGCACCGCCAGCGCCGGTCGCAGCTGATCGAGCGGACCGGACAGGCGGGTGGCGCCCAGGAACGGGTAGATCTCCAGCGGCTCCCCCTCGAGCGTGGCCCGGCAGGGCGCATAGTGCAGGAGCGCCACGCGCGCCCGGGTGCGCAGCTGGAAGAGCGCGTTCTCCAGCTTCAGCTCCTCCGCGATGCAGGCGTCGACGAAGTGCTTCATCACCGACTCGCCGAATCGCTGCAACTGGGCGTGCTCGAAGCCGCCGGCGAAACCCTTGATGCCCGCGATGCCCAACTCATCGCCCAGCGCGAACGGCTCGCCGTCCAGCACCTTGACCCCGGCTTCCTCCAGCTTCTGCCGGACGAGGTGCTCCTGCCCCGCCTCGTAGTCGTGGTTGCCGAACACCGCCACCTTGGGGATCTTCAGCCGGGCAAGCTCTTCGGCGAGCCAGGACGCCTCGTCCGCGGAGCCGTGGTCGGTCAGGTCGCCCGCGAGCAGGAGGCATTCGGCGGCCTTGTCCACGCCCGAGAGCGCGGCGGCGATCGCGGTCCGCGTATCGGCGCGGCAATGGAGATCGCCGACGGCTGCGATTCGCATCGTCTCCCCTCAGTGCTCCGTGCCTGACCACGGCTTCACCGGCCAGCGCGTGTCGCCGGCCCAGCCCTTCACCTCCAGCTCGCGCGCGTCGCGGTAGCCGCGCTCGTTGACCTCGGCGAGGTACTGCTGCCGGGACAACAACGTCCCCCGGCAGATGCGCCCTGCGGGCGGGGGTTGGCCCTCTTGCTGCGACAGCCGCCCGGTCAGCTCCTTCATCACCCACGAAGGCACTTGCTGCTTGTCGGAGGGGAAGGCGAAGCGGAACGTGACGAGGTGGCCGAGCAGGACCGGCCAGTGGTCGCCGAACCGATCCAGGATGTGGCGCCAGTCGAGCTGCGCGCCCCGGCAGCGCAGCAGGTGGTGGATGTCCGCGCCGTCGAAGCGTTCCCGCTCCTGGATGTACCCCTTCTGCCAGATCATCTCCTCGGCCGGGACGATGAGCGCCTCCCGGTCGAGGACCGTGGCGCGCGAGGCCCGCCGTTCCCATTCCTCGTCGACGGTCCCGATGCCGTTGCCCGAGGAGAAGATGAGGTCGATGAAGTACGGCCCGGCGAACGCCTTCGCGATCCACATCGGGTCGGTCATCTCGGTGCGGTACCCGGCCCGCGCGAGCAGCTCGAGGGCGTCGCCGACGCGATCCTTGCGCAGGAACAGGTCGAGGTCCTTGGTGTCGCGCCAGAGCCCGGCGTGCGTGCGCATCGCGTACGCGCCGCCCACCATCGGAGCCATGCCCGCATCCTGCAGCAGCGCGAGGGCGCGGCCGTGCACCTGCTGCTCGACGGGGTCGATCTCGAGCTCCGCCTCGGTCGCGGTTTGCACGCAGGGCAAGGTGGCGACGGAGCAGCGCGTCCGCAAACGCGCGAAGGGGAGCGACGGGCGATCCGGCCGCAATCCTGTCAGCGGCGCCGCTCCGTGCGGCGGCGAGGGACCGCGTCGAGCGGGCGGGCGGCCGACAGCCTGGCGCGTCCCGGACCCGCCCGCGCACCGACCCCCTGCCGGACGCGCAGCGGCTGGCAGTGCGGACAGAAGTACGTGCTGCGCCCGCCCTGCACGATGCGCTCGATCTGCGTGCCGCAGCTCGAGCAGGGTTCCCCGGCGCGGTCGTAGACGAGGAAGATGTTCTCGCCGCCCTCCTCCACGTAGGTGATGGGCTCGGGCGAATCCTCTCCCTCCAGGGCCGCGCGCAGCGCGTCGCCGATGGCGGAGGACAGCCGGACGGCCTCGTCGGGCGAGAGGGAGACGCCGAGCCGCTCCGGATGGAGGCGCGCCCGGTGGAGCGCCTCGGAGACCTGGATGTTGCCCAGTCCCGCCAGCGTGCGCTGATCCATGAGCGCTTCCTTGAGCGAGCGACGCGTCCTCCGCAGCACGTCGTACAGCCGCCGCGCGTCCACGCCGGGCAACGGATCGGGCCCCAGCCCCGCGAGGACGGGCAGCTTCCGCAGCTGCTCCACGTTTCCGCGGATCAGGCGGCCGAAGAGGCGCGGGTCTCGGTAGTCGAGGACGTGCCCGTCCTCCAGTTCCAGCGTGGCGCGGACGTGGCTCGGCGGGGGCGCGCCCCGCTCGCGCCGGATCCACTTGCCGGTCATCCCGAGGTGCGACACCAGGCCTTCGTCGCCGTCGAAGCGGAGCAGCATCCATTTCCCGGAGCGCTCCACGTCCTGCAGGCGGTGCCCGGCGAGCTGGGCGAACCGCTGCGGCGACTGGCCGCGGATGACGCGCGAGCGCTCGGCCCGGGCGGAGACGATGCGGCGCCCTTTCGCCCAGGCACGCAGCTGGCGGGAGGCGATCTCGACCTCGGGGAGCTCGGGCACGGGGCGGCAGTGTGGGGCCTGGCGGCGGCGACGTGCAAGGCCTGCTTGAGCTCAGCGCATGCCGTGGAGCTGCCGGCGCAGCTCGCGGAGGAGCGCGCGGGCGCGCGCGGCCGGCAGCCGCTCGCCTCCCCAGCGCGCCGCGAGAACGGCGGAGGCGAGCTGCTCGACCGCAGGCGCGGCCTCGGGGCGCCGCTCGGCGGTCCACCGGATCGCCTCGCGCGGCGACACCGCGGGCGAGAGGTTCATGCCGCCTCGCTCCAGCCGATCGCGCGCCCGCCACCACAGCGCCTGCGCGCGGCGCTGATCCGGATCGAGCGGCGCGACCCGCGGCCGCCCGCGCCGCCCGGCCCGCCGCAGCAGCGCCGCGAGCAGCGCGATCAGCACCGCGCCGAGCGCCGCTTGCCCCAGGGCGGCGCGGAACTCCGGCGCTCCGGGCCGTGCCGCGGAGAGGCGCCGGCCTGCCTCGCGCAAGGCGTGCCCGAGCTGCTGCAGGGTCCGCTGCTGGGAGAGGAGATCGTAATCCACCACGAACGCGCGCCAGCGCTGCGCCAGCCCGTCCCAGGCCAGCACCAGGCCGGCCCAAAGACCGCGGTCCACGCCGCCGCGCCCCGAGGGCGGGGTCGGATCGAACGGCACGAACCCGGCGCCCGGAACGTACACTTCCACCCAGGAGTGCGCGTCGCCGGCGCGCACGGCCCAGTACCCCGCGGAGCTGTACACGCCGCCGTAGTATCCGGTCACGTTCCGCGCCGGGATGCCGGCCAGTCGCAGCAGGACCACCATCGCGCTGGAGAACAGCTCGCAGTGGCCCTGGCGCGATTCGAAGAGGAAATGCGCGATGGGGTCCTTCTGCTCTCCCGGGAGCTCGCGCGTGTACGCGAGCGACCGCAGTAGCCAGCCCTCCACGGCAACGGCGGCGTCGACCGGGTCCTTGCCGTCCGTGAGGCGCTGCGAGAGGGAGCGGACGCGGGCGTCGACCTCGGCCGGCACCTCGAGGGAGGCCGCGACCTCCGGCGGGTACCGCGTGCCCTTGCCGCGAAGCTCCTCGGGCCCGGGGAGCGCAAGCTGGGTGCGCACCACGTAGTGGAGGTCTCCCACGTCGACCGGCGTGTAGAACAGGTCTCCGTTGGCGCTGCGCAAGAGCCGCGTCGCGCTCGCGCGCGCGGTGAGCGGCCGCTGGAAGGTCACGCTGGTGGGCCATCCCTCCGGCGTCAGCACCACGCCGTCCGAGAAGCCGCTGACCGCCTCGATGTCGGCGACCAGCGGCGCGGAGGCGCGGCGGGCGGCCGCGGCGCGCAGGCGCGGCATCGGCGAGAGCCAGCTCCCGCCGCCCCACCCGTCCGAGCGCGCGCGCCACCCGCGACCGGTCCACACCTCGAGC
This sequence comes from Myxococcales bacterium, assembly GCA_036393835.1. Lineage (GTDB taxonomy): Bacteria > Myxococcota > Myxococcia > Myxococcales > 40CM-4-68-19 > VBKO01. The sequence continues at coordinate 21,954 of DASWGI010000254.1, read as the reverse complement.
GCGCGGGCCCGCCAGCGCATCGGCAGCTCCCCACCGGGCGCCGGCGGGGGGTCGAGCCGCACCCGCAGCACGACGCGAGGGTCGTCGGCGATCACGCCGTGCCGCGAAAGGTCGATCTGGTCGCCCAGGCCCGCGATCGGAATCGCGGACGAGGCGCGCCGCAGGCCACCGATGGTGACCCGCGGGAACGCGACGAAGATGGCCGCCGAGCCCAGGAGACCCGCCAGCGCCAGCGCCGCCAGGGCGCCTAGCACCGCGGGCGTCACCAGCCGGCGCCCCTGAAGCAGCGTCGCCGCCTGCTCCGGGCTGCGCGCCGCCTCGATCTCGAATCGCAGCCAGGTGAGGGCGAGCGCCCAGGTGGCGGCGACCGAATAGAGGAGGAAGCAGAGGCCGAAGAGCAGCTCCGCGGAGAGCGCGGCGCCGGCGCAGATGAGGAGCACCGAGAGCAGGAGGAGCAGCTGCTCGTCGCGCCGCCCCCCGCGATGCCACAGGCGGTGCACGGCGAGGAGAACGGCGAACTGCGTCGCGGCGAGCACCACGTCCAGGCGCCCCGAGATTACCTGCGCGCCCTGGACGATCAGCGCGAGCGCGAGCAACCCGGTCCACGCCCACTGATAGCGGAGGGCGACGTGCCGCTGCAGCAGCGGCGCGGCCAGGAGCGCCACCGGGAACAGCACCACCAGCGGGGCGCCCATCTCGCCGCTCACCGCGCACGCGGCGAAGGCGGCCGCCAGCGCCAGCGACCCCGCCCAGCGCTGCGCCGCGAGCAGCGTCGTCCCGCGCAGCGCGCCGATCACGGAAGCACCTCCAGCACGGAGGCGCCGGGATCGGGAACCGGCGCCGGGACGCCGGCCGCCGCTTCCAGGAGCGCCAGCAGGGTCAGGCCGGCCAGCCGGTGGCGCTCGCCCGATCCGGGCGCGAGCCGCTCGCCGCAGAGCGCGAGCGAGACGTCCGCGCCGGCGTCCAGCTCGCGCTCGAACAGCGCCGCCGCGCGCTCGACCGCCGTCTCGAGGGCCGCCCCCGAGGCGCGCCGGTGATCGAGCACGACGCAGACCTGCCGCCGCCGTTCCTGCTCCCGGTCGATCCCGATGAGCTTCCCCGCGCGCGCCGAGGAGCGCCAGTGGATGCTGCGCGCGTCCTCGCCGGGGCGGTGGTCGCGCAGAGCGTGCACCTCCAGCCCATGCCCCGCCCGGCCGGTCGACCGCTCGCCCTCGCGCGCGAGCTGCCGCGGCTCCCGCGCGGGCGGCGCGATCCGCCGGGGGAACACCACCAGCTCCGCCGGCGCCGCGAGGGGCCGCGACTTCTCGAACAGCCCGAACGGGGCGCGCGTCGCCACCTCGAGCTGGTCGAACCGGTGCAGCCCCCGCCGCTCCGGCGTGAACCGGTACGAGACCTCTTCCGTCCTGCCCGCGCCGAGGAGCAGCAAGAGCCCGTGCCCCGCGACGTCCCCGCCCTTCTCGCGCAGCGTCAGGCCCACCGAGGGCGCCCGGGGTTTCCCGTTGCGCGCGACCAGCCCCACCAGCGCGGGAGCGCCCACCGACGCCGACGCCGGCAGCCTGCGCGTAACCCGCACGCCCCGCAGGGACGTCTCCGAGAGCAGGCCGGAGACGACGATGCTGGAGAGCAGCAGCCCGAGAACCAGGAAGAGGAGGTTGTTGCCCGTGTTGATGGCGGCGAGCCCGATGCCGATGGTGAGCGCGACGTACCAGCGCCCCAGCCGCGTGAAGCTGAGCCGGCGCCTCCACGCCGGCACCGCCGCGCGGGCACCCTCTTGCGCGGCGGCTGCCGCCGGGTTCACTCGGGCGCCCGGACCTGCTCCGCCAGCTCCCGGATCACCCGCTCCGCCGACTGGCGCTCCACCTCGCCCGCGGGCGCCGCGCGGCCGGCCAGCACCACCCGGTGCGCCAGGCAAGGCACGCACAGCTCCTTCACGTCGTCCGGCTCCACGTACCCGCGGCCGCGCAGCAGCGCGCGCGCCTGGGCGACGCGCAGCAGGGACAGCGCGCCTCGCGGAGACACGCCGAGCGAGAGCAGCTGCGATCCGCGCGTCGCGGCGACCAGCGCCAGCACGTAATCGGCGATCTCGCCCGCCACCCGGACCCGCTCGACCCCGAGCTGCAACCTGCGCACCTCGTGCGCCGAGGCGACCGGCTCCAGCTGGTGCAGCTCGTCCTCGGTGCCGCCGCCGAGGAGCAGCTCGCGCTCGACCTCGGGAGCGGGATAGCCGAGCGGCAGGCGCAGGAGGAAGCGGTCCAGCTGCGACTCGGGCAGCGGATAGGTCCCGGCATGCTCGTGCGGGTTCTGCGTGGCGAGCACCAGGAAGGGCGAGGGCAAGGCGCGCGCCGCGCCGTCCACCGAGACCTGCCCTTCCGCCATCGCCTCCAGCAGGCAGCTCTGCGTCCGCGGCGTGGTGCGGTTGATCTCGTCAGCCAGCACCAGCTGGGCGAACAGCGGGCCCGGCTTGAACACGAACTGCCCGCCGCGCTGGTCGAAGACCGAAACGCCGGTGATGTCCCCGGGCAACAGATCGTTGGTGAACTGGATGCGCGAGAAGGAAAGGTCCAGCGAGCGCGCCAGCGCGTGCGCCAGCGTCGTCTTCCCCACGCCCGGCACGTCCTCCAGGAGCAGATGCCCGGACGCCGCCAGCGCCGCGAGCGACAGCTCGATCACTTCCCGCTTTCCGCGCAGCGCGCGAGCGACGTTCGCTTCCAGCGCCTTCGCCAGCCGGCCCGCCTCGGCCGGCCCGAGCGGCGAGAGTCGATCGCGATCTTCCCCTCCCGGGAGGGCCTTCAGCGGCGCGGAACCGTCCGGAGAAGTCACGACGGCAGATTAACCCGGAGCCGCCGCGCTTCGCTTCATTTCGAGGTGTGCGACAGTGCGCCGCCGTGGGCGCCCAGGTCCCAGATGTGACCCTGTCCGCGCGGGGCGCCGCGCGCGCTCGCGCCGGCCATCCGTGGATCTTTCGCGCGGACGTGAAGGAAGCCCCGCCGGGGCTCGCCTCCGGCGCGGAGGTGCGCCTTTTGGACGCGCGCGGCAACTTCGTCGCCAAGGCGTTCTGGGCGGAGCGGTCGCCGATCGCGCTGCGGATCCTGAGCAGGCGCGACGAGCCGCTCGACGACGCGTTCCTGCGCGGCCGCATCGAGCGCTCGGTGGCGCGGCGCCGGGCGCTCTTCCCGGGCGCGGACGCCTTCCGCGCGGTGCACGGCGAGGCGGACCTGCTCCCGGGGTACTTCGCCGACCGCTACGGAGACCTCCTCGCCGTGCAGCACCTCGCCGAGTGGGCCGAGGTCCGCCGCGATTCGCTCGCCCGCCTGGCGGCGGAAGCCTGCGGGGCCCGCGCGGTGGTGGCGCGCGACGACGGCAGCTCGCGCGACTTCGAGATGCTCCCTCGCCGGACCGAGGTGCTGCTCGGCGGCGGCCCGATGGTCGCCGCGTACCGGGAGGGCGAGCTCGACCTCCGGGTAAACCTGCTCGAGGACCACAAGACCGGCGGCTACCTGGATCAGCGCGAGAACCACCTCCGCGCCGGCGAGCTGGCGCGGGGCGAGGCGCTGGACGCGTTCTGCTACCACGGCGGGTTCGCGCTGCAGCTCGCCCGCCGCGCGGCGCGCGTGCTCGCCATCGATCAGGACGCGGGGGCGGTCGCGCGCACGCGCGAGAACGCCGCCCGCAACGGCTTGCGCAACGTCGAAGTGCGGGCGGCCAACGCCGTCGAGCAGCTGCGCGCGCTGGACAAGGAGGGCCGCAAGTTCGACGTGGTGGTGCTCGATCCGCCGGCCTTCGCCAAGCGGCGCGAGGGCCTGGAAGGTGCGCTCCGCGTCTACAAGGAGATCAACTACCGCGGCGTGCGGCTGCTCGCCCCGGACGGCGTGCTCGTCACCTGCTCCTGCTCCGGGAAGGTGACGCCGCAGCTCTTCGGCGAGGTGATCGAGTGGGCAGCGCAGGAGGCGAAGCGCCCCTTGCAGCTCCTCGAGCGCCGCGGGGCCGCGCGCGATCACCCATCGCTGGTCGGCGTCCCGGAAACCGACTACCTCAAGTGCTGGTTCCTCCTCGCCCCCTGACGGGAGGCGGGGTCAGGCCTTGATGGCGGCCAGGTCGAGCGGAGGAGGCGGGTCGGAGCGGGCGGCCTTCTGCTTGCTGGCGGCGTCGTGGATCAGGTCGAAGACGCGGCGGGGCGGCGTCCAGCCCCATTGGGCCTCGAGCAAGGAGATCTGCTCCACCTCGCCGCGGATGCTCACCCAGTCCGATTCGGGGACCGCGCAGAAGGCATCGACCACCCGCGGGTCGAGCTGGGTCCCGGAGACGCGCTGGATCTCGGTGACGGCGGCCGCGTGGGGCTGCGCGCGCCGGTAGGGCCGGTCCGAGGTGATCGCGTCGTAGGTGTCGGCCACGGCGAAGAGCCGCGCGCCCAGCACGATGGCGTCGCCCCTGAGCCCGGCGGGATACCCGCTGCCGTCGTACCGCTCCTGGTGCTGCAGCACGATCTCGCTCGCCTCGCGCAGGAACTCGATGCGCTGCAAGAGCGCCCATCCGAGCCGCGGGTGCTCGCGCATCTCGACCCACTCCTCCTGGTCGAGCGGACCGGGCTTGAGCAGCACCGCATCGCGCACGCCGATCTTGCCGATGTCGTGCAGGAGGGACCCCATCTCGATGGTGCGCAGCTCGCGCTCGTCGGAGACGCCCAGCTGCTCGGCGATCCGCCGGGTGAAGCGCGACACGCGGCGCGAGTGCCACTGCGTCTCGGTGTCCCGGTAGTCGAGCACCGCCACCATGCCGTCGAGCAGGTTGGTGGTGCGCTCCTGCACCAGCTTCTCCAGCCCCTTGTTCAGGTCGGCCAGCTCGCCGTTCTGCTTCTGCACCAGCGCGGTCAGCTGCCGGTTCTTCTCGCGCAGAGCGTAGGTGTCGAACGCCTGCCGCACGGTGCCCAGCAGCTCGACGCGGTTCCAGGGCTTGGCGAGGATGCGGAAGATCTCGCCGTTGTTGATCGCGTCCACCGCCGCGGAGAAGTCGTGGGCGGCGGTGATGAGGATGCGGATCGTCTCCGGCTGCAGGGCGCGGGCGCGGGCGAGGAACTCGGCACCGGTCATCCCGGGCATCATGTAGTCGGCGGAGAGGACCTGGTAGGGCTTCTCCTTGAGCCGGTCGAGCGCCTCGGCCGGGTCCAGGCACGCGGTCACCTCGTAGCCGGCCGCCTCGAAGGTCCGCTGGAGCGCGTGCAGGATGGGGCCCTCGTCGTCGACCACGAGCAGTCGCTCGACCTCGGACCCCGTCGACACCCCGTCTCCCGACATGAACACCCTGGACCCCCGGGACCGCGGTTCTGGCATGTTTCGGATGGCCGGGCCAGCTAGTTTGCTTCCCCCGGCCAGGTGGGTAGGAGTCAAGACACGGCAGGGAGCAGGAGGAAGGCGCATGTCCGACACGCAAGCGCTGGTGGACTCGAATTGGCTGGCGCGGCAACCGCCCGGATCGGTCCGCATCGTCGATCTGCGCTGGGCCCTGTCGGGCCCGGCGGCCCTGGAGAAGTACCGCGCCGGGCACGTCCCCGGCGCGGTCTACGTCGACATGGAGCGCGACCTGTCCCGTCCCGGCGGTCCGGGCCGCCACCCGTTCCCGGCGCCAGAGGACTTCGCGCGCGTCCTCGGCCGCATCGGGGTGACCCCCGGCACCCATGTAGTCGTGTACGACGACGGGAGCGGCTCGGTGGCGGCGCGGCTGTGGTTCATGCTGCGCGTCCACGGGCACGAGCGCGCCTCGGTGCTCGACGGCGGCTACGCGGCGTGGATCAAGGCGGGCCTGCTGGTGACCCGGGACGAGCCGCGCATCGACCCGGTCCCGCCGCCCCCGCTGCGCCTGGACACGTCGCGCCTGGTGGATCGGGAACGCGTCGCCGGCCTCCTGGGCGGACGCAAGGAGACTTCTGCCCGGCATGCGCTGGTGATGGATGCGCGGGCCCAGGAGCGCTACCAGGGCGAGACCGAGCCGGTCGACAAGCGCGCCGGGCACATCCCCGGGGCCGTGAACGCGCCGTTCAGCGGCAACCTGAAGGACGGACGCTTCCGCCCGCCCGAGGAGCTGCGCGCCCTCTACGATCGGCTCGGAGCCGGGCGGGCGTCCGAGGTGGTCGCGTCCTGCGGCAGCGGCGTGACCGCCTGTCATACGCTGCTCGCCCTGGAGCTGGCGGGCTTCCCCGGGGGCAAACTGTACGTCGGATCGTGGAGCGACTGGAGCAGCCAGCCCGGAGCGCCCGTCGCCACCGGCGCGGACCCCGGCTGAACGATCGGCGCCGGTTTCGACGGCGCTGCGCTTTTACCTGGCGCACGGAGCGCGGGATCCGTCTAGGATGCGCCGCCATGCCACTTTCCGCCCTGTCCGCCCTCGTCGCAGTCCTCCTCGCCGTACCCACCCAGCCCGCCGCCGCGGCGCAGCCAGCGCCCGCCGCGGCGCAGCCGGCCCGCGCCCACGGGCGCTTCAGCGCCTCCGAGCGCGCCGCCATGGCCCGCATCACGCCCGCCTCGCTCTCGGGACCGCTGCGCTTCCTCTCCGACGACTTGATGGAGGGCCGCAAGCCGGGCAGCACCGGCGCCGATCTCGCCGTGAAGTACCTCGCCGCCGAGCTGGAAGGCGCGGGTTACCTGCCAGGCGTCCCCGGCACGCCCGACTCGCCGCAGCCTTCGTTCTTCCAGCCGGTCCCGCTCATCACGCTGCACGGACACCCGCCGCGCCAGATCGCCTTCCAGGGCGCAAGCGGGCAGGTGCAGCTGAGCGCGCTCAACGGCGTGGAATCCGAGCTGCGCATCGACCCCGACGCCCACGTCGAGGTGGCCCGGGTGAAGGACGCGGAGCTGGTGTTCGTCGGCTACGGCATCGTGGCGCCCGAATATGGCTGGGACGACTACAAGGACGTCGACCTGCGCGGGAAGATCGCGGTCATCCTGAACTTCAACCCGCCCTTCGCGGGCGAGGGCGTGCGCCTGTGGTACGGGCGCTGGGACTACAAGTACCTGACCGCGGCGGCGCACGGCGCGGCAGGCGCGCTGGTGATCCACACCACCGCCTCGGCCGGGTATCCCTGGCAGGTGCTGTCGGCCTCGGCGGACTCGACGCGCATCGACCTGCCGCCGGGCAGCGAGCACCGGATGCAGTTCCAGGGCTGGGTCACGGACGACGGCGCGAAGAAGCTGGCCGGGCTGGCCAACCTCGACCTCGACAAGCTGCGCGCGGCCGCGCAGCAGAAGTCGTTCCAGCCGGCCCCTCTGGGAGTGCGCACCTCGTTCGAGATGCCCATCGAACGCAAGGTGACCCCGAGCGCGAACGTGGTGGGCCTGCTCCCCGGCACCGACCCGCAGCTCAAGAACGAGGCGGTGGTATTCACCGCGCACTGGGACCACCTGGGCCGGGACGCGAACGTGCCCCCGGGCAAGGACGGCATCTACAACGGCGCGCTCGACAACGCCTCCGGCTGCGCCCTGATGCTGTCGGTCGCGCGGGCGGCGAAGGAGGCCCCGCCGAAGCGGTCGCTGCTCTTCGTCTTCGTCACCGCGGAGGAGCAGGGCCTGCTCGGCTCGAAGTGGTTCGCGCAGCACCCGGTGGTGCCGACCGGCCGCATCGCCGCCAACATCAACGCGGACAGCGTCAACAAGTGGGGGAGGACCACCGACGTGGCGATGCTCGGGCTGGGCAAGTCCTCGCTCGACGCGGTGGTGCGCGAGGTGGCCGCCGAGCAGGGCCGGACCGTGCACGGCGACCCGTTCCCGGACCGCGGCGCCTTCTACCGCTCGGACCAGTTCGAGCTGGCGCGCGTCGGCGTTCCGGTCGTGTACGCGCGAGGCGGGCCGAGCTTCGTCGGACGCCCGCCGGGATGGGGACAGCAGGTGCAGGAGCAGTACGAGAAGCGCGACTACCACCAGGTGACCGACGAGTACCACGGCGACTGGGACCTCTCCGGCGCGGTGCAGGACGCCCAGCTCGACCTAGTGGTCGGCCTGCGGGTGGCGAACGCCCCGTCGATGCCGCAGTGGACGCCGGGCGACGAGTTCGAGAAGGCGCGCAAGACGGCCGCGCGGTAAGGCGCCAGAGCGCATTCCGCGGCGTCCGCGCTGGAAAAGCTAGCGCCGCCGAATACGGCGGCGACTAGGGCTCCTCGGGGGCGCGGCCCGGCACGTTGGCCTCGATGAAGACGCGCAGGAGGTCTTTGTCGACCTCGCCGCGCTTGGCCTCGTCGCCGAGGATGTCGTACGCCTTCTCCTTGGGCACCGCCCGCTTGTAGGGGCGGTCGGAGGCGGTGAGCGCGTCGTAGATGTCGCTGATGGTCATCATCCGCGTCGGCAACGAGATCTCGGGTTCCTTGAGGCTCCGCGGATAGCCGCCGCCGGTCAGCTTCTCGTGGTGTCCGTAGGCGATGTCCGGCACGCGCTTGAGGGTGCGCGTCCAGGGGATCTGCTGCAGGAAGCGGAAGGTGTGGGTGACGTGAGACTCGATCTCGCGCCTCTCGACCTCCGTCAGCGAACCCTTGCGGATGGAGAGCTTCACCACCTCGTCCTCGCGCAGGAAGGGACGCTTCTCGCGCGAGAGGGGGCTCTCATAGGTGAGCCGCGCGATGTCGTCCAGCCGGTCGAAGGTGCCTTCCGGGAGGATGGTCGGCCGGTTGCAGGAGAGGACGAACTCGAACATGCCGGTCAGCTCGCGCCTGCGCGCCTCGAGCTGCGCGTCGATCTCTGTCATCAGCGCCTTGGCCTTCTTCGGCTTCTCCAGGAGCGCCTGCACCTTGCGGCGCTCGGCGTTCAGCTCCTCCTGCGTGAGCAGCGTCTCGAAGCGGCCGCGCAGGATCTCCAACTCGCCGGGCTCCAGCTTGTTCGCCTTGATCAGCACGTTCTCGCGGACGCCGACCTTGCCGAAGTCGTGCAGCAGCGCCGCGTAGCGCAGCTCCTGCCGCTCGTCGTTGGAGAGCTGCGACCCGCGCCACCGCCCCGCCGACGTCGCCGCGCGCGGCAGCGCGTCGGCCAGCCCGACGGAGAGCCGCGCCACCCGGCCGGAGTGACCGGCCGTGGTCGGGTCGCGCGACTCGATCGCCACCACGCTGGCGCGGACGAAGCCCTCGAACAGCTGCTCGATCTCGTGGTGCAGCAGGGTGTTGTTGATGGCCGCCGCCGCCTGCCCGCCCAGCGCCGAGAGCAGCTCCTCGTCCTCCTCGGTGAATCCCCCGTCGACGCGCTTGTTGAGCGCCTGCAGGACGCCGACCACCTCGCCTTCCAGCGACCGCATCGGGACGCAAAGGATGCTCTTCGTGCGGTAGCCGGTCTCCTTGTCGACGCCGGCGTTGAAGCGCGGATCCGCGTAGGCCTCGGGGATGTTCACCGGAACGTTGGTCTGCGCCACCGTCCCGGCGATCCCTTTTCCCATGGGGAACCGGATCTCGCGGGTGCCGACCCCCTGCGCGACCTTGCTCCACAGCTCGTTGCGCTCGCGATCGACGAGGAAGAGCGAGCAGCGATCCGCTTCCACCACGCGGGACGCCGCCTGGACGATCAGCTGGAGCAGGCGATCCAGATCGCGCTCGGCGACCAGGGCCTTCGCGACATCGAGGATGCCGCCGAGCTTCCGGACCCTTTCTTGAAGGCCGTCCACGGCGGGCACTCTACCATCCGCTCGCTCGCCACCGCAGGCCCACACCGGCGCCCGTGCGCCTACCTGCGCGCCGATCCGAGCCCACACTGGCAGTGCAGGCGCCTACACACCGAGGACGCGGCGGGCTTCGTCGAAGCGCTCCGGCGGAGCGTAGAGGCGCGCGAGGTTGGCCGCCTCGGCATAGCGTTCGTAGAGGGGCGTGTACTCGGCGATGGGAACCTCGCCGCGCGGCGAGCGCACCCACAGGGTCGCTTCCCGCCCGTAGGTGGAGAGGACGCCGCGGGACAGCGTGGTGAAGGAGTCGATGCCCGCCTCCGTGAGGCGCGCGCGCTGCTCCTCGAGCTGCGCGGTGGCGCCGCCCTCGAGCGACGGCCCCAGCTCCACCAGCAGGCGGTAGCCGTTCCTGCGCACGATGCGGCGCGCCCAGGGATTGCTGGAGGCGCGCAGCGCGGCGATGAGCGTGACGTCGTCGTGCTGCAGGTACTCGTCGACGTCGGCGGGCAGCCGGTACTCGCCGCCGCTCGTGTCGCAATAGCGCTGGAGCAGGACCTCGTAGCCCACCGACGCGTAGTGGAAATAGACGGAGAGGAACATGTGGTAGCGCGAGAGCAGGAAGTCCTCGAACGCGAACACCGCCCGGTGCTGCAAGGCGAGGTGGACCTGGCCGTCGCGCTCCACCGATTCCAGGTTCTGCACCAGCCAGTCGAGGTCGAACTTCCCGTAGTTCACGCCGGTGAAGAACGAGTCGCGCTGCAGGTAGTCCATGCGGTCGGCGTCCAGCTCGCCGCTGACGATCTGCCGCAGGATGGGCAAGAGGTCCCGGCCGCCGCTGCGGAACGGATTGCCGCCGGGCGGCGGGCGGCCGCAGAGCAGCGACGCGACATGCGCCGGGTCCGCTCCGCGGCGGTTCAGCTCCGCGGCGAGGCCGGAATCCAGCACCAGCTTGAGCGTGTAGTCCTCGTGGTCGGCCTGCCTCCCGGGCGCGCGGCGGCGGCCTTCCTGCGTCCACTCGGGCACGCGCAGCTCGGCGGCCGGAGGCATGATGCGCTCGGTGGCGTGCGAGAGAGGCGCGTGGCCCAGGTCGTGGAACAGCACCGCCAGGCGCAGCGTCTGCCGGAAGCGGTCGCGGTCCGCCGACTGCAGCTCGAGCTTCGGCGCCAGCGCGTCGAACACGCGCGTGGCCACCGCCATCGCCCCCAGCCCGTGCGCATACCGGGTATGGGTCGCCCCGGGAAAGGCCAGGTCGGCGAAGCCGAGCTGCTTCACGTTGCGCAGCCGCTGGAACTGCGGGCTGTCCACCAGCGCTCGCTCGTCCGGGGTGATCTCGATGGCGCCGTGGATGGGGTCGCGGATGTGCACCGGGCGCGAATGTACCAGTCGCCGCCGATAGGGCGGCGCTGATCTTTTTCACAGCGCGCACATTATGACATGTACTCTGGCTAAACTGCCCGCATGCGGATCCGATCTGCCGCTCCCGCGGACCTGCCAGCCCTGGTGGAGCTGTACAACGGCTACGTGGCGACCTCGCCCTGCACCTTCGACGTCGAGCCGTTCCCGGTGGAGGCGCGGCGGCCGTGGCTCGAGCAGTTCGCCACGGCGGGGCGGTACCGGCTGCTGGTCGCCGAGGAGGCGCGGCTGCTCGGGTACGCGGGAAGCCTGCGCTTCCGGGACAAGCGGGCGTACGAGACGTCGATCGAGACCACCGTGTACGTGGCGCCCGACCAGCAGGGCAAGGGCATCGCCACGCGATTGTACTCCGCGCTCTTCGAGGCGCTGCGCGGCGAGGACGTGCACCGGGCGCTGGCGGGCATCACGCTCCCCAACGACGCGTCGATCCGGCTGCACGAGCGGTTCGGGTTCCGGCGCGTGGCGCATTTCACCGAGCAGGGGCGCAAGTTCGGCAAGTACTGGGACGTGTGCTGGGTGGAGAAGGCCCTGTGAGAGGCTCCCTGCTGTGCGCGCTGTCCGCGCTCGCCTGCGCCTCGGCTCCGGGACGCCCGCCCGCGGGAGCCGACCTGGTGCTGCGCGGTGGGAAGGTGTTCGTGGCGGCGGGGAAGCTGTCCACCGCCGTCGCGATCCGCGGCGACCGCGTCGCCGCCCTGGGCGACGAGGCCGAACGGATGATCGTCCCCTCGACCCGGGTGGTGGACCTGCGCGGCCGGCTCGTCACGCCCGGCATGAACGACGCGCACTGCCATCTCGGCGCGGGCGGCCTGTCGATGCTGGAGGTGGACCTGCGCGGCGCGTCGTCGCTGCCCGAGATCGAGTCGCGCGTACGCGCCGCCGCGGCGAAGGCGGCGGCGGGAGAGTGGATCACCGGGCGCGGTTGGGACCAGACGCGCCTGCGCGCCTCCGAGCTGGGCCCGGGCGGCTGGCCGACGAAGGAGACGCTCGACCGCGCCTCGCCGCAGCATCCGGTCTACCTGCGCAGGGTGGACGGCCACACCGGGTGGGCCAGCTCCCGTGCGCTGCAGCTCGCGGGCATCGACGCGCGCACCGCCGACCCGCCGGGCGGCGAGATCGTGCGCGACGCGCGCGGTGCGCCCACCGGCATCCTCAAGGAGAAGGCGCAGGAGCTGGTGACCCGGATCGTGCCGCCGCCCGCGCCCGACAAGCTGCGCCGCGGCATCCTCGCCGCGCTCGACCTCGCCGCGCGCACCGGCGTCACCAGCGTGCAGAGCGAGGTCACGCCGGCGGAGCTGGACGTGTACGGCGCGCTGCGCGCCGAGGGACGGCTCACGGTCCGGATCTACGGCTGGCTTCCGCTCACCATGGAGGTCGTGCGTGCGCTGGAGCAGCGCGGCGAGCGGGCCGCTTCCGGCGACGCGTGGGTGCGCACCGGGCTGCTCAAGGCGTACGCCGACGGGACGCTCGGATCGCGCACCGCCTACATGCTGGAGCCCTACTCGGACGACCCGTCGACGCGCGGCATCCAGCGCATCCGGCCGGCGGAGATGGACGCGCTGGTCCTGGCCGCCGATCGCGCCGGACTGCAGGTCGCCGTGCACGCCATCGGCGACGCCGCCAACCGCGAGGTGCTGGACGCCATCGAGCGGGCCGCGGCCACGACCGGCCGGCGAGGCGCGCGCCACCGCATCGAGCACGCGCAGGTGCTCGACGCCGCGGACATCCCGCGGTTCGCGCGGCTGGGCGCCATCGCCAGCATGCAGCCGACGCACGCCACCAGCGACATGCGCTGGGCGGAGGTCCGCATCGGGCACGCGCGCGCCGAGGAAGGGGCGTACGCCTGGCGCAGGCTGCTCGATGCCTCTGCCCGAGTGGCGTTCGGGACGGATTTCGCCGTCGAGCCGCTCGACCCGGTGGAGGGCCTGTACAGCGCCGTCACCCGGCAGAGCCGCGAGAAGCCCGGGACGCCGCCCGGCGGCTGGCTGCCGTCGCAGCGGCTCTCGATGGAGGAGGCGATCGCGCTGTACACCGCGTCCAGCGCGTACGCGGAGTTCCAGGAGGATGCGAAGGGAACGCTCGAGCCGGGAAAGCTGGCGGACCTGGTGGTGTGGGAGCGCGACCTGCTCACGGTGCCGCCGGAGCAGATCCTGCAGGCGAAGCCGGCGCTGACGGTGGTCGGGGGTGCTGTCGTGTACCAGCAGCCCTGACCTTGCACGGGGCGGCGCGTGTCTGCGACCATGCCGGGATGCAGACACCCGGCACGCCCCTCCCCGCGCCAGTCCTCGAAGCGAGCCCCGGCTTCACCGCCGGCACGGTCCTCTCGCGAGGATTCTCCGTCTGGATCGCCAACCTGCCGCTGTTCTTCGGCGTGAGCTTCGTCTGTTACCTGCCGCTGCTCCTGATCCCTACCGCGGATCCGAAGGATCCCAAGTCCTTCTTCGTGACCACCCTCGGCGCCATCGTGCTGCAGGCGATCATCGGAGCCATCGTGAGCGGCGCGGTCGTGAGGGGCGTGTTCGAGCAGCTCCGGGGCAACCGGGCCAGCTTCGGCGACTCGCTGCGGGTGGCGATCCGAGCGCTGTGGCGCATCCTCGGCGCTACCTTCGGGGCCGCCGTCATCGTGATGCTCTTCTCCCTCCTCTTGGTCGTTCCCGGGATCGTGAAGGCCTGCAGCTACTACGTCGCGATCCCCGCCGCCGTCGTCGAGGGGACCGGCGTGTCTGGGTCGCTGTCCCGTAGCCGGAAGCTGGCCGAGGGCTATCGCTGGCACATCTTTGGAATCCTGTTGGTGGGCGGGCTCCTGGGCATGCTCATCGGCGGCGCTGCAGCCGTCGTGTTTCGGGGCATCTCGGGACCGCTGCAGACGACGCTCGTCAGCGTGGTCCCCAACGCGATCGTCGGCTCGTTGACGGCCGTGTTCTCCGGCGTCGGCTACTACCAGCTGCGCGTCGCCAAGGAAGGCATCGACATCGAGCAGCTGGCGGCGGTGTTCGACTGACTCACCGTCGTGCGGGCGCCTTGCTCTCGCGGCGCTTCCCCAGCAACATGCGGCTCTCCAGCCGCGCGCGCAAAGCCGCGTAGAAGTCGCGTAGGAACCAGTACGGAGGATCCTTGCGCGACGCGTCCCAGCCGATCTTGCGCTGGATGCGCTCGGCGACGGCGGAGAGCGCCTCGCGATTGCTCTCGCCGCCGCCGCGCCGGAGGACCGCCTCGAGCGTCTGCAGCTCGTAGATGCCGTAGACGTCGAGCTGCTCGTCGGTGAACGCGTGGGCCGCCGGAGCAGGGATCGCCGCCCGCCCGACCCTGTGCGCTCCGAGGTCGTCGAGCAAGAGCACGCGCGGGGCGAGGACCACCAGCGTGCCGCCCACCAGATCGCCGGGGCGCAGCCGGTCGGAGTTGAACAACGGCAGGAGCCCCAACGCGACCGCCCACAGCGCAGCCAGCTCCGCCGCCCACGCCGGCGCGCCCGGCCAGACCGTCTGGGGCGCCACCAACAGCGAGATCGGTAGGAAGAACTCCACGTCGCGGAGCAGGTTGCGGGCGATCACCGCCTGCGGGGTCAGTGGGCCGCCGGAAGAATCGATGACGCGGATGCCGAGGAGCCGCTTCCCCGGCGTCATGCCGTGCCAGCGGATCTCGAACCACATGAAGTAGAAGCTGCGGAGGAGGAACGAGGCCAGCAGGATCGCGGCGACCACCAGGTGATCGAACGCATCCCGGCGGAGCAGCATCGTCATGAGCGCGATGCCGAAGGCGACCGAGGCGATGGACACGAACGTCAGGTCGATGAGGAACGCGGCGAGCCGGTCCCCGGCGCCCGCGAGCGTGAAGCGCAGCGGGACGCCCTCGGGGGTGACGAGGTCGCGGTCGCGCCGCGCACCGCCGAAGATCACGCCTCCCTCCTCCCCGCCAGCGTGAAGTACAACGTCCACGCCGCGGCGGTGGAGAGCGCCACCGCGTAGCGGATCGGCGTGGAATGCACGAGCTGCCGGAAGACGCCTTCGATGCAGCCGGCGATCAGGAACATGACCACCGCACCGACCACGACCACGCCGGCCTCGCGGCCGCGCAGCGCCAGGTTACGCAGCCGGGTGTGCCGGCCGGGGAAGACGAGGCTTTCCGCGATCGCCAGGCCGGCGGCGGCGCACAAGAGCATCGCGAGGATCTCGGTCACGCCGTGCGGCAGGATCCATCCCCAGAACTGCAGGGACAGGCCGCGGCCGCCGTACAGCGCGGCGAACGCTCCCAGGACCAGCCCGTTGAGGAAGGTGAGCAGGAACACCGGCACGCCGGCGGCGAAGCCGAGCGCGAAGGCGAGCATGCCGATCCGCGCGTTGTGGCTGAAGAGGAAGCTGGAGAACGCCGCCAGCTGGGCCTCGGCGCCGCCTGCGTCGTGCTCGAGCGCGGCGCGCAGCTCCTCGGTAGTCGCGGACGGATCCCGACCCTGGGCGTACTCGTCGGCGACGAAGGCGTGGAACCGCTCCGGGTCGTCCACCACCTGCACCGCGGCCGTAGCCATTCCCAAGGCCAGGAACAGCGCTGCGAGGCACAGGTGCGCGCGGATGCCGCGGACGGCCCGCGGGAAGCGCGCGGCGGCGAACTGGCGCACCGAATCGCGCAGGTGCTGGCGGACCCCGTAGACGGCGAAGTGGGCGCGAGCGGCGAGCCCGTCGAGATAGTCGACCACGTTGCGGTCGAGCGAGATGGCGCGCGCCACGCTCAAGGACGACAGCGCGGACCGATAGAGCAGCGGCAGGCGCGCGAGCTCCGCGGCGGAGAGGCCGGCGACGCCCCGTTCGTCGGCGCGGGCGAGCAAGTCCTCCAGCTCGCGCCAGCCGCGCTCGCGCTCGCGGCGGAACTCGTAGCTCTTGAGCCGCAGCATCAGACCAGCTCCCGGCGCTTGATCTCGAGGTACCGGTTGAGCAGCTGCACCGACACCGAGGAGGGCGGCGCGTCGATGGTGTGCACGCCCAGCCGGCGGAGGCGCCGCAGGACCAGGTCCCGCTCCCGCGCCAGGTCCTGGGCCACCACCGCGCGGTGCAGGTCGGCGAGCGATCCGGGGCGGCGGTCCGCCAGCTCGTCCAGCCCGGCGTCACGCAGCGCCACGAACAGGACCAGGTGGCGCCGCGAGAGCCTGTCGACGTTCTCCAGCATCAGCTCCGCCCCGATGGTGTCGGTGAACTCGGTGAGCAGCACGACCAGCGAGCGGCGCCGCAGCCGGGTGGCCAACTCGGCGAGGCCGAGCGTGAAGTTCGTCTCGCTGGAGCTGTACTGGAGCGACGCGCTCAGCCGCTGCAGGCGCGGGAACGCCTGCACGTTGCCCTGCGGCTCGGCGAAGCAGCGCACCTTCTCGTCGAATCCGAAGAGCCCCACCCGGTCGCCGGTGCGCAGGCAGAAGTAGGAGAGCAAGAGACCGCTGTTGATGGCGTGGTCCAGGCGCGGGATCCCCGCCAGCGGCTCCCGCATCAGGTGGCCCGTGTCGATGGCGAGCACCACCTGGTGGTTTCGCTCGGCGCGAAACTCCTGGGAAAGCAGCTTGCGGTGACGCGCCGAGGCCTTCCAGTTCATCGCCCGGTGATCGAGGCCCGCTTGGTATTCGCGCAGCGCCTCGAACTCGGAGCCGTCTCCGCTGTAGCGCTCGACCTTGATGCCCGAGAGGAACTGGCGGGCGCCGAAGAAGCGTAGCGCGGTCGCGCGCACGGCGCGCACGTTGGGCGCGACGGCGACGGCGAGGCCGAGCGGGTGGCGCAGCTCGCGCTGGACCAGGCCGAGGGGGCCACGCCAGCGCAGCCAGAGCGCCTGCAGGCGCGCATCGCCTCGCCGCACCGGCAACAGCGGCACTGCGAGCGGGACGCCGGGCGAGACCGCCTGCTCTGCCTGCGGGGCGAAGAGCGGGTCGAGATCGCACAGCGCAAGCGCTCCTCGCCAGGCTTCCGGCGCGGCGACGGAGATCCGCAGCTCGCCCGGATCGTCGCCGATGTAGAGGAGCGGCGGCGCGCTCGCGGAGATGCGCAGCGACCGCGGCGAAACGGCGAGCAGCGCGTCGGCGCCGGCCAGCAGCGCGGCGGAAGCGAGGTACGCGACCCAGACGCGCCACAGCCCCGGCGAGACGAAGGCGGGGAGCAGCGCCACCGCAACCCCCGCGGCGGCGAGCAGGATGGCGGCGCGGGTCGGCCGGATCATCGGGGCGCCGGCACCTGGTCGAGCACCTGCCGCAGCGCGGACTCGGTGGTGGTCCCCTCGATCTCCGCCCCCGGAGCCAGCACCAGTCGGTGGCGAAGCGTCGGCTGCGCGAGTTGCTTCACGTCGTCCGGGATCACGTAGTCGCGGCCCTGCAGCACCGCCCAGGCGCGCGCTGCGGTGGCCAGCATGTTGGCCGCGCGGGGCGAGGCCCCCGCGATGAACTGCGAGCGGCCGCGCGTCTCGCGGACCAGATCGACCACGTAGGAGACCACCTCTTCCGAGAGCCGGATCCCGGCGACGAGGCGCCGCATCTCCAGGAGCTCCTGCGGCCCGGCCACGGTCTCGATGCCGAACTCCTCCAGCGAGGGGAGCGCGGTGCGATGCCCGTGCAAGCGAACCATCTCGCGCTCCTCGTCGCGGCTGGGGTAGTCGACGACCACCTTGAAGAGGAACCGGTCGAGCTGCGCCTCCGGCAGCGGATACGTGCCCTCCTGCTCGATCGGGTTCTGGGTGGCGATGACCAGGAAGCTCGAGCCGAGCCGGTGGGTGCGGCCGTCGATGGTGACGGTGCGCTCCTGCATCGCCTGCAGCAGCGCCGCCTGCGTCTTGGGCGGCGTCCGGTTGATCTCGTCGGCGAGCAGCAGCTCGGTGAAGACGGGCCCCTTGCTGAGGACGAACTGGTTGGTCTGGAAGTTGAACAGGTTGGTGCCGATGACGTCCCCCGGCATCAGGTCGGGCGTGAACTGGATGCGGTTGAAGGAGAGGCGCAGCGCGGCGGCGAAGCCGCGCGCGATGAGCGTCTTCGCCGTCCCCGGCACGCCTTCGAGGAGCACGTGCCCCTCGGACAGCAGCGCGGCGAGCAGCAGGTCGACGACCGCATCCTGTCCGACGACCACGCGCCGCACCTGCTCGCGGACTCCCTGGCAGACGGCCCGGACCTCATTCGGATCCATGCAGCATCCTCGTCCTCCACAGGTGAATGCGCCGCGCCGTCTCCACCAGCGCGGCGGGCGAGCTGGACGCGCGCCCCACCTCGCGACGCAGCGTTTCGATCCCAGGAACGCGGACGCGCGCGGCCACCCGATCCAGCCATGCGTCGAGCGCGCCCCCGCGCAGCTCGCCGGGCGCGTGGAGGGCAGCGGCCACTTCCTGCAGGGAGCTGCGCAGGTAGCGATCCAGCGCATGGGCGGAGTGTCCGCCGAAGCGCAGCAGCTCCGCCATGCTGTCGATCAGCGCCGCTTTTCCCGCGGCGAGCGGCGGATCGGCGGGCAGCGGCGCCCCGAAGCGGCGCATGCCGCCCCACAGCAGGAGGCCGCCCGCGAGGAGCGCCTGCAGGACGGCGAGCGCGAGCGGGAAGCGCAGCAGGGCGCGCCAGGGCCCCTCGTCGTGCGCGCCGCCGTGGAACGACTCGTCGAAACGGACCGGGCCACCCTGGCGGAGGCGCTCGATCAACGCGACCGCCAGGCTGGCGTCGTCGCCGCGCCGCAGCCCGTGGTTGGAGAGCAGGTCGGGGTCGGTGAGCACCAGCAGCTTCCCGCCGGGGGTCGATCTCTCCCCGACCAGCAGCCGGCCGTTGGAGGCGAGGACGGGCTGCAGGTCCTTGCTGACCACCAGCTGCGCGGAGCGCAGGTCAGGCACGCCGTGCAACTCGCCCGACCACGCGCTGCCGGCGATCGACTCGGCGGCGCGCGCCACCTCGCCCTCGATGCCCGCTGCGGCCAGCACTTCGGCCGGAGCCGCCGCGGGCAGCAGCTCCGCGGAAGCGAGGTACCCGCGCCGGGCGGGGTCGGGTTTTCCCGTCCACTTCGGAAGGACGAGCAGCGCGCGGGGCGCGGCCTGCAGCAGCTGCCGGAGGCGGGCGCCTTCGGCGGGACCGCGCTCGTGGCTGAGCGACGGCTCGGCGACGACCAGCGCCGTCCCCGGCTCGGGACGGGAGGCGCCACCCACCACCGCGCGGACGTCCAGGCGGCGCAGCAGCTCGACGAAGGCGCGGTGGCCGAGCGCTCCGCGACCGCGCGCGGTGGGGCGCACCAGGCTGCGCGGCCCCTTGTCCTCGGGAGCGAGGATCGCCAGCAGCAACCCGCCCAGGAGCGACGCCGCCGACAGCGCGACCAGCCCGACGAGCGCTGCGCGCCGGAAGGGCACTGCCGAGGTCAAGCGGCACCTCCCAGCGCGGCGGCGAGGTGGCGGTAGCGATCGGCGCAGAGCCGGTAGTCGTCTTCCGAAGCCGGCTGCCCGCCGAACGTGCACGTCTCCACCGCGCTGACCAGGCCCGCCAGCGCCTCGCGCGCCTGGCCCGGGTAGGAGGCGCGCTCGACGACTTCGCGGCTGGTCCATCCCGGCGCGACGGAGATTCCTCGGGCGCGCAAGAGCTGTTCGAAGGTCCTCAAGAGCAGCACGTGGATCGCTTCCGCGAACCGCCCCTCCCGCGCGAGAGCCTGCGCGTCGCGCAGCGGCGCGTCGGACAGCGCGGGCGCAGGCTCCTCGGCCGGCTCCTCGAGGGCGGGGTCACCGAGCGCGCCGGGGAACAGCCGTTGCGCGACGTAGACCAGGGCCAGCACCGCGCCGACCAGGGCCCCTGCCCAGACCAAGAGGCGCAGCACCTCGGCCAGCGGTCCCAGGTCGAGCAGCAGCTGCTCCGCCGGAAGGCGATCCGGATGCGATGTCGCCGAGTCCACCAGCGGCGCTCCGGCGGGGAGCTCGGTCTGGTACTCGCCGGCGGTGTAGACCTGCTCCACGGCCCGGGCCACGTCCGCTGCAGGCGCGGCGGCGACCGAGGCGAGCAGGAGCGCAAGCACGCCTGTCATTGTCGCTGATTCCGCCGCGGGCTTGAAGCGGCGGCGAGCCGCCTACCGCGCCGCTCAGAAGGCGAAGCCGAGCCTCATCGACAGAGGCGAGCTCTTCGGGTCCGCGAGGAAGTCGATCGCCTCGACGAGGAAGTCGTACCAGAAATGGATGGCCACCGGCGTGGCCAGCTCGTAGCCGGCTTCGCGGTAGGTCAGGCCCAGATAGCCCCCCAGCACGGTGATGAACGGAACGCCGGCATACAGGTACTTGGCGCGGTCCCGCGCGTCGATGAACGGCAGGTTGCCGGCGTGCAGAAGCCCGAACGCGAGCGAGGAATATGCCCATCCGCGGGTCTCGTCCGTCGCGCGCGCCCAGCCGGACTGGAGCAGGCCGCGGAAGGCGGTCTCCTCGGCCACCGCGACGTGCGCGAAGAGCGCGGCCCCGATGGCGCCTGCCAGCGGATACCCCACCGCGTCGTGGAGCTGCGTGCCGAACAGCACCGGCTCGGTGCCGAAGTTGCGCGTATCGAGCGGGCCGTCCACCAGGCGCGAGAGGAGGAGGCTGGCGGCGAGCGCTCCCAGAACGCCGCCCCAGACCGCCGGCCGGGCGAGGACGCGCGGCTCGAAGGGGGCGCGCAGCAGCTCGGGCAAGGTCTCCTGCGGGACGAAGCGGAGGCGCTCCGCGCGCTGCGCGTCGAGCACCACGTCCATCGCCGAGGCGGTGAGGAGGTCGGCGTACGCGAGCAGCGGCACCTGGGATGCGGCGCTGAAGAAACCGCGCGAGGCGCCCGCCGCGATGCCGGTTCCCAGCTCCGCGGCGCCCAGCATCGCGAGACCGGCGCCTTCCGCGGGCCGGCCGCACGACATCTGCCCCAGCCCGGGGAAGAGGGCGGACAGCGCCGGCCTGCAGCCCAACTCGGCGAATCGCGCCCGGGCCTCGGTCTCGCGCTCGCGAGGCGGCTCGTCCGCGCTCCTGCGAACCGGATGCTGCGCGGTCGCGCACGCGACGGGCAGCGACAGGATGGCGGACGCACCGACCCGCAAACCGCCAGCCGCGCGCTCCCAGCCGATCGTTTACGCTCCTGCCTCGATCTCGGTCTCGGACGCGCGCTGGTAGCGGTCGCGCGGATAGGTCCGGAAGACGTGGTCCCACAGCGGTGAGGTGATGCCGTACCGCACGGCGGGCGTCTGGAAGTGATGGACGAGGTGGTACTTGCGCATCCACTTCCCGACCGCGGTGCGGGGCACCGCGTGGTGCAGGTAGTAGTGCGTCAGGTCGTACCAGACGTATCCGGCGACCAGGCCCGCGAAGAACGGGTAGTGCAGGTGCACGCCCAGCGCCGCCTTGAGCGGGAACCAGAGCAGGAGCGCGATGATCGCGGTCACCGTGGGCGGCATCACCAGACGGTCGGGGTCGTAGGGGTAGTCGTGGTGGATGCCATGGATCAGCCACGAGGCGTCGCGCTGCCACTCGACCCGGCCGTCCGGCTTCCAGTGGAAGACCCAGCGGTGCAGGACGTACTCGAGGAACGTCCAGCCGAACACGCCCAGCGCGAACATGCCGAGGAGCGCCCCGCGCGACAGCTGCGCATCGCGCGCTCCGTGCACGAGCAGCCACGCCGTGTACGGCCCCCAGAGGAGCACCACGTGCCAGGGGCGCACGCGGGAGAAATACTTCTCGACCCAGTCGACCCTGAACATCCGCGGGCTTCCGCGGCGCGGGTGATCGAGGTTGGGACGGGGAACGAGGTAGAACATGGCGGCAGTTGGCTTAGCGGATAGCGCCAGTACGCGCAAGGGAGACGGGATGGCAAGCGGACCTCCGGCCGCGGTGCGGCCCGCCGCGACGGTGGTGCTGCACCGGCGGGGCGCGGAAGGCCTCGAAGTGTTCTGGGTCCGGCGGGGCGAGCAGCTCCGCTTCGCGGGTGGGTTCTACGCCTTCCCCGGCGGG
>DASWGI010000253.1:0-3847 GCA_036393835.1 Myxococcales bacterium | reverse complement strand
GGAGGCTGCAGGAGAAGAGGAGGGAGGGGGAGAAGAAGAAGGGACGGAGGTGGGCGGAGTGATCTGCGCCGCAGTTCTTGCCGCGGTTGGGGCCTTCAGTCCGACGGCGACACCGACTGCGACGGCGACACCGACTGCGACAACGACAGCGACAACGACAGCGACAACGACAGCGACAACGACAGCGACAACGACAGCGACAACGACAGCGACTGCGACAACGACAGCGACTGCGACAACGACAGCGACTGCGATTCCTGGTTCGACGGAGAGGCAACAGCGATTCCTCTACCTCTTGCGGACGTATCCGCAGAGGGAGCCGCGCGAGACGTTGGCGCGGGTGGAGCAGCTGATCGTCGAAGGGGAATTTCTGGACCATGACCGGGCTGAGTATTGGATGGGGAGCGCGTGGCTGGCGCTGCAAGAGGTCGACCGGGCGCGAGGGTGGTTCGAGCGGGTAGGGAGGGACCATCCCGGATCGGTCTGGGTGGAGCGCAGCTGGATGGGGATGGGCGATGCCGCGGCGCACGACAGGCGATATGGCGAGGCGCTGGAGTGGTACGCGAAGGCGGAGGGGGCGCGGGACCAGGCGGTGCGTGAGATGGCCCGCGTCTCGGCGCGGTCGACGCAGGCGCTGAGGGTCCGTCAGCGCCTGGCCTGGGCGGCGGGCGGCCTGGCGGTGGTCGTCGCGGGGCTCCTGGCCGCATCGCTGCGGCGCCATGGGCCCGTGCGCTTCTGGCCGCTGCCCGCCGAGGCGCGGATCGTCACTCCGGTGCTGGGCGTCCTCGCCCTCCTCTCCGCGCGGCAGGATCCGGCGCCGCGCGCCGCGATCCTCGAGCTGTGCGCGGGCGCCGCGTTGTTGATAACCCTGTCCGGGCTGCGGCTCCGCGCCGCCTCGCCGCGCGGAGCGGCGCGTGCGCTGCACGCCGCTGGAACCCTCGCGGCGCTGGGCGCGCTGGCGTACGTCGCGGTGTACCGCGGCGGCCTGGTCGGCATGCTGCTCGAGACGCTCCGCGCCGGCCCGGAGTAGAGTCCGCCGCCATGCCCATCTCTCCTGAGGACAAGGGATTCGGCCAGGGCTCGCCCGAGCTGGCTCGCTGGGCCGAGAAGGTGTTCCAGCCCGAGGACGCCGTGCTGGCGGAGATCCGCGCGCGCAGCATCCGCGAGGGGCTGCCGGCCATCGCGGTGGGGCGCTTCGACGGGCTGCACCTCGAGGTGGTGGCGAGGCTCCTGGGCGCGCGCAAGGCGGTCGAGATCGGCACGCTCGGCGGCTACAGCGGCGTGTGCCTCTTGCGCGGCATGCCCGAGGACGGCGTCTTGCACACCCTCGAGCTGGACGCGCACCACGCCGAGGTGGCGCGCGAATCGTTCCGCAAGGCGGGCGTCGCGGGCCGCGCGCGCGTCCACGTCGGGCCGGCGCTCCAGAAGCTGCGCGAGATCGAAAGCGAAGGGCCGTTCGACCTCTGCTTCATCGACGCCGACAAGACCGGCTATCCCGCCTACCTCGACTGGGCCGCGCGGCACCTGCGCGTCGGAGGCGCCGTGCTGGGCGACAATGCGTTCGGCTTCGGCGGCGTGTCCAAGCCGGACGGGGACGAGGGCGTGCGGGCCCTGCGCCGCTTCAACGAACAGCTGGCGCGCGGGGGCCGCTTCCGCGCCACCATGATCCCCACCGAGGAAGGCCTCGCCTTCGGGGTCAAGGTCCGCTGAAGCCCGCCTGAGCGCATCCCATGATGTCCGCGCCATGAAAAGCGTAGCGCCGCCGAATACGGCGGCGGCTACTTCCCCTGCGCTTCCGCGTCGGACTTGAGCACTTCCTCCGCGCGCTTCTTGCGCCAGGCACGGAGCTTCTCGCGCAGCTCGGGGCGCTTCGCGGCGAGGATCGAGACCGCCAGCAGCGCCGCGTTCGCCGCGCCGCCCTTGCCGATGGCCAGGGTTCCCACCGGTACGCCCTTCGGCATCTGCACGATCGACAGCAGCGCGTCGACGCCGCCCAGCGTGGTCGAGGCGACCGGCACGCCGAGCACCGGCAGGACCGTCTTCGCCGCCACCACGCCCGGCAAGGCGGCCGCGCTGCCGGCGCCGGCGATGAGCACCTCGAGCCCGCGCTCCTCGGCCGTCTCCGACCACTCCAGCACCTTCTCGGGCGTCCGGTGAGCCGACAAGATGCGCAGCTCGTGGCCCACGCCGAATTCGCGCAGCACCTCGACCGCCCCCTGGAGGATCTCGAGGTCGGTCTTGCTTCCCATGATGATGCCCACCAACGGCTTGCCAGCCATCCGCGGCGGGTAACAGAGCGGGGACGCGCGGTCAAGGCGCTTGACTCGGGCCTCGGCGAGCAGACAGATCCGGGCAATGGACTTCCGCGAGCGCGACGTGGCGGTGCGGGGGCTGTCGCTGCGCGTGCGCGAGCGAGGTCCCCAGGATGGCCCTGCCTCCGTGCTGCTGCACGGATGGCTCGACCACCGCGGCTCCTTCGACCTGCTCGCGCCGCTCCTGCCCGGCCGCACCGTCGCGGTCGACCAGCGCGGGCACGGCGATTCCTCCTGGGCGGGCGCGGGCGCCTTCTACCACTTCGTCGAATACCTCGGCGACCTGGACGGCCTCTTGCGCGAGCTGGAGCTGCCCGGGCCGGTGCGCCTGGTCGGCCACTCCATGGGCGGCGCGGTCTCGCTGCTCTACGCCGCCGCGCGACCCGATCTCGTCGCGCACGTGACGCTCTTGGACGCGGCGCCGCTGCTCATCGCGCCGGCCGAGGTGCCCGATCGGCTCTCCGGGTGGCTGGAGGATCTGGCGACCCCCCGCGGCCGCCGCGCGGTCGCCTCGGTGGACGAGGCGCGCGAGCGGATGGAGCGCGCCAACCCGGACCTCGCCCCCGCCGCCGCGCGCCTGCTCGCCGGGGGAGCCGTCGGGCCCGACCCTGCCCGGGGCGGGGCGCTCGCCTGGAAATGGGACCCGCTGCTGCGCGCGCGCTCTCCGCTGCCCTACACGAAGGAAGTCCTCCAAGAGATCGTCGGCCGGGTGCGCGCCCCCGTGCTGCTGCTCCGCGCCGAACGGGGCCACCTCCCGGACGAGCAGCAGCTCCGGTCGTGGCTCTCCTCCGTCCCGTCGCTCACGGTCGAGACGGTGCCCGGGACGAGCCACCACCTGCACATCGAGCAGCCGGAGGTGGTGGCCGACCGGATCCGGCGGGCGTGGGACGCTGCCGCACGCGACGCGCCGCCGGCCGGCCGGTTATAAAGCGGCCGCCGTGCGCGACATCGGGGTCTACATCCACTTCCCTTACTGCCTGTCGAAGTGCCCGTACTGTGACTTCGCCTCGCGGGCCGAGAAGGTGATCCCGCAGGAGCGCTACACCCGCGCCGTGCTGCGCGAGCTGCGGGAGCGCGCGCCCGAGTTCGCCGGCCGGCGGGCCGTGTCCATCTACTTCGGCGGCGGTACGCCTTCGCTCTGGGACCCGGAAGGCGTGGACGCCGTGCTGCTGGAGGTGCGCACACGGTTCGACGTCGCTCCGTCCGCGGAGATCACCCTGGAGGCGAACCCGGGTACCACCGACGAGGTGCGCTTCGCCGCCTTCCGGGCGGCCGGGGTGAACCGGCTCTCGATCGGCGTGCAGTCCTTCGCGGCTCCGCAGCTGGTCGCGCTGGGGAGGCAGCATTCCGGGGGCGACGCGGTGAGAGCGTACAGGACCGCGCGCGCCGCGGGCTTCGAGAACGTCTCGCTCGACCTGATCCACGGAGCAGAAGGCCAATCGACCCATGGCGCGGGGCGCGATGCGGCGGCGGCGGTCGCGCTCGGTCCGGAGCACGTGAGCTGCTACGCGCTGACGCTCACCGGGCTCGCCGAG
>DASWGI010000252.1:0-20254 GCA_036393835.1 Myxococcales bacterium | reverse complement strand
CATGCAGGAAAAGTTCGGCCGCTACGAGCTCCTCAAGCGTCTCGCCGGCGGCGGCATGGGCGAGGTGTACCTCGCCCGCCAGCGCGGCCTGGCCGGGTTCCAGAAGCTGCTCGTCATCAAGACGCTGCTCCCCCACCTCTGCGAGGACGAGGAGCTCATCGCCATGTTCAAGGACGAGGCGCGCCTCTGCGCGCACCTCGTCCACCCGAACATCTGCCAGGTGTTCGAGTTCGACGAGATCGGCGGCACCTACTACCTCGCCATGGAATACCTGCGCGGCGAGGACCTCCGCCGGCTGTGGCGCGCCTGCGAGCAGCAGGGCAAGCGGCTCCCGGTGCCGCTCATCTGCCGGATCGTCGCGGACGCGGCGGCGGGGCTCGCTTTCGCGCACTCGCTGCGCGACGCGAGCGGCCAGCCCTACGGCATCGTGCACCGCGACATCTCGCC
Source organism: Myxococcales bacterium (assembly GCA_036393835.1). Taxonomy (GTDB): domain Bacteria; phylum Myxococcota; class Myxococcia; order Myxococcales; family 40CM-4-68-19; genus VBKO01. Next base: position 19,807 of record DASWGI010000252.1, on the reverse strand, counting down.
CCAGAACATCCTGGTGACCCTCGACGGCGGCGTGAAGATCATCGACTTCGGCATCGCCAAGGCGGCGGGGCGCGCGCAGCACACGCGCACCGGCGCGCTCAAGGGGAAGTGCAGCTACATGAGCCCGGAGCAGGCCTCGGGCGAGGCCGTCGACGGGCGCGCGGACATCTTCGCGCTGGGCATCGTGCTGCACGAGCTGCTCACCGGGCGGCGGCTGTTCAAGGCGGAGGACGACGTGCAGACGCTGGCGCGGGTGCGCGAGTGCCGCGTGCCGCCTCCCTCGCAGCTCGACCCGGGGCTTCCGCCGGATCTCGATCCCATCGTGCTCAAGGCGCTGGCGAAGGACCCGGCCGCGCGGTACGCCGGCGCGCAGGAGCTGCGGCTCGCGCTCGAGGAATGGCTCATCGAGGGACGCCGGAGCGCCTCCACCGCGCACCTGTCGGAGTTCCTCAAGGTGATCTACGCGGACCGGCTCGAGAGGGAAGCGGGCGAGGCGACCGCCGAGTTCCCCACTCCCGTCACGCGCCGCACCCCGAGCGGACCCGCGCGTACCGACGGCGCGGACTCGCTCGCTCGCACCGGGAGCGCTTCCCGTCGCGCCAGCCGGCGCGCCCCCACCGTCGCCGTCGCGGTCGCGGCGGCCGTCGCTGCCGTCGTGCTGGTCGGGTTCCTCACCGCGCGCGCCCCGGTCCGGCCGCTTCCCGCCGCGCTGCTCACCGTGCACTCGGATCCGGAGGGCGCCGCGGTGACCGTCGACGGGAAGCCCGCCGGCCGCACGCCGCTCGTGGGCTACTCGACCGCGCCGGGCCCCGCGCGGATCGAGCTCGCGCTGGACGGGTTCCTGCCCTTGTCGGCGGCGGAGCAGCTGGCGGCCGGAGCGCGCGATCTGCGGTACACGCTCGAGAAGGCTCCGCCGCCGCGGGTCACGGTGGTGCTGAAGAGCGATCCCGCGGGAGCGACCATCGCCGAAGGCTCGACGCCCGTCGGCACCTCGCCCCACGTGTGGAGCGCGACGCGCGGCGAGCACCGGCTCACCTTCCATCTCGCGGGGTATCAGGGCGTGACCCAGGACGTGATCGCGGCCAGCGACGGGCAGGAAGTCCTGGTGCGGCTGCCCCCCTCGCGATCCGCGCGGCGGCCCGTGAAGGACCCGGCGATCAAGGCGGAACGGTGATGGAGGTGCGGGGGGCGCTGGCCGCGGCGCTCGTGTGCGCGCTCTTCGCCTCTCCCGCGGCGCGGGCGGACTCGGTCGCGGACGAGGCGGACTTCCGGTTCCACCGCGGGGTCAAGCTGTACGCCCAGGGGCGCACCGAGGACGCGCTTTCCGAGTTCCTCGCCTCCAATCGGCTGGTGCGCAACCGCAACGTCATCCAGAACGTCGCGCGGTGCTTCGAGCGGCTGCGCATGTTCAACGAGGCCTGGCGCTGGTACTCCGAGCTGCTCGCCGAGCCGTTGCCGGAGAGCGAACGGCGGGACCTGGCGGCGGCGCTGCAGCGGCTGCAGCCGTCGCTCGCGCTCTTGCGCGTGTTCAGCGACCCGCCCGGCGCCACGGTGTACGTCGATCGCAGGGACCTGGGCGCCCGCGGGCAGACGCCGGTCACCCTGCCCCTGCCGCCCGGCTCCGTGACCGCCATCGTCGAGCTGCCCGGGCACAGGCCGGCCGAAGCGAAGGCGGAGCTCGCGACCGGGAAGCTGTCGCTGCTGCAGCTGACGCTTCCGCGCATCCAGGGCGAGATCGAGGTCGAAGGCTCGCCCCGCTCGTTCGAGCTGCGCCTCGATCGGTCCGACGGTCCCGTGCAGCTCGCCGCGAGCGGCCGCGCGCGCGTGCCTCCGGGCCCCCACGTCCTCTACGTCAGCGCGCCCGGCCACGCCGCCCAGCAGCTCGCCGTGGACGTGCCGGCGGAAGAGACGGCCAGGGTCTCCTTCAAGCTCCTCCAGCTGCCGCCCCCGTCCGGCACGCTGATCGTGCGCGCCAACGTCGACGGGGCGCTGGTGCGCGTCGACGGCAAGGAGATGGGCTTCACGCCCGGCGTCATCGACAACGTCCCCGCGGGCTCCCACGAGATCCAGGTCCTCGCCGACGGGCGCGAGCCTGCCGTGGAGCGCCTGGAGCTTGCGGCGAACGACCGCAGGTCCGTCGACGTCAAGCTGCGCTACGCCGTGCCGCGGGTCGTCGCGGCCGAGAAGTCGCTCACGCGCGCCCAGGACGCGCCGGCGTCGATCACCGTCATCTCCGGCGAGGAGATCCGTGGCTTCGGCTACACCACGCTGTCCGAAGCGCTGCGCTCGGTACGCGGCTTCTACAGCAGCTCCGACCGCGACTACGACTCGACCGGCGTGCGCGGTTTCTCCACGCCGGGCACGTACAACAACCGCATCCTGGTGCTCTCCGACGGCCACGCGACCAACGACGTCTCGGTGGGCCAGGGCGCGGTGGGGCGGGACTTCGACGCCGACCTCTCGGGCGTGGAGCGCATCGAGATCGTGCGCGGGCCCGGATCGGTCCTGTACGGCAGCGCCGCGTTCTTCGCGGTGGTGAACGTGGTGCATGCAACTCCTCCCGAAGGACGTCGCGCGGAGGTCGGGGCGCAAGTCGGCACGCTCGGTGAGAACACCGGCCACGCGATCGCCTCCTGGGCAGGACCGGGCGCGTCGGTGTGGGCGCGAGCGAGCGGCGCCGACCTGACCGGAGAGCCGGTCTTCGCCTCGCCCGCGGCGGACGGGCCGGCGGCGGGCTTCGCCAGCGGGCTCGACGGCGAGCGCGCCGGCCACCTCGACTTGCGGGCGCGCGCCGGCGAGGTGACGCTGTCGGGCTCGTACAACTGGCGGCGCAAGGCGCTGCCCACCGCCGCCTTCGACACGGTCTTCGGGGAGCCGGGGACGCAGACCACCGATCAGCGCGGGTTCGTCGAGGCGCAGGTCGCGCACACGTTCCCGAACGGCCTGGGGATCGATGCTCGCGCGGCCTTCGACGCCGAGCGGTACCGCGGCGACTGGCTGTACCGCGGCGCGGGGCCCGGGTACGACTCCAGCTTCGAGAACTGGGGCACCGGCGAGCTGCGCTTCCGCCTCCCGGCGATGGCCGGGCACCGGCTGTTCCTCGGCGGCGAGATCCAGGACCGGTTCCGGATCCACGTGCGCGCGGTCACTCCCGGCAAGCAGACGTTCGACAACGGTCCGGGCAATCCCGCCGGCGCTCCCGACAGCGAGGTGATCTACAGCGCGTACGCCGGCGACGACTGGCGCATCTCGCCGCGGCTCTTGCTCGACGCGGCCGTGCGCATCGACGATTACGCCGATTCGTTCGGCGCGGTGGTGAACCCCCGCGTCGCCCTGATCGCGCAGCCCTATGCGGCCGGCGCCACCAAGCTGATCTTCGGCCGCGCCTTCCGCGCGCCAGGCATCTACGAACGCTTCTTCAACGACGGCGGCGCTTCGCAGATCGCCGCCCAGGACCTGCGCCCCGAGCGGGTGACGACGTTCGAGGTCGAGCACACGCACCAGCTGAACGACGAGGCGTCGCTGCTCGTCGCGGGCTACTTCAGCCGCATCGAGAAGCTCATCCGCGCGGCGCCGGCGGGCACCCTGCCGGACGGCACCGTGCTCAGCCAGTTCCAGAACCGGGAGGGGTTCGTGCACGGCGCCGGGGCCGAGGCCGAGGTGCGCTGGACGGCCGGTCCGGGCGTGCTGTTCTCCGCCTGGTACGCGTGGAGCCTGGTGCGGGACGACACCGGGACCGGGTGGTTCCAGGGCGCGCCGATCCCCAACTCGCCTCAGCACAGCGGCGCCGTGCGGCTCCTGTACCCCGTCGTGCCGCAGGTGCTCTCCGTCTCCACGGAGGCCGTCTACGGCGGTCCGCGCCACACCGTGGCCGACTCGAGCGAGCCCGACCGGCTGGTCGGCGAGTCGCTGCAGTGGAACGCCGGCCTCTCGGGCGAGTACGCCCGCTGGAACCTCCGCTACGGAGCCTTCGTCTACGACCTCCTCGACCAGCGCGTCCTGTTGCCCGGCGGTCCGGAGATCCCCTTCCCCGGCCACGCGGTGCCGCAGATTGGGCGCACGCTGCGCGTGCAGCTCGCGGCCTCCTTCTGATGCTCTTCCTCGGCGCCAAGGAGGTCGAGGACATCGGGCTGGGCGTGCCCGAGGTGGTGGAGATCGTGGAGGCGGCGCTCTTGGACAAGGCGGCCGGCCGCGTCGAGCTGCCGCCCAAGCTGGGTCTCTCACCGCGCCCCGGCGCGGTGCTGCACGCCATGCCGGCGCGGGTGGGCGACGCGCTCGGCATGAAGTGGATCGCCTCGTTCCCGGAGAACCGCGCGCTCGGGCTCCCGCCCACCGCCGGCCTCATCGTGCTGAACGACGCGCGAACCGGCGCCCCGCGAGCGGTGCTGGACGCGGACCGGATCACCACGCTGCGGACCGGGGCGGTGGCGGCGGTCGCCGCCCGGAGGCTGGCGCGACCCGGGGCCGAGGTGGCCGCCATCCTCGGTCCGGGCCGCGTCGGCGCGGCGGCGCTGCAGGCGCTCCGGCACACCTTGCCGGGGCTTCGGACCGTCCGAGCCTGGGCGCCGCGTGGCGAGACCGCTCGGCGCTTCGCGAAGGAACACGGTGCGGACGCCGCAGCCACCGCCGAGGAGGCGGTCCGAGGCGCGGACGTGATCGTGAGCGCCGCGCCCTGGCCGGGCGGTCCGCCCCACCTCGAGCCCGGCTGGATCAGCCCGGGCGCGTTCGCCTGCTCCCTCGACTACGACGCGACCTTCACGCCCCCGGCGGCGGCGGCCTTCGACGTCCGCGTGGCCGACGACGTTCCGCAGATGGACGTCGCCCGCGCGAAAGGCTCCTTCGCCGGCTGGCCCCGTTTCTCCGAGCTGTGCACCGCCCGCCGCAAGGACCCCGATCAGCGCATCCTCTGCGCCGCCCTCGGCCTGGCCATCTTCGACGTCGCCGTGGCAGCCCGCATCGTCCAACTCGCAACCGAACGCCGCACCGGCCGCGAGATCGACTAAAAGATCAACGCGGAGGCGTGGAGGCGCGGAGATTCCGGGTTGGAGAAAAAACAACTCCTCCGCGTCTCCGCGACTCCGCGTTGATTACTTGGTCTTGAGTGTCAGTCCTCTGACTGTTCTTGCTCTTGCTCCTGGAGCTTGGCGCGGAGGAGATCGCCGAGGGTGCCGAAGCCTTTGCCGGGGGGTGGGGCCTTGCGGCGGTAGGCCTCGTATTCGGAGCGCCCTTCGGTGCGCTCGGCGGAGGTGCGGGAGAGGCGGTACCGGCCGCGCTCGTCGAGGTCGATGATCTGCGCCTTGAACTGGGTGCCCACCGGCGTGGTCTTGTGATTGTCCGATCCGCGCGGCGTACCCAGCTCCGCGTTCGGGACCAGCCCCTTGCCTTCCGGCCAGGAGACGAACACGCCGTAGGCCTCGACGCGATCGACCTTCGCGTCGACCATGTCGCCCACGCGCGGGCGGCGGCCGCCCGCCTTCTTCTCGGGCGCGGCGGGAGCCTGAGCCTCGTCGTCGGAGATGCGCCGCAGCGCCACGCGCTTCTGCGCATCGTCCACCGACTCGACCTGCACCCAGATCGGCTCGCCCTCCTTGACCACCTCGCGCGGGTGCTGCACGTGGCGGTTGGCCAGCGCCGAGACGTGCACCAGCCCGTCGACTCCGGGGAACAGCTCGACGAAGGCGCCGAAGGGCTGCAGGCGCACCACCTTCCCTTGTAGCTTCGCGCCCTCCTTGAGCTGGGGCCGCGCCGCGTCCCAAGGGTCCTGCTCGAGCGCGCGCAAGGACAGCGCGATCCGCTCGTGCCCCTTCTCGTCCTTCTCGACGCGGAGCACCTGCACCCGCACGTTCTGCCCGGGCTTCACCACGTCCTGGGCGTGCGCGACGCGCTGGTGCGACAGCTCCGAGACGTGCACCAGGCCTTCCAGGCCGCCCAGGTCCACGAACGCGCCGAAGTCGCGCACCGAGCTGACCGTGCCCTCCAGCACCGCCCCGACCTCGAGCTTCTTGCGCAGCTCCGCGGCCAGCCCGGCGCGCTCCTCCTCGAGCAGCGCGCGCCGCGAGAGGATCGCGTTCCCGCCGCGGATCTCCATCACCCGGAACTTGAGCTTCTGGCCGACGAACTGCGCGGGGTCCTCGACGAAGCGCAGGTCGATCTGCGAGGCCGGGCAGAAGGCGCGCAGCCCGCCGAGATCCACCTCCAGCCCGCCCTTGTTCTGCGCGGTCACGGTTCCCTCGACGGGCACCTTCGACTCGAGCGCCTGCTGCAGCACCTCGCGGCCGGCGCCCTTGGGCACCGACCGCGTCATCACCGGAGTGCCGTCGGTCAGCGAGAGCACGTAGGCGTCGATGCTCTCGCCGGGCTGCACGGAGAGCTCGCCCTTGTCGTTGCGCAGCTCGCGCAGGTCGATGATCGCCTCGCCCTTCCCTCCCAGGTCGAGGTAGCCGATCTCGGCGCCGAGGTGCGCGATGCGCGCCTGGACCTTCTGGCCGAGCCGCAGCTTCTGCGGTTTGTGCGCCGACTTCTCGCTCTCCGCGAACAGGGCGGCGAAGTCGCCGGCCTCGTCGGCCCCCGGCTCCGCGAAGGCGGACTCCGTCGCGGGACGCGCCGCGCGCTGCTCGGCACCGGACGCCGCCTCGCCGGCGGGCGCGGCCCCCGTTTCGCCGGGCGCCGCGGGCGGCTGCACCGGTTCCTCGGGCTTTCCCAGGGCCGGCCTGCGCACCACCACCGGCATCTTGCGCTCGTCCTTGCGCGGCCGGCGCGGAGGCGGCGGCCGCGGAGCGCGATCCTCCGGGCGCAGCTCGACCGACCCGATGATCTCCGCGAACGTCGGCGCCGCCGGCTTCCGCCTGGGAGGCTCGGCGGGCGGCGAGGCGGGCTCCTTCGGCTCCTTGCGCTCGGGCTCGGGCGGCCGGGAGGCGGCCTTCATGATGTCGTCGAACGACGGCGGCTTCGACTTGTCGGGCATGCGCTGATCGCTTCCGGAGGCGAGAGCCGCGCGTCATACCACGCCCGCCCGAGCAAAGTCAGGGGCGTGGGGAGGCGCGGCGGCGCCCCACCGTCTCGATCTGCTGCTCCAGCTCGCGCATGCTCCGCAAGAGCTGCACGTCCTCGGGGAGCGGGATCCGCGCCATGCCCGTCCCCCCGACGACCACCCGTCCGCCGCCCCCGCGAGCGGCCCGGGCCGCCAGGTCGACCTGGTCCTGCAGAGCGCGCCCTTCGGGCAGCACGGTGGAAGCGAGCGCGACCAGCTGCGCGCGGCTGCGCTGCACCAGGTCCGCCAGGTCGGCGGCGGGCGTCGCCGCCAGCGGCGCGAGCACCTCGAACCCGCGGGCCCGCAACAGGCACGCGGCCATCCGCGGCGCCACGTCGTGCTGCTCGCCGGCGACCGCCGCCACCACCGCCGTCCCGCGGCCGCTGCGGTTCGGCTCGCCGGGCGGCTCCGCCAGGGGCTGCGCGCGCGCGATGGCATCCACCACCGCCTGGGTCGCGACGTGCTCGTCCGCCACGCTCAGCTTGCAGGCTTCCCAGCGATGGCCGATGCGCTGCAGCGCGGGCGCGACCACGTCGTCGAAGATGGCCGCGAGGCCATGACCGCGAAGGCGCAGCGCGGCCATCTGCGCGACGAGGGACGACGCGTCGCCGGCCAGCGCGCTCTTCTCCACCGCCGCGACGGCCTCGTCGCCTCCCGCCTCCTCGCCCGGCGTCAGCTGCGCAGGCAGCGTCTCCGCCACCTGGAAGTTCCGCCGCTGCACGAACGCGGTCACGTCGCGCAGCCGGAACTTGCGGTGCCCGCCGGGAGTGCGGAAGCAGTCGATCTCGCCGGCGTCAGCCCACCGCTTCACCGTGGCCTCGCCCACTCCCAGGAGCTGGGCGACCTGCCTGGTGGAGAAGACGTCGGTCTTCACGGCGGGTTCGCTCCCATGTACCAGGGTGCTCATCATCGCCGCCCCCGAGCGTTTCGAGCGTTTCGATGCGGCCGCAGACGCCTGGGTTCAGAAAGCCAGACCTTGCTGATGTCCGTACGCTCACGAGGATGCTCGAGATGACCGAGCGCGGGCGCTTCGCGCCGAGCCCCACCGGGGAGCTACACCTGGGCAACGCGCGGACGGCCATCCTGGCGTGGCTTTGGGCCAGGTCGGAGGGCGGCGGGTTCACCCTGCGCATCGAGGACCTGGACCGGCCTCGCGTCCGCCGCGGACTGGCCGAGCGCCAGCTGGAAGAGCTGGCCTGGCTCGGGCTCACCTGGGACGAGGGGCCCGACCCGCGCACCGGAGCGGATCTCGGCGGGCGCGGTCCCTACCGCCAGTCGGAGCGCGCGGCGCTGTACGAAGAGGCGCTGGCGAGGCTGGGCGAGCATGTCTACGAGTGCTTCTGCTCGCGCGCCGAGATCGCCGCGGCCAGCGCGCCGCACGGTCCGCAGGACGACGGCCCCCGGTACCCGGGCACCTGCGCGCGCCTCCCCGGCGCGCAGCGCGCCGAGCGCCGCCGCACCCGTGTGCCGGCGCTGCGGCTGCGGGTCCCGCCCGGTCCGGTGAGCTTCCACGACGAGCTGCAAGGCGAGCAGGAGTTCGATCCTCAGGCGACCGTCGGCGATTTCGTGCTGCGCCGCGCGGACGGCATCTTCGCCTACCAGCTGGCGGTCGTCGTCGACGACGCGGCGATGGGCGTGACGCAAGTGCTGCGCGGCGCGGACCTGCTCCCGTCCACGGCGCGGCAGATCCTCCTCCATCGCCTGCTGGGCCTGCGCGAGCCGCGCTGGGCGCACGCGGGCCTGGTCGGCTCGGCCTCCGGCGAGCGCCTCTCGAAGCGCGACCGGGCCGCTTCGCTCTCCGCGCTCCGCGCCGCGGGCCGGGACTCGCGCGAGGTGGTCGCCCGTCTCTGCGCGGCGTCCGGGCAGCCGGAGCTGCCGGGCCGCGGCCTGGCTGATCGGGTCGGGACGTTCGCGCTGGACCGGGTCGGCCCGGGACCCGTCCTCCTGGACCGCGCTTGAATGCGGCGGTTGCCCGCCCGGGATGAGCGTGGTACTGCGGCGCGTCCACGGGTCCGGAATCTTGGCAGGATTGGCGAAGCTCGGGTAGAGACGGGGCGGCATGTCGGAGAAAGAACAAGGCATCGAGGTCGAGGGGACGGTGCGCGAGGAGCTCGCCGGCGGGAATTACCGCGTCGAGCTGGACAACAAGCACTCGGTGCTGGCCTACGCCTCCGGCAAGATGCGCAAGTTCCGCATCCGCATCCTCCCGGGCGACCGCGTCAAGCTGGAGCTGTCCCCCTACGACCTGACCCGCGGCCGCATCACCTACCGCCAGAAGTAACTCAGGCGATCCCGCGGAGGCGGAGGAACTTCTCCAGCGCCAGCGCGATCAACTCGGGCTGTTCGACCAGCGCGGCGTGGCTGCCGCCGCGGACGACCAGCAGCTCGGCGCCGGGGATCTGCGCCGCCAGCTCGCGTGAGCGGGCCATCGGGGTGAACAGGTCGCGCTCGCCCGCGATCACGAGCGTGGGGACGCGCACCTCCGAGAGCAATGCGGTCGCGTCGTGCGAGAGCAGATCGCGCGCCAGCGCGAAGTAGGCGCGCAGGTCGAGCTGCAGCAGGTGCTGGAAGTACGGCTCGAACTCCTCCCGCGGGCACAGGTCGGGATGGACCACGCCGAGCGCGCGGACCGCCTCCCACACGCCGGGGAGCCGGAGCACCGCCCGCAGCGCCTTCTCCGCCAGAGACGCGTTCCGGGCCGCTACCTCGAGGAGGAGCGTCAGCAGGGGCGTCAGCGCGGAGCCGCCCAGGAAGCTGGAGAAGACGCCTCCGGCCGCGCCGAGCACCGGCACGAAGGCGCGCACTCCGCCGGGGCGCAGGCGATACGCCTCGAGCGAGACCTGCACGCCCATCGAATGCCCGAGGAGCACGGCCTCGCCGACGCCCGCCCGCTCCGCCACGGTCCACAGATCGCGTGCACACTGCGCGATCGTGACGCCTTCCGGGTGCTCGGGGACCGGCGTCCGGCCGTGCCCGCGGTAGTCCCAGGTCACCACGGTGTGGGTGGGGGCGAAGTGCTCCGCGATGCGGCGCCAGAAGAAGGTCGAGACGCCGATGCCGTTCGAGCAGAGGAGCGCCGGGCCTTGGCCTTCCGCGCGCCACCACAGCACCGCGCCGTCGGGCGCCTCCGCGGTGCCGACGCGCAGCGGCGGGGTCACTGCCCGCTGCCGGGCGCCTTGGGCGGAGCGGTCTGCTCGGGCGGAGCAGGCTGAGGAGACGGCGAGGCGTCGGCAGGCGGCGCCGGCTGGGCAGGGGGCCCGGTCTGCGCGGGCGGAGCAGCCTGCCCGGGCGGAGCGGTGCGACCCGGCGGGCCGGCAGGAGCCGGGGCCGGCTCGACGATGCGGAACTCCACCCGCCGGTTCGCGGCGCGCCCGGCGCGGTTGGTGTTGGGCGCGATCGGCCGGGTCGGGCCGAACCCTTCCGAGACGATGCGCGAGCGCAGCACGCCCTGGCGGACGAGGAACTCCTTCACCGCGTCCGCCCGGCGCTGCGACAGCTTCATGTTGCGGTCGCGCGACCCGATGTTGTCGGTGTGCCCCTCGACGCGCACGGTGACGCCCGGCGCGTCCTTCAGGGCGCGGGCGACCTGCCGCAGGACCCGGTAGCTGTCCTTGAGGATGACGGCCTTGTTGGTCGCGAAGTGGATCTGCTGCTTCAGCTCGATCCGGTCCTTGCGCACGATGATGAGCGTCTGCTTGCGCGGGCAGCCGAAGTTCTCCTTGGGCCCGGGCTCGTCGGGGCAGCGGTCGTCCTTGTCGGGGACGCCGTCGCGGTCGCGATCCGGCCAGGGGCAGCCGAAGTTCTCCTTCGGCCCCGGCTGGTCCGGGCAGCGGTCGATGTCGTCGGTGATGCCGTCGCGGTCGCGATCGCCGCTGAGCGGGCAGCCATGGTTGGAAGCAGGCCCCGGGACCTCGGGGCAATAGTCCTCGACGTCGGGCACTCCGTCGCCGTCGGAATCGGTCATCGCCACCTTGGCCGTCTGCGGCTTCGGCTGCTCGCGGACCAGCACGCTCACGGCGCCGCACTGCTGCGAGCCGGCGACCGCGGCGCGCGCGGCGCGCTGCGCGACGGCGACGTGCTCGTCGGCGCTCCCTCCGTTGCCTTGCGAGAGCTCCACCTCGGCGAAGCGGAGGTTCGCCTCGGCGGCCGCGAGATCGCGGGGCGTGCACTGGTCGGCCCGCTGCTTGCGCGCCACCGCCAGGTCGTTCTCGACGGCGCGCATCCGCTCGCGCACCGCACCCCCGGTGACGCAGGAGCAGAGCGCGAGCGCCGGGACGAGGAGGACCCGCCGCATCCTACGGGTTCCTCTGCGGCGGCGCGGGCTGCTCCGAAGCCGGCTGCGGCCGTGTGACCGTCGCCGGGGAGGCCGGCGCGGGCGCCCCGCCCCGGCTGCGCTGCTCGCCGGCGCGCTCGACGGCCTCGCGGGCGAAGCGGACGCTCTGCTTGGCCAGGTCCTCGGCGGCGCCGTACTGGGCGCGCCCCTGCTGCTCGCGCGCCTTCGCCAGGTAGAGCTGCGCGGAGACCGTCTCGTAGGGAGCGAGCCGTTCGCCGTCGGCGGCCCGCGCCCGGGCAAGCGCCGCCTCGGCGTCGCCGATCACCGAGGTGGCGCGGACGGGTCCGCAGCCCGCCGCGAGCAGGACGAGCAGGCAGCCGGCCAGTCGGCAGATCGCACGCACTGCAACTTCGCTAAAGCATCGGGTCCCCTCTGTCAAAGAACCGGCCGCGCTCGGCCGGGCATTGGCGGGTTCCTGCCCGGGCGGTTAGGCTGCTCGCATGCTCGCGCTCGCGGTCCTGCTCGCCACCGCCCCCGTGCTGCAGATGTCGGAGCAGCAGCTCGACCGCTCCATTGCCGACGCGCACCTGGTGCCCGCCATCGGAGAGCGCGTCGAACGGCTTTCCGCGCTGTTCGTCGGCGTGCCGTACGGCGACTACCCCCTCGGCGAGGGGAGCGGGGTGGAGCCGCAGCCGCGCTGGCGCGTCGACAAGGTGGACTGCCAGACCTTCGTGGAGACGGTGCTGGCGATGGCCAACGCCAAGTCGCTGGACCGCGCCCGGACGATCCTCGACGACATCCGCTACGCGGGGGACCCACCCAAGGTGAGCTTCGCCACGCGAAACCACTTCACCGAGGCGCAGTGGCTGCCGGCGAACACCGAGAAGGGCTACCTGCGCGAGGAGACCCGGACCGTCGAGCCGCGGGCCGAGTCGACGACGCTCTCGCTGCGGCGCAAGCAGTGGGAGAAGGTGCCCGGGCTCCGCCGGCTGTCTCCCGCGAAAGTGCCGCAGGGCGAGTTCCCCATCCACTACCTCACGCTCGACCAGGCCAGGAAGCGCGCCGCCAGCATCGAGCCCGGGTCGGTCCTCCTGGTCGTGCGGCAGCACGACCCCAAGCGCGTGGTGCGCGTCTCCCACATGGGGTTCGTGGTGCGCAAGGATGGGCGGCTGTACGTGCGGCACGCCTCCATCGGGGAGGAGCACCGGGTGATCGACCTCGAGCTCGGTCAGTTCCTCGACAGGCAGCGCGAGTACAAGAAATGGCCGGTCCAGGGCGTCGCCCTTCTCCTGCCCCTCGACGCCCAGGCCCGCGTCACTCACCTCACCGCCCGCTGACGCCGCCGTTCCGCCGGAACCAACCGGGGATACAGCAGCCTTCAGTGCCGCATGACGCACTGGGTGGACAGCAGGTCAAAGACGGCCTGCGCCCCAGCGGCGTCCGATGGAATCCCGTGGGAAACGCCCGGCACGACGACGATTGCGGAATCGCTCGTGATGGCGTCTGCGTAGAGGCGTCCGAGCGTAACCGCTTCGGAGCAGTCGATGCCTCCGTAGATGAAGCGCATCGCCGTCTGCGGATACGACAGCTGCGCCTGCGGAGAGGCCACGGCCCATGGGCGGGCCTGAGGTGGGCACGCCGAGGTCGATGAGTCGGCCCATTCCGTAGTGCGCCATGGCGTAGGAGACCTCCGCAGAACCGCCGCTGTTTCCCGTCACGCAGAACGCGGCGCCGGTGTGGATGTCGGTGGCGATGCGGTCCAGCAGCGTCACGTAGCGACAGGCGAGGCGAAGCGTCCCTCCCGGGCCGGCGAGCCAGCCGGCGCCCGCCCCCCAGGAGCGCTGCACCAACCGATAGCCCTGGGCGAGCAGCGGCAAGAGCGCGCGGTTGACCGCCTCGGCGCCGAACTGCTCGTACATGCTCCCGCCGCTCCCTCCGCTGCCGAACACTATGGTTCCTTTGGCCGTGCCGGTCGGATCCGACACCTTGACCAGCGCGTCCAAGGGATCGATGCCCGGGCAGCTGACGCCAATCTGGTAGCAGCGCGATGTCGGCACGGTCGTCGTGGGTCCGCACATCGAGGCAGCGAGCGCGGTGATCGTCGAGGTGCCGAGCGGAAGCGAACCACCCGCGTCCGCCCCTCCAGCGGTACCGGCATCCGCTCCCGCGTCAGCCGTGGCACCTGCAGCCCGCTCGCCGATCTGCTTGCGGCCGCCGATGCTGAACCAGGCCGTCTCAATGGCCGGCGTTTTCCTCGGCGGCTTCTGCTTCTTCGGCGGCGCGGGCGGCGGAATCGGGGTCCGATTCGAGGGCGGCGCGGTGTTCCTCGAGGAGCGAGCGGGCGCGGGCGAGATCGCGGGCGGGCACCAGGAGGCTGAACAGGTCCACGGGCGCGTCCAGCTTGCCTGCGAAATCGCTGCGCGGAGAGCGGACGATGGCGGGGATCCCCGCGTCCTCCAGCGCGCGCCAGAGGAGATCGGCCTCGAGTGCGTCCGCGGCGGTGCCGGCCACCTCGAACTCCCCTGGATCCTCGGGCGCTTCCTGCACGGCGTCCTCCTCGACCCCTTCCGGGTGCAGCAGGTCGGCCATCGCGCCCTCCCGGCCGAACAGATAGCCCCGCGCGGCGCGCGCGACAAGGCAGCCTCTCGCGCGCCAGAATGCGCCGCTCTATCGGCGACGACTAGCGCCCTCCGTCTGCCCCCGGGAGGTCCAGGTCCACCTTCCACACTCCGCCCTCGCGCACCACGCGAAAGGTGCGCGCGCGCCGCGCCTGGTCGACCACCTCGACCTGCGCCATGTCTCCCTGCCGCGAGATCTCGCGGACCTCGACCTTGCCCTGCGGCAGCGCCGAGCCGAACAACATCTGCCGGCCCGATTCGGGCACCCCGCCAGCGTCCCCTGCCGCCGCTCGCGCCCGCGCCGCGATCTGGTCCGCCTCGCGCTGCGTGCGCGTGGAAAGGAGCGCATACGCTGCCGCCGCGTCACCGCGCTGGAGCGCCGCCGCGAATTCCTGCACGGCCTCCACCGGCCCGGCCGCGCCCGGAGGAGGCGGCGCGGCCGCCTTGCAGCCGAAGAGGCAGAGGAGGAGCGCCGCGCGTCGCACCGGTGCGCAGTACCCGTTGGCGGCGCGCAACGCAATCACTTCCGGCGCACGTCGGTCCACTCGCGGCCGGTCCGCCCGGCGGAATCCAGGCGCAGCTCCCCGGCCGGCGGTCCCGGGTTCACGAACCGCGCCCGGTACACCGGCTGCCCGGTGCGCGCGTACCTCTGCTCGCGCGTGGAGAGCACCTCCGGCGCGTCGCCCCACAGCCGCCCCGGACCGGCCGCATTGACGAAGCCGGCCTCCTCCCAGGTGGCGATGGCCGCCTCGGCGTAGGCGCGCACGTCGGTGCGGAAATCGACCGCGCCCCCTTCGCGCAGCAAGAGCCGCATCCGCGCCGCCAGCCCGACGTCGACCATGCGCCGCTTGCTGTGCCGCTTCTTCCACCACGGATCCGGGAACTGGACGTGCAGCGCCGAGAGCGACCCCGGAGCGAACAGCCGCGGCAAGAGGAGCTTCGCGTCGCCCTGCAGGACGATCAGGTTCGAGAGGCCGCGCCGCTCCGCGCGCCCGCGGATCAGCTCGCAGTCGCCGCGCCGGGTCTCGATGCAGACGAGGTCGATCCCCGGCTGCGCGGCGGCGTGATCCAGCGCGAATCCGCCCCGCCCCGGGCCGATCTCGAGCTCCAGCGGCGCGGCGCGGCCGAAGTCGCGCGCCCAGTCCGGGAACGCCTCGCCGGGGGCCGCGCAGCCATGCGGAACCACGGCGGTTTGCAGAGCGGGCGCGTCCTTGCCAGCCATCGGAAGTCTTGATACCTGTCTCGCGGCTCCCGAGACAACGAGGTAGCTCCCATGTGGCAGCGTTTCAGGCGCGCGATGCGTTCCATGTTCGGCTGGATGATCTCCTCTGTCGAGGACCCGGAGATGATCCTCGAGCAGAACATCCGCGACCTGAACGACCAGGTCCCGAAGATGAACGAGTCGATCGCGATGGTGAAGGCGAACGTCACGCTGCTGGAGAAGGAGAACCAGAAGTACAAGAACGACAGTGTCGACCTGACCAGCAAGGTCAAGGCCGCCCTGCAGGCGGGGCGCGAGGACATCGCCACCACCTACGCCACGCAGCTGCAGACGCTGCGCGGGGCGCTGCTGCGCAACGAGCAGCAGCTCACCGGCGCGCGCCAGGCCTATGACAAGGCGATGCAGGTCAAGCAGGCCTTCATGCGGGAGAAGGACCGCAAGACCAACGACGCCATGCAGGCGCTGCGCGACGCGCGCCGGGCGAAGTGGCAGAGCAAGGTGGCCGACGCGATGGAGAGCTTCCAGGTCGCGGGTATCGACGCCACCCACGACGAGATGCTGCAGAAGATCCAGGAGACCACCGCGGTCAACGAGGCGCGCATGGACATGGCGCTCTCCAACGTCGACACCCAGGGCCTGAAGATCGAGGAAGAGGCGGAGAAGATCCGCGCCGGCGAGCTGCTCAAGCAGTTCAAGCAGGAGATGGGCCTCGAGGCTCCGGCCGAGACGGGCGGCGGCGACAAGACGCTCGGCAAGAAGGTCGGGGTCCAGTAAGGTCACATGGGTTCCGGCGAGGGTTACGTCAAAGAAGCCTTCCTGATGAAGCCCAACCTCGTCGGGCTGGGCGTGGGAGTGGTCGCGGCCGCGATGCTCCCCTTCACCGGGCCGCTGCTGCTGGGCGTCGCCGCGCTGGAAGGCGCCTACCTGTGGTCGATGAGCCGGAGTCCGCGCTTCCAGCGGATGGTGCGGTCGCGCCGCGGCGGGTTCTAGGGACGCGCTGGATGCGGCGGCTGGCGCCGGCCCTGCTGCTCTGCTGGGCCGCCTGCGCGCGCGAGCGGAGCGCCAAGTCGGCCGAGGAGCTGCTCCCCGAGCCAGCCCAGGGCGCGCTGGTGACCGCCCCGCTCGCCGGCCTGGCGCAGGACGCGTCCGCGCTGCTGCAGCGCGCGGGACAGCTGCCGGGAGGCGAGCAGCTCGGCGACGGGCGGCGCTCGGTGTCCGCGCAGCTCGGGTTCGATCCGCTCTCCCGCGAGGGGCAGCTCGCGGCGGGACTCGACCCGGACCGCGCCGCCGCGATGGTCCTGCTGCCCGCGGCGGGCCGGCCGGGGTGGGTCGCCGCGCTGCCGCTCACCAGGCAGGACGTGTTCGCGCAGACCGTCGATCGCCTGCTGCGCGAGCGCGCCGCGTTCGCCGTGCGGCACGACGAGGCGCGCGGGAAGACCCGCGTCGCGGTGTATTCGCGCGAGGGCGAGACCGACCGGGTGGCATTCGCCGTGGTGCGCGGGTACGGCGTGCTGGCGCGCGGCACGGACCCTGCCGCGGACGTCGCCGCGACGGCCGAGCGCGCTCCCGAGCAGTCGCTCGCGCACGATGCGAGGCTCGCGGCCGCCCGCAAGCAGCTGGGCGGGCAGGACCTGACCATCTTCGCTCCGGCGGGGTCCGGCCTGCTCCGCCGGATCACCTCGCGCCCGCTCCCGGGAGATCTGGCCATCGGCCTGACGGGCACTTCGGGCGGCCTCTCCAGCAAGCTCTTCTTCCAGGCACCCCCGGCGGAGGCGAAGCGCATCCAGGCGGCGCTTCCGGGCGGCGCCGGCGCGCTGGTGCGGTTCCTGCCGCGCGATGCGCCGTTGGTCGCGCGCGCGGGGCTGCAGCCCGCCGAAGTGCTGCGGGAAGCGCGGCGTGTGCCCGAGCTGGCCCAGGTCCTGGCACGGCTGGGGGATCCCGTGGCGCAGGAGATCGCCGCCTCGCTGCTCCCGGGCGCCGCGGTCTCCGTGGCGCTCTCTCCGCGCGCGAACCTCGGCGCGCTGGTCGACTTCTCCCTGCTCGACTGGCGCCGGCGCAGCCCCTTCGAGACCTTCCAGGTGGTGGCGCTCGCGCCGGTGGGCGACCGCGCTCGGCTCGAGCGCGCGTTCGAGGCGGCCGCCAGGGCCTTGTCCCGCCTCGGAGCGCATGCGTCGCGCAGCGGATCGGGCTGGCAGGTCCGCTATCCCGGCGGCGAGGGTCCGCGGTTCGGCGTTCGCGAGCTGGGTGGACGCCCGGTCGCCTACCTCCTCGGCGGTGGGATCGCGGCCGAGCAGCTCGCGCCCGGCGAGCCGCGCGCCCAGGTGCCGGAGCAGGACGCGGGCGCCGCCCTGCTGCTCGATTTCGGCAAGCTCGCGGGGTCGGTTCGGGCGCTTCCCGAGAGCGCCTACGGGTCCGGGCCGCAGGCCTACGTGGCGCGCTCGGTGGTGAGCCAGGTGGTGGAGCCACTGGCCCCGCTGCGCCTGACCGCGACGGCGCTCCCCGGAGAGCAGGGAGTGGACGCGGAGATCGGCCTCGCCATCGCTCCGGGGAAGCCGTGAGCACGATCGAGCTGCGCGCGCTCCGCAAGCGCTATCCGCCGCGGGAACCGGGCGGCGCGCCGCAGGACCTGTGGCGCGGCCTCGATCTCACCGTGGAGGAAGGCGAGTTCGTCGCCATCGAGGGGCAGAGCGGCAGCGGCAAGAGCACGCTGCTCCACGTGGTCGGCGGGCTGGACCGCGACTACGAGGGCGAGGTGCTCGTGCTGGGCGAGCGGCTGCGCACCCTCTCCGACGCGCGGCTCGCGGCGCTGCGGCATGCTCGCATCGGGTTCATCTTCCAGAGCTTCAATCTCCTCGCCGAGCTGACCGCGCTGGAGAACGTGCTGCTCCCCGACTACTTCGGCGACGGCGTGCCGGACGCGGGGCAGCGGGCACGAGAAGGGCTGGAGCGCGTCGGCCTGGCCGACAAGGCCTCGTCGCGGCCCACCGCGCTCTCCGGCGGCGAGCGGCAGCGGGTGGCCATCGCGCGCGCGCTGCTCGCCCGCCCGCCGCTCCTGCTCGCCGACGAGCCGACCGGCAACCTCGACGCGCGTACCGGCGAGGGCATCATCGGCCTGTTCCGCGAGCTGCACCGCGAGGGGATGACGCTCCTGGTGGTCACGCACGAAGTGCGCGTCTCGCGGGCGGCGAGCCGCGTGCTGGTGCTGCGCGAAGGCGCCCTCTTCCCCGATCCGCGCCTGGAGGGGTCGGCGTGAGGCCCGCGCGGCTGTGGAAGCTCGCCAACGCCAACCTGTCCCGCGAGCTGGGCGCGCTGGCGGTCAGCGCGGGCGGCGTGGCGCTCGGGATCGGCTGCCTGGTGTTCTTCCTCGCGCTGGGCCGCGGACTGCAGCGCGTGGTGCGGGACGTCTTCCCCATCTCGGCACGCGAGCTGGAGGTGGTGGTCCCGCAGGTCGGCATCGGCTCGCTGTTCGGCGACGTGCGGCTGGACGACGCCGCGGTCGCGCGCCTGAGGCAGATCCCGGGTGTCGCGGAGGCGTTCCCACGGCTCGCCCTGCGGGTCCCGGCGGTCACGCGCTACAGCGGGCCCTTCTTCGGCCGCGAGATCCGCATGGGCCTCGAGGTGGTGGGGGTCGGCATCCCGTCCGCGCTGATCGGCGGCGACGCCCACCTGCCCTTCGTCGACCCGGGCGAGGGGGAGCCCATTCCAGTGGTCGTGAACCGCCGGCTCCTGGAGATCTACAACAAGGTGTTCGCTCCCCAGCGCGGGCTGCCGACGCTGACCGACAGCATGCTCGTCGGGTTCGAGTTCCCCATCGAGCTGGGCCGCAGCTATGTGGCGGAGAAGACGCTCGCCGGGGCGTACACCACCCGGCTGCGGCTCGCCGGGTTCTCCGACCGCGCGCCGCTCGCCGGGCTCTCCATGCCGCTGCAAACGGTCCGCCGGATCAACGCGCGCTTCGGCCAGGACACGGCCGGCTACTCCAGCGTGCTGCTGCGCGCGCAGCGCTCCGAGCAGGTGGGAGAGATCGCCTCCGCGGTGAAGCGCATGGGCCTCGACCTCGACGAGAGCGAGCGCAGCCGCGCCGTGCAGATCGGCGCGGCGGTCGAGTTGGTCACGCTCGCGCTGTCCCTGCTCGCCGCTCTGATCACCGCGCTCGCGGCGGTGAACATCGCCCAGGCGTTCCACGCCGAGGTGCGCGAGCGCACGCGCGAGATCGGCGTGATGCGCGCGGTGGGGGCGACGCGCGGCGACGTGGCGACGCTGATCCTCGCCGAGGCTGCCGTCACCGGCGTCTTCGGCGGCGCTCTGGGTGTCCTCCTCGCGCGCGCGGGCGGCTTGCTCGTCGATCGGCTCGCGGCCACGAGCCTGCCCCAGTTCCCCTTCAAGCCGGAGACGTTCTTCGACTTCCGCCCCACCCACGTGGCGCTGGGCGTCCTGATCGCGGTCGCCGCCTCGCTCGCGGGTGCGTTCTTCCCCGCCCGCGCGGCCGCGGCGCTGGACCCGGCGCGCGCGCTTTCCGAGGGCTGACGCCCTCAGAAGCCGAGGCCGACCAGCTCGCGCAGGATGTCCTCGTAGAGCCCGACCGCGTCGAAGCTGAGCGACCAACCGATCTGCGCCCAGTGATCGGCCTCGACCTCGCGGATCACCTTGCCCCAGCCCTGCGA
>DASWGI010000251.1:0-5110 GCA_036393835.1 Myxococcales bacterium | reverse complement strand
ACGGTGTTGAGCAGCGTCGGCGTCCAGGTGTCGCCCGCGCCGTTGATCGCGCTGGTGAGGACCATGCCGTACGCGTAGAAGACGAACCCCAGGCTGACGAGGCGCAGGCAGGCGGTGCCCCACGGGACGATGGCCGGGTCGTCGGTGAAGACGCGGATGATAGGCCCGGCGAACGCCACGAAGAGCAGCCCGATGCCGCCCAGCACCCACATGTTGTAGCGGGCGGCCATCCAGACGGCTTGCTCGGCGCGGTCCGGCTTCTTCGCGCCCAGGCTCTGCCCGACCATGGTGGCCGCCGCGTTGCTCAGCCCCCACGAGGGCAGGAGCGCGAAGATGATCACGCGCAAACCTATGGTGTAGCCGGCCAGCACGCTGCTGCCGAAGACGGAGAGCACGCGCACCAGGCCGACCCAGCTGGTGGTGCTGATCAGCAGTTGGAGGATCCCCGCGGCCGAGAGGCGGACCAGCTGCCACAGGACGCGCGGGTCGGGCCGCAGGTGGCGCGCCCGGATGACGATGCGGCCGTCCCGCCGGACGAGCTGCGTGATCTGGTAGAGGACCCCGATGCTCCGCCCGATGGTGGTGCCCACGGCGGCGCCGGTGAGCCCCAGCCGCGGGAACGGGCCGACGCCGAAGATGAACAGCGGCCCGAGCACGATGTTGCAGGCGCTCGCCAGCCACAGGGAGCGCATGGCGATGGTCGCGTCGCCCGCGCCGCGGAAGACGGCGTTGATGAGGAAGAGCAGAAGCACGGCGGTGTTGCCGCCCATCACCACCCGGGTGAAGCCGGCTCCCTCGCGCTGCACCGTCTCGGTCCCTCCCAGCGCGGCGAGGAGCTGCGGCGCGAAGCGGATGCCGAGGAGCGCGATGGGCAGCGCGACGAGCACGCCCAGGAAGATCGCCTGCGCGGCGGCGTGGGCGGCGGCTTCGGGGTCCTTCTCGCCCGTGCGCCGGGCGACCACCGCGGTGGCGCCGATACCGAGGCCGATGGCGACCGCGTAGACCAGGGACTCCATCGACTCGGTGAGACCGACGGTGGCGATCGCGTCGGCGCCGAGGTGCGCGACGAAGAAGATGTCGACCACCGCGAAGAGCGACTCGAGGACCGTCTCCAGCACCATCGGGACGGCGAGCAGCACCAGGGAGCGCCCGATGGGCCCGTCGGTGAAGTCCTGCTTCGAGCCCCGCAGCGCTTCGCGGACCGTGGCGAGAACGGACATCCGCGCATCCTAGGGCATCGGCGCCGTCGACGCGGCCTCGAACGCGGACCGGAGGTTCACCGGCCCCGTCGCGGACCAGCGCCAGATCGGCTTCGATGCGCCGATGGCGATGTACGGCGCCCGATTCTGAAGCAGCCGCCGCCGATAGGGCAGCGCTGAGCTTGAAGACCCGGTTCGGCCCGCCGTTGCGCTTTTGATCGCGGATGTCGGGAAATTTGTCCTAAGCTGGTCGCCGGATGGATGCGGAGGTCGACGTCGCGGTCGTCGGCGGCGGCGTGGTCGGATGCGCCGTCGCCTCCGCGCTTTCTCGCGCCGGCCGCAGCGTCCTCTTGCTCGAGGCGGCGCAGCGCCTCGGCGACGGCGTGACCAGCCGCAACAGCGGCGTCATCCACAGCGGCCTGTACTATCCGCCGGCGAGCCTCAAGGCGCAGGCGTGCGTGCGCGGGAACGCGCTGCTCTACGAATGGGCGCGCGCCCGGGGAGTGCCTCACGCGAAGCCCGGGAAGCTCGTCATCGCCCGGGACGCCGCGACGGTTCCCGACCTGGAAGCGCTCGCGGCGAACGCCCGCGCCAGCGGGGCGCCGGGGGTCGAGCTGGTCCCGGCGGCGTTCGCGCGGGAACGCGAGCCGGCCGTCCCGGCGGCCGCGGCGCTCTGGTGCCCCGAGACGGGCATCGTCGACGCGGTCGAGCTGGCGCGCTCGCTGGCGGCGGACGCGGCGCAGCACGGAGCGCTGGTGCTCACGCAGGCGCGCGTGAGCGGCATCGACCGGAGGGGCCCGCTGTACGATCTCGCCACCGCGCGCGGGCCGGTCCGCGCCGAGCGGGTGGTGAACGCGGCCGGGCTCCACGCGGACGAGGTCGCGGCGCTCGCCGGCGTCGCCCGCTACCAGGTCCATCCCTGGCGCGGCGATTACTTCCGCTTCGCGCCGGCCGCTCCCTTCCGGCACCTGGTCTACCCGGTGCGGCGGCGCGGGGCGGCGGGGCTCGGCGTCCACCTGACCCTGGACCTCGCGGGCCGCTGCCGGTTGGGGCCGGACGTGGAGCACGTCGCCCGCAAGGACGATCTCTCCCCGCGCGAGGACAAGCTCCCCGCCTTCCTCGCCGCCGCACGCGAGCTGCTCGGCGAGGTCCGCGCCGAGCAGCTCGCTTACGACGGCTGCGGCATCAGGCCGAAGCTGCGGGCGCCCTCGGACCCGGAGGAGAAGGACTTCGTCCTCTCGGAGGACCTGCCCGGGTTCGTGAACCTGGTCGGCATCGAGTCGCCCGGGCTCACCGCCGCGCTCGCGCTGGCCGAGCGCGTCTGCGCCATCGCGAGCTAGGGCTGGTACCACACCTCCGCGTGCGCGGCGCCCGTGTTCACGTCCGCGCCACCCAGGATGAAGACGTGCGGCCGGCCCGCCGCGTCCACGAAGAACGCGGTCGACTGGTTGAAGAAGTTGTACCCGCCCGCCGACCCGGTGATGGTATGGACCCCGGTCGCCCCGTTGAAGGCCGAGAGCGAGCCGTCCGCGTTGAGCGACGCGTACGACTGTTCGCTGGATCCGGTCGCGGCCCCGTTGTACAGACCGCCGCTCACCAGGACGTAGCCGCCCGCCGCCACCGCCGAGCCCTTCTCGCGCGGCTTCGTCATCGTGTTGGCGTTGGTGGTCCAGGTCGCGTTCGCGAGACTGCCGTTCTGGAGATTGATCGGGTCGTAGTAGACGGTCGACTGGCTGCCGGCGCTCAGCACGTTGCTGAGCGGGTCGGCCGCCGCATCGCTTCCGCCGAGCACGTAGAGGTTGCCGGCGATCGCGAGGATCTGATGGTAGGCGCGCTTGTCGGGCAGGCCCGGCGCCGCGACCCAGCTTCCCAGGCTGCCGTCGGCGTTGATCGGCGCGGAGTACACGGTGGCGACCGGAGTCCCGGTCGAGTCGTTGCCGCCCGCGACGTAGATCCGCCCGTGGAAGATCACGGCCGCGTGCGCGAACAGCGGCTGTGGGAGCGACGTCGTCGCCATCCAGGCCCCTGAGCCGCTCGCCGGGATGGTGCCGTCTGCATCGAGCGACGCCGCCCAGACCGTGCTCGTCGCCGCGCCGGCTGCGTCGAGACCACCCAGCAGGTAGATGGCCCCGTTCCCGCCCAGCTTGGAGTTGAATGCGGTCGCCGCGACCGCGGCTGCGAATCCACGCGCCGCCGGCAGCGCGCCGGTCAACGCCCAACTCGGCCCGGCGAGCGCGCTGGTGTTGCCGTTGAAGCTGTTCATGTACACGGTCGAGACGTTGGAAGCCTTGCCGTTCTGCGTGGTGCTCGCCGCCGTGTTCCCGCCCAGGGCGTAGACGTAGGTGGTGCCGCCAACCGCGGAGACCACGGTGGAGAGCCCCTGCAGGGCGACGGGCAAGCTGGAAGTGGCCGCCCAGGAGATCGTCGAGGGGCTGAAGGTGATCGACCCCACCACCAGGAAGCTCACCGGCAGGCTCGTCCCGCTTGGCGTCGTGACCGTCACCTTGTAGGTGGTCGAGGCCACCAGCGTGCTCGGAACTGTGGCGGTGATGAACAGGTTCTTCCAAGCGCCCACCGCGTAGTCGACCGTCGCCGAAGCGACCACCGCGCTGGTCGTCGCATCGCGGAAGTCGATCGAATAGCCGGGCGTCGCCGCCGCGAGATCGCCGAATCCCGTCCCGTCGATGACGAACAGGCTTCCGACGGTGCCGCTGGCGCTCAGACCGCCGTTGATGTCCGTGATGGCGGGCATGGCAGGCGGCGGCGAGTTGCTGCCACAGGCCAGGAACAAAGCCGAAACAAGCAGCACGCCCAGCGCGCGGGTCATCGACAGATGCATGTTCCCCTCCGGTCCCATATCCGCGAGGAGACCCGGCGGGCAGGGACTCGGTAAAAAAACAGGACGTACGGCGCGTGCGAGGGTGTGGGCAGATGGGGTGCGTTCAGCAGAGGCATGTTCCCCGGCGCAGCAGCAGCGAGAGGCCGACTGGCACCTTGCGGTGGCCGGATGCCAAGTCGGCCCGCCGGACACATCCTCGGCGCAGGAGGCGATCCTCATGCCCGACAAGCAGACGATCGAGCGCGCCCGCAAGGACGCGGCGCAAGGCAAGTCCCCCTCCACGCAGGCGGGCGAGTTCGTGCGCGAAGAAATCCGCCACATCCGCGAGGGCAAGCACGGCGCGCGCTCGCCGAAGCAGGCCATCGCCATCGGCCTCTCCAAGGCGCGCCGCGCGGGCGTGAAGCTACCGCCCCCCGGCGCAGGCAAGACCTCCACCGGCACGCGCCGCCGCGCCAGGCGCGACCTGGCGACGAGCCGTGGATCGCGACGGAGGTCGGCCAGGCGATCGCCAGCCGTGAAGGGTGCGCTGCGGCGGGAGCCGCGCAGCTCAGCGTCCCGCCCGGCGCTCGCGCGCCAGGTCCGGACCGCCGCGCGCCGGCGCACCCGCACGGAGCGGAGCGCCGCCGCCAAGAAGGCCTCCAGCACCAAGGGCCGCGCCGGACGCCGCGCCGCCGCGCGGAAGGCCGCCCGCACGCGCAAGACGCGCTAGGCACCCTCCCCGTGCGGTGGCGGTCGATCCAGCTGCGGTACCGCAGTCCCGGCGCGGCCGGCGCGCTCTCCGTGGCGTGGCTCGACCCGGTGCCATTGGTCGCGCAGCCGCATTTCCGGCCACCGGCGGACGTCTACGAAACGGACGGCGCGCTGATCGTCCGCGCCGAGCTGGCCGGGTTGGCCGACGGCGCCATCGAGGTCCAGCTGTACGAGGACGCCCTGGTGATCGAGGGAGAGAGGCCCTTCGCGCTGGGAGACGGGCGGCGTTTCTACGAGGTGGGCATCCGCAGCGGGCCGTTCCGGCTCGAGGTCCCCTATCCGCGGCCGATCGATCGGCGCCGCGTCGAGGCCCGCTACGACG
>DASWGI010000250.1:0-3077 GCA_036393835.1 Myxococcales bacterium | reverse complement strand
CCGCATCCTCTCCATCTTCGCCTTCATCCCCTTCTTCTGGATGCTCTTCGACCAGAAGGCGTCCACCTGGGTGGTGCAGGCGCGCTCGATGGACCTGCGGGTGGGTCCCTGGAGCTTCGAGCCCTCCCAGATGCAGCTCGTGAATCCCGCGCTCGTGATGCTGCTCATCCCCGTCACCACCGCCATCGTCTACCCGTTCTTCAAGCGCCTGGGCTGGGAGCTGACTCCGCTGCGCCGGATGCCCATCGGCATGGCCCTCGGCGCGACCTCGTTCGTCATCGCCGGGCTCCTCAACGTGCCGGTCGCTTCCGGCCAGAAGATCTCTGTCGTCTGGCAGGTGCTCCCGTACGTGGTGCTCACCGTCGGCGAGATCCTGGTCTCGGTCACCGGTCTCGAGTTCGCGTACACGCAGGCGCCGCTGACGATGAAGAGCGTCATCCAGAGCTTCTGGAACCTGACCACGGCCGCGGCGAACCTGGCCGTGGCGCTCGCCTCCGCCTTCGTCTTCTTCAGCGGGACCGCCCTCTTCTTCTACTACGCCGGGTTCGCCTACCTCGCCGCCGCGGGCCTCGCCCTGGTCGCCCGGCGCTACAAGGTGGTCGAGTGGTACCAGCGCGCGCCGGCTCCGCAACCGATCCAGCGCGAGGCGCCCCTCGCCGAACCCGCCTGACGCACCGGAGGAGCCGACATGACTGACCTGCGCGACAAAGCGGAAGCGCTGCGACGGCTGCACGCCGGCCCGCGCGTGCTGGTCCTCGCCAACGCCTGGGACGCCGCCAGCGCCCGGCTGGTCGAGGCAGCCGGCTTTCCGGCCATCGCCACCTCGAGCGCCGGGGTCGCGTACGCGCTCGGCTATCCGGACGGCGAGCGGATCGCGCGCGCCGAGATGCTCGACATGGTCCGCCGGATCGCTCGGGTGGTGAAGGTGCCGGTCACCGCGGACGTCGAGGCCGGCTACGGGACCACGGCGCAGGCCGCGGCGGAGACCGCGCGGGGCGTCGCCGCCGCGGGCGCGGTCGGGATGAACCTGGAGGACACGGGAGACGGCCGGCTGCTGCCCCTCGAGCTGCAGGTGGAGCGGATCCGCGCGGCGCGGGCGGCGGCGGAGGCCGCCGGCGTGCCGCTGGTGATCAACGCCCGCACCGATGCCTTCGGCGTCGCCGACGTCGCCGAAGGCCAGCGCCCGGGCGAGGCGGTGCGCCGCGCCAACGCGTATCTGCGGGCGGGCGCCGACTGCGCGTTCGTGCCGTTCGTGAGCAACCGGGACCTGATCGGGCGCCTGGCCCGCGAGATCGAGGGACCGCTGAACGTGCTCGGAACGCCAGACACCCCGCCGGTGGCGGAGCTGGAGCGCCTGGGCGTGCGCCGCGTCTCGGTGGGGGCCGGGATCGCGCGCGCCGCCTACGGCCGGGCGCGGAGGATCGCGCTCGAGATCAAGGAGAAGGGGACGTTCGAGGCGCTCCGCGAAGGCACGATCTCGTACGCGGAAATGCAGCGGCTGCTCGGATCGTGAGGCCGCGCGCTCGGCGCCTCAAGCGCCCTCCGCCGCGCGGCGGATCGCGCCCGCCGGGTCCCGGACGACGATCTCGCCGTGACTGGGGACCATGCGCACCAGGCCGGGCGTCTCCGCCAGCCGCAGCAGGTCGCGCTTGAGCGCCGCCTTGTCGGAGACCGCGCGGAGCTTGTACGCGCCCGCCATCTTCGGCTCCGGCCCGGTGAAGCCCAGCAGGCGGAACAGGAAGCCCGCGAAGCCCCCGCCATGCCGCGAGTTGATGACGGCGTCGCAGAAGATCAGGCTCGCGCGCGGACCCGTCCGGACCACGTAGGCTGCTTCGCCGAACTTCGTGCCTGCCAGCGGCTCGCAACGCAACGCCGGATCCTTGGGCAGCTCCTCCAGCGTACCGTCCACCTTCACGATGGCGCGCACCTTCTCGACCGCCGCCCGGGAGGTGAACACCGGCAGCCCGAGCCTGGCCTGGAACCCGTGAGCGTCCATCGCGTGGAGTTGGTGCGGCACGATCAGGATGGACGGCTTGCCCCAGGCCATGACCTCGGCCAGGGCGGTGTCGCCGAGCGGCACGGCGTTGTGGAACACCAGCCTGCCGTCCGAGAGCTTGACGACGTGCATGCGGCGGTGGAACCGCGCCGCTGGCGGGAAGCCGGGGACGTCTCCGTTGACCGTCCAGAGGTTCTCGTCGATCTTCTCGATAGGGTCGTGTCGCGTCACGGTCCACGGGCGTGGCATGGCGGTTGTCCCTCCCCCGAGAGAACGATACACCCCTCGCATGAATTCGGAACGCGTGCAGGTGCTCAGCCTGGGAGAGATGGCGGACGTCGAGCGGCAGCTCGAGTCCACCTTCGAGGTCCATCGGGCAACCGGCGCGGCCATCGACGGGCTCGTCGCGCGGCACGGCCCGGCGATCCGCGCCGTGGCCACCCGCGGGCGCGACCGTCTCGATGCGGCACTGCTCGCGCGGCTCCCCGCGCTCGAGATCATCGCCAACTTCGGCGTCGGATACGATTCCATCGACCTCGACGCCGCCGCCCGCCGCGGCATCGTCGTCACCAACACCCCCGACGTCCTCAACGACGAGGTAGCGGACCTCGCCGTCGCGCTCCTGCTCGCCACCGTGCGCCGGCTGCCGCAGGCGGACAGGTTCGTGCGTTCGGGTCGGTGGCTGCAGGGGAACTTCCCCCTGGGCCCGACGTTGCGCGACCGGACCGTCGGCCTCGTCGGGATGGGCCGCATCGGCAAGCGCATCGCCCAGCGGCTCTCGGCCTTCGAGGTGCCGATCGTCTACAACTCGCGCACCGCGCGGCCCGACGTGCCCTATCGTCACTATCCGGAGTTGCTGGCGATGGCCAAGGACGTGGACACGCTTCTGGCCATCCTGCCGGGCGGCCCCGCCACCAAGGGCCTGATCGATGCCGCGGTCCTCGCGGCGCTGGGGCCGGACGGCATCCTGATCAACGTCGCCCGCGGCTCGGTGGTGGACGAGCCGGCGCTCGTCGAAGCGCTCCGCTCCGAGACCATCCTCGCCGCCGGGCTCGACGTGTTCGCGGACGAGCCGCGCGTG
>DASWGI010000249.1:0-9916 GCA_036393835.1 Myxococcales bacterium | reverse complement strand
GCGCGAGGTGCCGGTGACCTTGAGGTCGCCCTTCAGATCGGCGCGCGCCAGGTTGTTCTCGATCCGCACCCCGCGCGAGAGGTGCACGTCGAGGTCGAAGTGGACCACCACCGCGCTCTTCGCCAGCACGCGCGGCGCGGGCGGGCGCCGGCTGAAGTCGAGAAGGCTCCGCTCCAGGTCCAGGTCCTCGGTGTAGCGGAGCCGGCTGACGATCAACGACCCGCCCAGCACGGGCTCCAGCGGGGGCCCGTAGAGGGTCACGTCCCCGTCGAGCGTCGCGGGGAGGTTGTCCTGGAGCCGGACGTTGACGTCGCTGATGTGAGCGGCGATGTCGATCTTCTGCGGGTGCAGCGCCTTCATCTCCATCCCGCCGGAGAGCTTCGCCTCGCCGTTGTTGAGCTTGCCCCGCAGCTCGTCGATGACCAGCGCGTCCTGGCTGAAGGACACGCTGCCGTTCAGCTCGCGCGCGGCCAGCGGCAGCCCGCGCAGGCGCGCCTCGCCGTCCTCGATGCGCAGGTTTCCCAGCACGGTCGGCGTTTGCAGCGTGCCGCCGACGGTCGCCTGGACCAGGTAGGTGCCGGCGGCGTGCTCCAGGTCCGCGAACAGGTTCTGCAGGATGCGGCCGTCGACGGACGCGGCCAGGCGGAGGTCGAGCTTCCCGCTCCGCAGCCGGCTCCCGCTCACCGTGACCGTGGTGTACGGCGCGCGCAGGGCGAGCTTCCTCACCTCGACGCCCGCCGGGCCGAAGACGAGCTGCCCGGGGCCGTCGTTCTCGAAGGTCATCCCATTGCGCACGAGCTGCAGCGCGGTCAGCTCGGCCCGGCCCTGCGACTCGCGCCAGCGCGAGAGAGAGCCCGAGAGGGAGAGATCGGCCGAGAGCGATCCGCCCTGCACCTCCGCCTCGGGGATGAAGCTCTGGAAGTAGCCGGACAGGTCCGGAAAGCGCACGGCCAGGTTGGTGGAGTACGGCAGCTCGCCCTCCAGCGTCGCCCGCCCTTCCAGCCGGTGGGTGCCTACCTCGCCCTGCCAGCGCAGCTGCGTGCCGTCGAGGCGCAGCGTCAGCTTGCCGTCCCCCACCTCGGCGCTCCCGGCGCGCCCGTCCTCGAAGCTGGATCGCACCTCCACCACCGGGTGCTGCGCCACGCCCCGCAGGCGCGCCTCGACCGCGAGCGGTCCGGCCAGCCGGGCGCCCTTCGCGAAGTCGAGGTCGGCGAGGGTAAAGTCGCGCGTGGCGGCATCCATCTCCAGCTGCCACGCCGGGCCGAACCTGCCGGCCAGCTCCAGCTCGGCCTGGCCGTGGCGAAGCACCAGCCGCTCGACCTGCAGCCGCGGCTCCTTTCCGTGTAGCGTGAGCCGCGCCTCTCCGCCGTCGAAGCCCTGGCCCCAAAGGGAGGCCGAAGAGAAGGACACGCGCGCTTCCCCGTCGGGCGCCACCACCGGGCCCTTGACGTCGATCACGCCAGACAGGCGGCCGTCCAGGTCGTCGGGGTTGTTCACGGGCGACAGGGCCGGCACCAGGCCGGCGGCCAGATCGACGAGGTCGTGCACGTACGCGTCGGGCAGCTCGAGGTGCGCGTCGATGGCCGCTTCGTGGGGGCGGAAGTCGAGCTTCACCCGCCCAGCGTAGGTGGATCGGTCCTTGCGCCCGCGCACCTGGTCGAGCGAGAGCACCATGCCGGTGAAATCGACCTGCGCGGAGAGATCGCCCAGGGAGAGGTCCATGAAGTGGAAGCCGCGCATGGCGGCGCTGGACTCCACCCGCACGTCGGCGTACGGGCCGTGCACGCGGGCCGCCAGCGCCGCGCGCCCGTGCCAGGGCAGCTGGGCGACATGGCCGCGCAGGTCGTCGAGGGACAGCTCGTCGGTCTGCGCGAAGAGGTCGAGCCCGCGGGCGGGGTCGGTGTACAGCGCGCCCTCCACGTTGAGCTGGGAGGAGCCCGTCTCGATCCGGGCGCCGCGCAGCGAGACCTTCTGGGAGTCGATCGCCACCGCGCTGGTGAGGTGGCCCCTGGGCATCTCGAGCATGCGCCGGAGGCCTCCCTTGCGGCGCGCGTCGTAGGCGCCGTCGAGGACGGCGAAGTCGGACAGGTCGAGCGAGGCGTCGCCGCTCAGCGCCAGGGGGAGCAGCGTCCCCTTCATCTGCACCTTGCCCGCCGTCCGCAGGAGGACCCAGGCGTGGGGCAGCGTCAGCTTGCGCAGCACCTCGGCCAGCTCCACGTCCCGCAGGGCGAGGTCGGTCGAGAGCGGGATTCCCTGTCCGAAGCCCACCTCGGCGGTCCCCGCCACCTGGCCGCGGCCCACGCCGACGTCGAGGTGCTCGACCTTGAGGCGGTGGGGGTTCAGGTCGAATCGGGCGTTCAGGTCGCCCGGGTCGAACCCTTCCAGCTGCAGCCCTCGCAGCCGGACCTCGCCCCGGACGTGCGGGTCCTTGCGGGCGAAGGTAACGGTCGCATCGGCGCCGAGCGACCCGCGCACGCCGTGCAGCATGCCGGGCATGTACGCCGCGAGCGCCGCCGCGAGGTCGTCCGCGCGCAGGTTCGCGCTGGCCTCGATGTGCGGATCGCAGAGGTCCGAGATCCGCCCGGAGAGGAACGCCGCCGCCTCGGTGCCGATGAGGTCCAGGCGGGTGACGTCGAGCTGGCCCGTGCCGCGCAGGTCGACCTTGGCCGCGCCGCGCACCGAGACGAGGCCGACCCGCCGGCCGGGCAGCTCGACCGCGCCGCCCCGCGTCGCCAGCGCGACCTGCATCGCATCGCCCTTCCCGTGGATGGAGGCGCTCGCGCGGGGCAGCACCACGCTCACTCCTCCGCCCCGGACGTCGACCGACGCCTTGCGGATCTTCACGCGCCCGAGCTCGAAGCGGTCAAGGACGTCGGGCAGGCACTCCTGCCGACGGGCCCGCGCGGTGGGCGCGGACTCCCGATCGAGGGACAGGTGCAGCTCGGGATGGTCGATCTCCAGCTGCTCGAGCCGGATGCGCTGCAGCACGGGCCGGACCAGGACGTGCACGAACACGCGCGCGACCTTCAGGTCGATGCGCCCGCCCGGGTCGCCGACCTGCAGGCCGTCGATGGTGAGCTGCCCGCGGGCAGGGTCCACCGAGCAGCGCGCCACGCGGACCTGGGCGGCGGTGGTCTCCTCGATGGTCGCGACCGCGTACGCGCACAGGTTGTTGGCGACGAAATCGGTGCGCAGGAAGGCGATCGCGCCTCCGGCCACCACGGCCGCGGCGAGGGCGCCAGCGACGAGGACGCGCCTCAGCACGGACGGTCCCCCGCCTCGCTCGAGGGTCCGTTGCCCGGAGCTGACCGCGCGCGCCGCATGCGTCTCTCTTCAACTCCCGACCGGCCCGGGGCCGGCCGCGGTCACGAGGGCTTGGCGAGTCCCGCCAGATAGCGATCGATCTCCCCCAGATCGAGCGGCTTCTGCTCCTTGGGCGTCGGGGACGGAGCCCGGAAGGGCGTCGGCGAGTCGTTCGCGGCCGCGGCGCCGTCGAGGCCCAGATCGCCGGCCACCCGGCCGATCATCGCCTCGTCGATCATCGGCACCCGCGCGACGTAGCCTTCGAAGAGGGCGTTGTCGCAGAGCGTGTTGATCACGCGCGGCGTGCCGCTGGAGAAGTGGTGGACGGCGTTCACCGCCTCCGGAGTGAAGGGCATCCGCGACGCCCCGGCCAGCCGCAGGCGGTGCTTGATGTACGCCTCGGTGCTTTCCGGCGTGAGGTGGGCCAGGCGGAACTTGATCGCCACGCGCTGCGCGAGCGGCGGGTCGAGGAGCAGGTTCTCCTCGATGTCGGGGAGGCCGAAGAAGATCAGGGAGAGCAGCTTGCGCTCCGGCACCTCGAGGTTCAAGAGGCCGCGGAACTCCTCCATCAGCTCGCGGGTGGCGAGCATCTGCGCCTCGTCGATCAACACCACCGCCCGCTTGCCTTGCTCGTAGATGCGGACCAGCCGCTGGTAGAGCTGGGCGAGCAGCGTCAGCTTGTCCTCGCTGGGGGCGTCGACCCCGAGCTGCAGCGCGATGCGCTTGAGCAGCCAGGAGGCGGTCACGCCGCTGTGGATGATCACCAGGAGCGCCGCCTCGTACTCGTTCTCCGGAAGCGAGTCGAGCAGCCTGCGCGCCAGGGTGGTCTTGCCCGCCCCGATGTCGCCCACCAGGATGGCCAGGCCCTTCATCTGCGAGCAGACGTGCGTCAGCCGCACCAGCGCCTGCGCGTGCTGGGGAGAGTTGAAGTAGAAGCGGGACACCGGAGCGTTGGAGAACGGCTCCTGGGCCAGCTCGTAGTAGTCGAGGTAGTTCACCTGGACGGCCTCACCCTAGACGAACCCGATCTTCCGGTTGCGCGACGCGGCGTCGGACGGCTTCTTCTCCGCGGCGGCCGCCGCCGGCGCGGGGCGCGCGCCGGGCTTCGCCGCCGGCTTGACGGGCGCGCGCGGCCGGGCGCTGCCGTTGCCCAGCCGCTGGATGCGCGCCGCCACGTCGCGGAACCCGCGCTCCTCCGCCGCGACCACCTGGTACTGCTCGAGAGCCTGGTCGTTCCGCCCCAGCGTCTCGAGCACCGTGCCTAGCTCGAAGGCGAGCGCGCGGCGCGCCTCCGGGTTCAGCTCGTCCAGCTCCAGGCCGTCCTGCAGGTACTTCACCGCCGCCTCCGCGTTCCCCCGCTCGGCCTCGCAGGTGCCGAGCATCGTCAGGCAGTCCGCCCGCCGGGCCCCACCGCCGTGGTGGAGGACGATCTCGAACTCGGAGATGGCCTCCTCGAGGAGCCCCATCTCCTTGAAGGCGATGCCGAGGTCGTAGTGGGTCTGCGCGTCCTCGCGGCGCACCGTCTGGGCGACCTTGCTGCGGAACTCGCCCAACACCTCGTGGGCCGGCACCTGGAAGCTGTCCAGCACGTCGCCGTCCAGCGGCGCGTCCTCGACCAGCTGCGCGGCGTTGATCTCGGCGGCCAGCTCGGCCGCGAGCTCCGCGGCGAGGTCGTCGTGCTCGGGCCCCTCGGCCGGCCGCGCCTGTGGGACCGCCGAGCGGCCGACGGCGGGGGCGCGTCCCGCCCCCCCGATGCGGCGCAGTCGGGCGCGCGCGCCTTCGTGATCCGGCTCGCCCATGAGGATCGCCTCGAGGATGGCCCGCGCCTCGTCGGCGAGACCGGACTGGATGTAGAAGTCCGCCTCCGCCAGGTCGGACGCGAAGGCGTCGTCCCCTCCGCCCGCGAAGGCGACGGCGAGCGGCTCCACCACGAGCGGCTCGTCCTCGTCGGGCGCCGGCAGGCCCTCGGCCTCGAGCTCCGCCTCGACCAGCGGCTCGTCGAGCGGTTCCGCCGTCTCCAGCTCGATCTCGGCCTCGGCGGGCTCCAGCTCGATCTCCATCTCCGGCGCGGCTGGGGCCCTGCCGAGAGCGGCGTTGCGCGGGTCCAGCTCGCGCAGCTCGGAGCGCGCCTGCTGCGCGCGCGGATCGCGCCGCTGCGTGTACAGCCGCACCAGCGTGGCCAGCTCGGCCACGGCCTCGCCGTTGCGGCCGGTGGCCAGCGCGACCACCTTCGCCTTCTCGTGGGCTTCGAGGTTGTTCGGGTCCGACGCGAGGATCCTGCGCAGGTGCTCCTGCGCTTTGTCGTGGAGCCCGTACTTGACGTAGACCTCGGTCTCCTTGAGCAGCTTGGGAATGCTCGCGGCCGTGGCCGGCTCGGCCGGCCGGGCCGGCGGAGGCGGGGTGGCCACGGGCGCGGGCGGCGGCGGCGCCCTGCGGCTGCTGGGAGCGGGCGGCGGCGGCGCGATGGCCGCGGGCCGCTGGGCGGGCGCGGGCGGAGGGGCCGGGCGGGACGGGGCCGGCGCCGGGCGCGGCGAGCCGCCGCCCGATCGGAGCGCCGCCTTCACCTCGGGATCGTCGGGGGCCAGCTGCGCCGCCTGCGCGTACGTCTGGCGCGCCTCGTCGGCGCGGCCGGAGTCGGCGTGCACCCTGGCCAGCTCCTTCAGCACCGAGACGGTCTTCGAGGTCTGGCCGAGGTCCTGGAACGCCTTGGCCAGCATCTGCAGCGTGTTCAGGTCGCGCGGGTTGGCCTTGAAGCAGATCTGCAGCTTGGAGAGCGCGCGCTTCGAGTCGCCCCGCGAGAGGAAGTGCTCGGCCAGCTCGCGCGCCAGGCTCGTGTCCGCCTGGTCGAGGTGGCTGATGCGCTCGGCGACGCGCAGGTAGTCGTCGGTGCGCCCGTTGCGCTGCAGGTACTGCGCGGCGCGCCGCAGCTCGGCGACGGCCTCGACCGGGTTCTCCTGGCGCGCGTACTGCTCGCCGAGCCGGATGCGCGAGGCGACGTTGTCGGGGTCGAGGTCGACCAGCTTCTTCAGCGCGTCGAGGCTGGCCTTGTGGTCGCCGGTCTTCTCGTGGTGCGCGGCGACCGTCTGCCACTCCTTGGTCGCGTCGCCGATCAGGCCCAGCTGCTGGTACAGCTCGGCGAGGCGGACGTTCACCTCGACGCGCTCGACCACCTTCAGCACCTGCTTGTAGAGCGCGACGGCCTTCAGGTAGAAGCCCTGCGCCCCATAGGTGCGCGCGACCTTCTCGAAGCAGTCCGCCGCCTCGGACTGCTTCTTCATCTTTTGGTATAGCTCGGCCAGCTTCTGGAGGACGCGGACGTCGTCCGGATCCACTTCCAGGACGCGTTGGTATTCCTTGACGGCCTTCTCGAACTGACCCTTGACGATCAGCTTGGAAGCCGACTCGATGACCTTGTTCTTGTCCATCGGTCCGGGACGACTCCCAGTCTCGCTCTCGAACTGGCGGCGGAACTCCAGCGTAACGTGAGCTGACGGTACATTCAAGGCCGCTCGCCGCCTAGGAAAAACGCCGATCCGCCCACCCCGCGCAGCGCACACCGGAGCACGTTGCGCCGCGGCGCGTCCAGACATGTCGGGTGCTGTCGGTAACCCGCGGCAGAGGTAGTTAATTACGGACAGGTAATTTTGCGTTACCCACCCGCCGGTGGAGCGGACTCCGCCAGCAGCCGTTCGACGGTGCGCGTGTCGTAGCGCCCTTGCACGAACGGCTCGAACTGCAAGAGCCGTTTGTGGAAGGGGATGTTGGTCTTGATGCCCTCGACCACGTACTCCTGCAGCGCCCTACGCGCCCGCATGATCGCGGCCGGGCGCGAGTCGGCGGTGACGATCATCTTCGCCACCATCGAATCGTAGAACGGCAGCACGCGGTACTGCTCGTGGGCGACGGAGTCGACGCGCACTCCCAGGCCGCCCGGCGCGTGGTACGCGGTAATCAGCCCCGGCGAGGGCGCGAAGCTGACCGGGTCCTCCGCGTTGATGCGCAGCTCGATGGCGTGGCCGCGGAGCGCGATGCTCTTCTGCGTGCGCCCCAGCTCCTCGCCCGCCGCCAGCCGGATCTGCTCCTTGAGCAGGTCGATCCCCGTCACCGACTCGGTGACCGGGTGCTCGACCTGGATGCGCGTGTTCATCTCCATGAAGAAGAAGTCGCCGCGCTCGTCGAGGAGGAACTCGATGGTGCCCAGGTTGTTGTAGCGGACCTTCTTCATCGCCTCGACCGCGACGCGCCCCATCCGCTCGCGGAGCTTCTCGTTGAGGGCGGGCGAGGGCGACTCCTCCAGCATCTTCTGGTGTCGCCGCTGCACGCTGCATTCGCGCTCGCCGAAGTGGACCACGTCGCCGTGCTCGTCGGCGACGATCTGGATCTCGATGTGGCGCGGCCGCTCGACGTACCGCTCGACGTACATGTCGCCGTTGCCGAACGCCGCCAGCGCTTCCGCCGAGGCGGTGCGGTACATCTGCGCCAGCTGCTCCTTCTCGCGGACGATCTTCATCCCGCGCCCGCCGCCGCCCGCCGCAGCCTTGAGGATCACCGGGAAGCCGAGCTTCTCCGCCAGCCGGACCAGCTCGCGCTCGTCGCCGACCACGCCTTCCGACCCGGGCAGCTGCGGCAGGCCCGCCTCCTTCATTGCCTCCTTGGCCCGGATCTTGTTGCCCATCATCCGGATCATCTCCGGCCGCGGGCCGATCCACCCCAGGCCGGCATGCTGCACCATCTCGGCGAACTCGGCGTTTTCACTAAGGAATCCGTAACCGGGATGGATGGCATCGGCGCCGGAGACCTCGGCGGCGGAGAGGATCGCCGGGATGTTGAGGTAGCTCTCCTTGGACGGCGGAGGGCCGATGCAGAGCGACTCGTCGGCGAACTTCACGTGCAGCGAGTTCGCGTCGGCGGTGGAGTGGACCGCGACCGTCTCGATGCCCAGCTCGCGGGCCGCGCGGATGATCCGGAGCGCGATCTCCGCCCGGTTCGCGATGAGGATCTTGTGGAACATCTCGGTCCCGGGCGCCGGTCCCTCAGACGGGCTCGAACCGGAAGAGCGGCTCGCCGTATTCGACCGGGCTTCCGTTCTGGATCAGCGCCTCCAGCAGGCGCCCCGGCTGCTCGGCCTCGATCTCGTTCATCAGCTTCATCGCCTCCACGATGCAGAGCACCTGCCCCTTCTTCACCACCTGGCCCACCTCCACGAACGGCGGGTTGTCCGGCGAGGCGGAGCGGTAGAAGGTGCCCACGAAGGGGGAGTTCACCGTGAAGGAGTCGTCGCGCGCGGCGGCTGCGGCGGGCGCGGCGGCGGCGGGCGCGAGGGGCGTGACCTGCGGCGGAGTAGGCAGCGCCGCGGGCGCGGCCGCGGCCGCCGGGACGGCGTGGAGCGCGGTCACCGGTGCGGGCGGATGTCCCATCCGCAGGGTCAGCCTCTCCTGCCCGTTGGTCCAGTCCAGCCGTGTGACGTCGGTGCCCTGCAGCGCGGCGAGGATCTCTCTCAGCTTCTCGACGTCCATGCCCCCTCGGATCAGCCGACGCGGGTGAGGTACTGGCCGTTGCGCGTGTCGATCTTGAGCACGTCTCCCTCGTTGATGAAGAGGGGCACGTTGAGCGTGTAGCCCGTCTCGAGGGTGGCCGGCTTCATCGCGCCCGACACCGTGTCGCCGCGCACGCCTGGGTCGCACCGGGTGACCCGCAGCTCGACCGTGTTGGGCAGCTCGGCGGAGATGGCGCGCCCGTTCCAGAAGAGGATGTGCGCGTTCACGTTCTCCTTGAGGAAGTTCTTGCCCTCCTTGAGCGCCTCGCCCCCGATGTGCACCTGGTCGTACGTCTTCACGTCCATGAAGACGTAGTGGTCTCCCTCCTTATAGAGGTACTGCATCTCCTTCTCATCGATGTCCGGCTTGCCCACCTTGTCGCCCGACTTCAGGGTGGGCTCGAGGATGCGGCCGGTGAGGAGGTTGCGGATGCGCGTGCGCACGAAGGCGGAGCCCTTGCCGGGCTTGACGTGCTGGAACTCGACGATCTCGAACGGATCCCCGTCGTAGAGGATCTTGAGCCCGTTCCGGAACTCGCTGGTGTCGTAGACTTCTGCCACGGGGACTCCTCCGAGGAGGCCCGGCGATGTATCGCAATCGGGCAGACGAGTCTAGAACCGGAGCGAGAGCGTGAGCCCGCTCCTCGCCGGGGCGAGCATGGGCGCGAGCGCCACCTCAAAGCTGGGCGACGAGCTTGGGACTCGCGATGCGCAACTCGTACCGCGCGCGCCCCACGTTGCCGTCCGGGGAGAGCGCGAGCAGCACGAAGTAGTCCGGGGTGAGCGGGCGCGCGACCGCGACCAGCTTCTCGGTGCGGATCGAGACTTCGGAGGCCTTGCCCATCTGCAGGCTCTCGGCGGCCTGGCGCACCTGCGAGAGGATGCCGGAGTATTCGATCATCAGCGTCTGCAGCTCGACGCCTTCCGCCGCCTTCACCTCGGCGGTCTCGATGGCGATGCCGTCGAAGCCCATCAGGGTGGCGGCGAGCGCGCCGTCGACGCGGCCGCAGATGGCCAGGAGGTCCTCGCGGAATCCCATCAGCGCCCTCCTCGCCGCGCGCGCACCCGCTCGAGCAG
>DASWGI010000248.1:0-5308 GCA_036393835.1 Myxococcales bacterium | reverse complement strand
TGCCCTGCTGCTTCTCCACCAGCCGCCGCGCCGCGGCCGCCGTCCCGCCGGTGGCGAGCAGGTCGTCCACGATCACCACCTTCTCGCCCGGGCGGACCGCGTCCACGTGCGCCTCCAGCGTGCCGGTGCCGTACTCGAGCGCGTACTCCACGCGGTCGGTCTTGTAGGGAAGCTTGCCCAGCTTGCGCACCGGCGCGAGCCCCAGGCCCAGCCGGTCGGCCAGCGCGGCGCCGAACAGGAACCCGCGCGACTCGATCGCCACGATGCGCTGGAAGCCGCGGCCGCGCACGCGGCCGGCCAGCTCGTCGATCACGGCGTGGAACGCGGCCGGCTCGCCCAGGATCGGCGTCAGGTCCTTGAAGAGGATCCCGGGCTGCGGGAAGTCGGGGACGTCGCGAATGAGAGCGCGCGCCTGCTCGAGGGAGGCCATGGCCGACGCGTAACACGGCTCAGAGAAAAAAACAGCCGCCGGTCCCATGGGGGGGATGGGACCGACGGCCGGGACCCTTCGCTCGCGCGTCGAGCCCGGCGCGTTTGGTAGCAGCGTGGCCCCACCGACGCAAGGGTTTCCTGGCACGCGCGGCCACGCGCCGCACCGTGACTTTCGCTGGCACTTCTGGAGATGTCCCTAGAGGGAATTTCAGCGGAGGAAGCCGAGCGGATCGCGAGGCCGCGCGCCCACGCGCACCTCGAAATGGAGGTGCGGACCGGTCGCGTTCCCGGTGCGGCCCACGCGCGCGATCGGCTCCCCGCGGAGCACCCGATCGCCCTGGACGACCAGGTTCTCGGAGTTGTGCGCGTACACGGTGACCAGGCCGTGCGCGTGCCCGACGAGCACCAGGAGGCCGTAGCCGCGCCGCTCGCCCGCGAACAGCACCTCGCCCTCCCCGGCGGCGAACACCGGCGTGCCTTCGGGGCAGGCCAGATCGACGCCGTCGTGGTGCTCGCGGTCGCGCTCGCCGAAGCCGGAGATGAGCACGCCGCGGACGGGCCAGGCGAGCGGCTCGCCGCCCGCGGCGGGGTCCAGCGCGTGCCCGCCCGCCCGTGGGATCTGCGCCGGCGACGCCCGGGGTCCGCGGCGCGGCTCCATGCGCGCCTGCGGCGCGTCGGCCGGGGGCACCGGGCGCTCGCGATCCGCGCCGGGGATGAGCAGCCGGGTGCCGGCCTCGAGCTGCGACGGGTCGGAGAGCCCGTTGGCGCGCTGCAGGTCCGCGACCGCGACGGAGTACGCCCGCGCGATGCGCCACAGCGTCTCGCCCGGTTGCACGAGGTGGCGGACGCCGCCGGATTCGCCCCAGGCGGCCTGCTCCGCCGCCCAGGCGTCGCGCGCAGGCCCCGGTTCACCGGTGACCAGCGGCAGCCCGCGCTCCGGCATCGGCGCCAGCCGTCCGGGGTAGATGCACGCGGCCGGCGCAGCCAGCGCGAGGAGCGCCACCAGCCGGGCGCCGGCGCGCGAAGCGCTCACGACGACAGGCCCGGGAGGTCCCACTCCTTCAGCTCCTCGAGCAGCGCGTGCAGCGTGAGGTCCAGGTGCAGCGGCGTGACCGAGATGAGCCCGCGATCGAACACGGCGTCGCAGTCGCTGCCGGGCACGTTCTCGTGCGCCTGCTCGTCACCGCCGATCCAGTAGTACGCGCGTCCCCGAGGGTCCAATTTCTGGACCACGGCCGCCGAGTAGCTGCGCTTGCCGATCCGCGTGATGCGCGCGCCGCGCGGCTCGCCCGGCGGCACGTTCACGTTGAGCAGCGTTCCGGGCGGGAGGCCCCGCCGGCCGACCTCGGCGGCCAGCTTCCGCGCGAACGCGGCGGCGGGACCGAAGTCCGGCTCACCCCGCCCCACCAGGCTGATGGCGAAGGAAGGCAGGCCCATCACGGTGCCCTCCATCGCCGCCGCGACCGTGCCCGAGTACAGCACGTCCATGGCCAGGTTGGCGCCGCGGTTGATGCCGCTCACCACCACCTCGGGCCGGCGGTCGCGGAGCACGTGGTTCACTCCCACGTAGACGGCGTCGGTCGGCGTCCCGTCCACGGCGAAGCGGCGCGCGGCGCCCCAGGGAGACAGCTCCTCGATGCGCAGCGGCCGGTGGAGCGAGATGCTGTGGCTCGACGCGCTCTGCTCGCGATCGGGCGCCACCACCGTCACCTCGCCCAGCGGCAGGAGCGCCTCCGCCAGCGCGCGCAGGCCGGCGGCTTCCACCCCGTCGTCGTT
Organism: Myxococcales bacterium; assembly: GCA_036393835.1. GTDB lineage: Bacteria > Myxococcota > Myxococcia > Myxococcales > 40CM-4-68-19 > VBKO01. The sequence continues at coordinate 3,100 of DASWGI010000248.1, read as the reverse complement.
GCTCACCAGGATGCGCATCGCCGGTCAGCATGGCGGCGAAAGCCGAGCGCAGGCAACTCGACAGGTGGCGGCAGTGCCCGGTTGCCGACCGCCTGCCGATGGGGAACATTCCGGGGATGGCGGAGGCGAGCCAACATCCGGCGGCACGTCCCCGCCCCCTGCCGCCGCCGCCGGCGCGGCTGGTCGAGGCTGGCGCGCCCGTGGAGGGCACCTGGGCGGGCCCGCTGCGCGACGCCGGCTTCGACGGCCTCGCCGGAGAATACGCGCGCGGCTTCCTCGAGCGGCGCCTGGTCGAGAAGCGCTGGCAGGCGCTGTTCCTCGCCACGCCGCAGGCGATGATCTCGCTCGCCATCGTCGACGCCGGCTACCTGTCGAGCGGCATCCTCTCGGTCTTCGACCGCGGCGCGCGGCGGGTGCTGGTCGACTCGAACCCGGTGCTGCCGCCGCTGTTCGCCTGGGTGGCCGACGAGCCGAACGACGGGATGCGCGCGGTCCTGACCGGTCCGCGGATCGGGGCGCGGATCGAGCGCAGCGGGGGGCGCATCCTGGCCACGGCGCGGTGGGGCGGCGTGGCGCTGGACCTCGCGCTCGATGCCCGCCGCGCGCCGCCGCCGATGACCGCCGCCTGCAAGCTGGGCCCCGGCCGGTTCAATTTCACCCAGAAGCTGGTCGGGCTGGCTGCCGAAGGCGAGGTCCGCGTGGGGAACGCGCGGTTCGCCGCCCGCGGCGAGCCCGCCGGCCTGGACTTCACGCACGGCTACCTCGCGCGCGACACGTCCTGGCGCTGGGCGTTCGCGAGCGCGCGCCAGGGAGGCCGGCTGATCGGGTTCAACCTGAGCGAGGGGTTCATGCAGTCGAGCGAAAACGCCGTCTGGGTCGACGGCGCGCCCTGCTCGGTCGGCCCCGTGCGCTTCGCCTTCGAACCGTCCGCTCCGCTCGCGCCGTGGCGCATCCGGAGCGACGACGGATCGCTGGATCTCACCTTCCAGCCGGAGGGCTACCGCTCCCAGAGCGTGGACCTGAAGCTCGTCGTCTCGAAGTACCTGCAGCCCTTCGGCGTCTTCTCCGGCCACCTCACCACCCCCGCCGGCGACCGCGTCGACGTCGACTCCCTGCCGGGTGTCACCGAGGACCACACCGCCCGCTGGTAAAGGCGAAAAGCCGAACGCGGAGACGCTGAGGCGCGGAGATTGGGCGGTGAAAAGCCTGCTCCTCCGCGTCTCCGCGTCTCCGCGCCTCCGCGTTGATCTTTTTGTCTTACCGTTTGTGCTGGGAGCGGTATTCGTCCCGGAGGCGGACGACCTCGTCGTAGATGGCGGCGGGGACGACCTTGCCGCGGATCACCTCGTGCGCGCGCTCCGCGACCTTGCGCCACTCCTCGATGTCCGCCGGCTGGTTGATGGTCAGGCCCCGCTTCTTCATCTGCTCGATGGCGTCCTCGTTCTGCTTGCGCACGTCCTTGCGCGTGCGCTCCCCGTACTCCTCGCCGATCTCCAGCAGCTTCTTCTGCACCTCGGGCGGGATGCGGTCCCAGACGTCCTTCTTCACCACCGTCGCGCCGGTGAGGAAGCCCCAGTGCAGGTTGAGCATGTTGTCCGCCTTGTCGAAGATGTGCGTCGTGAAGGCGTAGAGGGGCGGCTGGCTGATGATGTTCACCATCCGCGAGGTGAGGGCCGGGATCAGGTCCGTCGAGGAGAGCACCACCGGCCGGAACCCGGCCTTCCTCCAGGCCGCCTCGGCCGCCGGGTCGCCGTTCCAGGTGAAGATCTTGCCCTTCGAGAAGTCGGCCGGCGTCACGTACGGCTCGGTGGAGAAGAAGTAGACGAATCCGACCTCGCCCCAGTGGATCGGGACGTATCCCTTCCTGGCCAGCGCGTCGTCGAGCTTCGGCCGCAGCTTCTCGTGCACGTAGTCGTACTCCTCGTAGGAGTCGATCAGGAAGGGCACGTCCTCGGCCTGCGGCTCGGGGGTGATCTCGTGCAGGCCGATGGCCGTGATCGCGGTGGCCTGCAGCTGTCCGATGCTGATCTTGCGGATCATCTCCCCTTCGTTGCCCTGCGTGCCGCCCGCGTAGACCTTCAGCTCCACCTGCCCGTTCGACGCCTGCGACCACTTCTGCCCCATCTCCAGGAGCAGCTGGTGCCAGGTGGACCCTTGCGGCGCCAGCGTGCCCAGCTTGATGCGCACGGGCGCCGCGTGCGCCTGGGCGGCGAGGAGGAAGGCGAGGACGAGAGCGCGGATGTGCATGGAGCTCCTCGGGTTCAATCGGACAGGATGTCGCTTTCGTGGGCCAGCAGGAAGCGCGCGCGCCGCTGCGCGATCTTGTTCTCCAGGCGCTCGTCGCGCGCCTGCGGCGCATCCACGTCGAATCGCAGCGCCTCGCGGAGCAGCGCCTCGAACGTCTTGCGGTCCTGCGCGGGGCCCGCCACCGACTCGGCGTAGGTCACCAGCGCGGAGATCTTCTTGCCCTTCTGCAGCTCGCGCGCGCGCGCGAAGTGGGCCCGCTGCTTCTCGAGCGTGGTGCCCTCCGGCCGCGCCGGATCGAAGGAGATGGCGAACTCGTGCACGGCGCCCAGATCGTAAGCCTCGTCGAGCGCCAGCGCCCGGTCGAGCATCGCGGCCACGGCGGGAATGTCGCCCACCAGCTCCATGTCGGTCTTGCGCTGCGAGATGGCGCCCCCCCACGCCGCCATGGTCCAGTAGAGGAGCGGCACGTCCTCGCGGGAGGTCCTGGATAGCGCCTGCGCGCGCACCGGCTCCTTGCCCCGGAGCTCATCCTCGGTGATTCCGCGCGTCATGCGCAGCCCGTCGAAGCCGTACGCCCGCGCGCGCAGGTACAGCCGCGCCGCCCGGTCGCGCAGCGCCTTGGCGCGCTCGGGATCGGGAGACTCGTCCGCGTCCTGCTGCACGAAGGCGTACCCGTACTGCGTGAACCCGCGGGCCATCGCGAGCCGCAGCAGGAGGTGGTCCGGCAGTCGATCGGCGAGGGACTCCATCGTCTTGAGCGCGAACGGCACCGCGTCGCGGACCAGGTCGGGATCGTCGTCGCGCGCCAGCGCGCTGCCTTCGCCCGTGGACGAAATCGCGTCCGCGACCTGCC
>DASWGI010000247.1:0-1749 GCA_036393835.1 Myxococcales bacterium | reverse complement strand
GCCGAGCCTATCGCATTCCGTCAACCTGGAGAGCCCACGTGCGCTTCCGCGTGCGATCATGGAGAATGGTGGGCGGAGGTCCCACATGCCTTTTCTTCGCTTGCGAGGCGCTCTGCTGTCCGGTTCGCTCCTAATCGCCGCCGCCCCGGCGCTGGCCGCCGGGAAGCACCACGTGCTGCCCGCGACTCCCGAGAACGTGCAGTGGGGATGGCTCGACCCCAAGGAGCCGCCCAAGCTCACCATCCAGTCCGGCGACACCGTCTCCATCGAGACGATGATGCACGCCAAGGACCAGATCCAGCCGGGCACCTCGATGGAGAAGATCGTCGAGCTGCGGAAGGCGAATCCGGGCGGTGGGCCCCACTCGCTCACCGGGCCGATCTACGTCCAGGGCGCCGAGCCCGGCGACGTGATGGAGATCCGCATCCTCAAGATCGTGCCCAAGGAGGTCGGCACCAACTTCAACCTTCCGGGCAAGGAGTTCCCCACCATCGGCGTGCTGGCGTCCGATTTCCCCGAGGGGCACGTCGAGTACTTCAAGCTGGACGTGAAGAACAAGCGCGTGGAGTTCGCGCCCGGGATCGTGCTGCCCCTGCGGCCCTTCCCCGGCACGCTCGCCGTCGGCATCGATCCGGACGACCCTTCGCCCCGCAAGGGCGGCGACAAGGACCCGATGGCGCCGGTCAGCACCATCCGCCCGTGGAAGAACGGCTCCAACATGGACATCAACGAGCTGCAGGAGGGCTCGACGGTGTTCATCCCCGTGTTCCTCAAGGGCGGGCTGATCTGGACGGGCGACTCTCACTGCCTGCAGGGGAACGGCGAGGTGAACCTGACGGCGCTGGAGTGCTCCTACAAGGAGATCCGGCTGCAGCCGATCGTGCGGAAGGACATGAAGCTCACCTGGCCCCGCATCGAGACGAAGACCCACTGGATCACCGTCGGCTTCGACGAGAGCCTGGACAAGGCGATGGTGAACGCGGTGCGCGAGGAGGTGGACTTCCTCACCAACGTGAAGGGCATCGACCGGGCGAAGGCGTACGGCCTGGCCTCCATGGTCGGCGACTGCCGCGTCAGCCAGGTGGTCGACGGGCGCAAGGGCGTCCACTGCATGATCCCCAAGGACATCTTCAAGGGGCAGCAGGAGAAGCCGCGGGCGGCCAAGCAGTAGCTCAGGCGAGCGCGGGCGCGGGGAGGCGGCCGTCCACCTCGAACTGCGCCCGCGCGAAAGCGTGCCGGCGCTCGGGGCCCAGCAGGGTCCGCGCGCGGAACTCGGCGCCCGATCGATTCGCGGTGCAGCTCCACGGCTCCTCTCGGAGCGGCCGGCCGGGGCGGAAGACGTTGTCGAAGACGGCGAGGTTGAGACGGCGGCCCTCGGCGCGCGCCGAGACGTAGAGGCAGGCCTGCACGCCCGCGGCCCGCATGTCCGCCCCCAGGCGCTGGGAGGCGGTGTAGCGCGTCTTCGAAGAGATCCGCGCTTCGTGCGAGCGGAACGGGGGCTGGGAGAGGTCGACGGCCCGCGGGGCGGCGATCCCGAACCAGAAGGCGGTCAGGTCGAGGCGCAGATCGCCGAGCTCGGCGCGGGTGCCGTCGAGGAACACCAGACGATAGTAGGCGACCTCGGCGAAGGCGACGGGCAGCTCGCGCGCGCCATACAGGATGCCGCGCTCCAGGCGCGTGCCGAACCGCGACCCGTTGCGCAGCGGCGGGTGGCGGAACGGCGTGTACAGCAGGTAGTGCAGGTCCTCG
>DASWGI010000246.1:0-9348 GCA_036393835.1 Myxococcales bacterium | reverse complement strand
CCTCTGCCTTTCGGCGCCCGCCGTAACGATCGATGCAGGAGGCGAAGGCGCACAGCGCGTACAGGAACCACGAGAGCGAGTACCCCGAGAACTGCTGGCAGACGAGGTATCCGACCAGCGACGCGAAGAGGGCGCGGGACTCGTGGCTCATCTCGCCGTTGCGCGCACGCCAAGCCGACCAGAGCGCGCAGGCGATGAACCCCAGCATCCCGAAGAGGCCCACGATCCCCAGCTGCCCGAGCACCTCCAGCTCGAGGTTGTGCGCGACGTACGGGTGCTCGACCGGATCGTCGATCGGCGCGTACTGCTTCCACGCGGTGAGGAACGCCGACTCGCCCACGCCGAGCAGCGGCCGCTCCTTGAAGATGCGCGCCGCGACCTGCCACGCCTGCAGGCGCCCCTGGACCGAGACGTCCTCTTCGAACTGGGAGATCGTCTCGTTGCGCTGCCAGAAGGTGCTGGGCGCGAAGAGCAGCACGCCCGCCGCGGCCACCAGCGTGAGCGCCCCCGCGAGCGCCTTGCGCTTCGACATCATCCCCCAGACCAGGACCGCGGCGAGGAGGCCCAGCGATCCGCCGCGCGAGTGCGTCGCGACGATGCCCATCAGCACCGCAGTCACGCCCCCGGCGCCGACGATCCGGCGCCACAGCCCCGGCCCGTGCGCGGCGAAGTAGAGCAAGATCGGCACCGCCCCGACCAGCGCCATGCAGTCGTGGTTCGGGTCGGCCATGACGCCGAGCCAGCGGCCGCGGAAGCCTTCCACGAGCAGCTCGTCGTGCCACCAGTTCCAGAAGGTGCCCCAGCCGGGAACGATGGACGCGGCCGCGTACACGAGCATCGCGATCCGGATGCGCCGGGGCGTGGTGACCGTGTTCACCATCGCGGCGAAGAAGAGGAAGTGCTTGACGACCTCGAGCGCGCCGGACACCGACAGCGCGCGGTCGATGGACCAGCTGGGAGAGAGCAGCGCAGTCCCGCAGTAGACGGCCAGCAGCGCGGAGCGAAATCCCAACCAGAGCGGCTTGTTGGTGATCAGCCGGTGCAGGGCGATGCCGGAGAGCGCGATGCCGGAGAGCACCAGCGCGAGCCGCAACGGCTCGGTCACGGGGAACCACTGCGCGGGCGCGAGGTAGAGCTGCGCGAGGAAGAGCACCGTCGCGCCGAAGGCGACCTGGCCGATGCGCCGCGCCTGCCAGTCGCGCGCGGGCTGCGAGAGGTTCACCGGTCCCGAGACGCTCGCCTGCAACACGCCCCTCCAGGGGCCGCGACGGCGGCCCTGCGCACCGCCGAACATAAGCACGCCTCGCCGGGCGAGAAGCCGGCCGCCCTGCCTGTCTCTCAGTCGACGGTTCCGCGCGGCGTCCAGCGGCAGGGGCCCGCCGCACGTGGAGTGCCCGGGGGGAAATGCGCTGCTCCGCCTGTAGAGGAGCGCCTCGACGGGGCGCTTCCTGCGGTCGGGCAGCCGAGCTGCGAGGCGCCTGCCTCCCCGCCCGTACGGCAGGGCTCCGGCCCCTGCGCAGCCCGTAGAACGTGGATTCTCGCGTAAAGCATTCGCAGCCGGCGATCCGCCGCCTGTGGGCCCTGCGGGGGCGCGTGTGCGCGGACGTGGTCCGAGCGGGGACGTTTGCCCCCGTCCACCCCGATATACGCGCAGAAGACCCCCTACTGCCGGACACCGAGGAGGGAAGAGGCGGCACGTCCACTTCGTTGGCCGACCGGAACGGAAAGCACCCGCCGTTCCGGGAAGCAGCCAACCAAGGAGACGCACCAATGAAGCTTTCCCAGCTCGCCGCCGCCGCAGTCGCCCTCCTCGCAGGCAGCGCTTCGGAAGCAGCCCAGGTCTGGACGGCCCCCGCCGCCGTGAAGGTCCGGCCGCAGGCGCAGGTCCCGCAGGGCGCCGCTGCGACCGCCGTGATCGCGGCCGCGCGGAACGAGTTCGAATCCTTCCAGGTCGTGGTGACCGGTCCCGCGACGGGCGTGTCGATGAGCCTCGAGGGGCTGGGCGACGGCAAGGGCCATAGCATCAGCGGGCGCGACGTGACGCTGTACCGCGAGGCGCTCATCAACGTGTCGCAGCAGACGGGCGGCGACGGCGCGGCGGGCGTGTGGCCCGACGCGCTGGTGCCGGACGTGGACCCGATCGTCGGCGAGAAGCGCAACGCGTTCCCCTTCGACGTGCCGGCGGGCGAGAGCCGCGCGGTGCTGGTCGACGTCCACGTGCCGGCCGACGCGCCGGCGGGCGTCTACCAGGGCACGCTGAACGTGACCGGCGGCGCCGCCGCGCAGGTGCCGGTCACGCTCACGGTGTGGGACTTCGCCATGCCGTCCACCGCCTCGCTGCGCAGCGCCTTCGGCATGACGTGGAACGGCCCCTGCATGGGGCACGGCGACGGCGGCTGCAGCAACTACGACGCCGAGCAGAAGCTCCGCACGCGCTACATGCAGGCGGCGCTGGACAACCGCATCAGCATCACGCTGCCGGTGGTGAGCTCTCCCATCAAGCAGGACGGCAGCGGCGGCTGGGGCGACTACGACGCCTACGCGGGCCCGTTCCTCGACGGCACGGCGAACACGCGCCTTTCGGGAGCCAAGCTCACCGCGGTGCAGATCGAGGGCGACGGCACCCGGACGGCCGTGGTGAAGGCGTGGTCCGATCACTTCAAGGCGAAGGGCTGGACCAAGGCGCTCTTCAACTACATCTGCGACGAGCCGCCGATGACCTGCCAGTGGAGCGACATCAACGGCCGCATCGCCAGCTCGCGCGCGGCCGATCCCGACATGCCCACGCTGGTCACCACCACCAGCGCCGAGGCCGCGGCGCACGGCATCAGCGGCATCGACCTCCTCGTCCCCGTGGTGAACTTCATGCAGGACCGGCCGGGCACCGGCCACGCGGGCTCGCAGCGCTCCAAGTACGGCGCCACCGTGTGGTGGTACCAGAGCTGCATGAGCTTCGGCTGCTCGGGCGTGGGCCCCGGCTACGACTACACCGGCGGGTCGGGCTGGCCGACATACGCCATCGACAGCGACGCGACCCGCAACCGCGCGATGGAGTGGATGAGCTTCAGCTACGACATCTCCGGCGAGCTCTACTACGAGACCACGCAGGCGTACTTCAGCGGCGACCCGTGGGTGAACCAGATCAACTTCGGCGGCGCCGGCGACGGGACCCTCTTCTACCCGGGCACCAGCGGCAAGATCGGCGGGCAGACGGAGATCCCGGTGGAATCCTTCCGCATGAAGATGATCCGCGACGGCATGGAGGACTACGAGCTGCTCGCCATGGCCCGGCAGCTCGGGCTGGGCGACCAGGCCAAGCAGATCGCCAAGGGCGTGTACCCCGCGACGTACCAGTCGACGACCAGCCCGGCGGCGCTGGATGCGGCCCGCTCCCAGCTCGCGCAGATGATTCTGCACGCGATGGGCAAGGATTCGACGCCCGCGGAGCCAACCACGGGCGAGACGACCCCCGGCGCGGGCGCAGGCGCGGGCGCAGGCGCGGGCGCGGTCCCGCCGATCGGCACGCAGGAAGTGTTCCCGGCCGGCGGCTGCTCCAGCTCGGGGCCGCAGAGCGCGTGGCTCCTGGTGCCGCTCTTCGGCCTGGCGCTCCTGCGCCGCCGCCGCAGCGCGGCGTAAGCAGGCCGTCCATCGGATCTTTCTTTTTGCGACAGTGGGCGCCGCCCTGCCCGTTGCCGAACGCGCCCGCACTGCCCACCATCGGCCCCGGGAGGGACGTTGGACGGCCAGGCATCGATCCTGAGGCGCGCGGGGCCGCTGATGATCGCCCGCCTGGCGATCGCGGTCGTCACCTTCTCCACTCCGCTGGTCCTCGCCCGCATCCTGGTGCCCGCTTCCTACGGCACCTTCAAGCTGGCCTGGCTGTGGTGCACGACGCTGGGCGTGGTGCTGCCCATGGGGCTGACGCCCAGCTTGATCTACTTCGTCCCGCGCGAGCCGGAGCGCCGCCGGTACTTCATCGCGCACGCGCTGCTGGTCACCACCACCCTGGGCGTCTGCGCGGGGACCCTGCTCTACCTGTTCGGCCCGGGCATCGCCCTGCGCATGCACAAGCCGGAGCTGTCCGAGCGGATGTGCTGGGTCGCGCTCTTCAGCGCGCTGTTCCTCGGCGGCAGCACCATGGACTCCATCCCGATGTCGCAGGGCCGGATCAAGCTCGCCGCCGCGCTGCGGTTCGGCTACGAGGTGACGCAGGCGATCGGGATCGTCGCCGGGGCGCTGATCACCCGCTCGCTGACGGGCGCGCTGGCCGGCATCGTCGCCGGCACCGGGTTCCGCGCCGTGGCCTGCTGGGTGATGGTGCTGCGCGAGCACGGCCTGCACGTCTCGCGCGAGGACCTCAAGCGGCAGCTCGCGTACGCGCTGCCCTTCGGGCTCGCCTTCGCCATCATCATCCCGCAGCAGCAGTTCCACCAGTACTTCGTGGCGGCGAGCGTGACGGCGGCCACGTTTGCGATCTACGCGGTGGGCTGCTTCCAGCTGCCCATCGTCGACATGCTCTACACGCCGGTGTCGGAGATCCTGCAGCTCGGCATCGCCGAGCACGACCGCGACGGCGTCGGCGAGGGACCCGTCCGTCTGTTCCGCGAGGCGGTGGCCAGGCTCGCCTTCGTCTTCATCCCCATGATGGCCCTGCTCTACGTCTGCGGGCCCATGCTGCTCACCTTCCTCTTCACCGAGCGGTACCGCGACTCGGTGCCGATCTTCCGGCTCGCCATCCTCGCCATCCCGCTGGCCGCGCTGCCGCTCGACGGCGTCATGCGCGCGCGGGCGCAGAACCGCTTCGTGCTGGCGGTCTCGGTGGTGAAGCTTGCCTTGACGGTGCCGATGGTGGTGGCCGGGTTCCACCTCTACGGGCTACGCGGCGCGATGGGCGGCTGGGTGGCCGCCGAAGCGGCCACGCGCGGGATCCTGCTGCTGCGCGCCGGCCACCTCCTCGGCGGGATGCGCTACCTGTTGCCCTGGCGCACGCTCTCGATGCAGGCGCTGGCGGCGGCGGCGGCGGCGCCCGTCGGCGCGGTGGTGCTCCGCCTGGCGCAAGGTCCGGTCCTCCTGCGCCTGGTCCTCTGCGGCGCCGCGACGGGGCTCGCCTACCTGGCCGCGCTGCGCGCGACGGGCGAGCTGCCGCCTGTGCGCGAGTGGATTCCCCGCAAGCGCCCGGCGGTCCCGGGGCCCACCTCGCTCGCTGCCTGAAGGCGCGCGGACGGCTCAGGCCGCTCGCCGGCCGCCGGCGGCCGGGAGCAAGTGACGCCGGTACACGGACATGAGCTGCTCGACGTAGCGGTCCATGCCGTACACGGTGCGCGCGCGCAGGCGTCCAGCTTCGCCCAGCTTGCGCGCGAGCACGTCGTTGCGCAGCAGGCGATCGATGGCGCCCGCCAGTGCCGGGGCGTCCCGCTTGGGGACCACCAGCCCGGCGCCTTCCACGATCTCCGGCATCGGCCCGGAATCGGTCACCACCACCGGCCGGCCGGCGGCCATCCCCTCGAGCGCCGCGAGCCCGAATCCCTCGTCGCAGACGGACGGGGCGACCACGACCGACGCTGCCGCGAGGATCTCCTCCACGTCGAGGCGCAAGCCGAGGAAGTGGACGCGCGAGGAGATCCGCAGGCTGGCGCACAGCGCGCGCCAGTCGCCGAGGCGAGGGCCCTCCCCGACCATGGCGAGGTGCGCGCCCCGGCCGACGTGGGGAAGCGCGCGCAGCAGCCACTCCCCGCCCTTCTCGTCGTCGAGGCGGGCGACGGAGACGATCAGCGGAGCGTCTCCCAGGCGCAGCTCCTCGCGGACGCCGCGCCCGTCGGCGCTCTCGAACCGCGCGATGTCGACGGCGTTGTCGACCACGGAAAGGCGCGCGGCAGGGACTCGGTGAACGTCGCGGATGGTACGCGCGACGAACGACGACACGGCGATGCGCTCGTCGAAGAGGCCGTTCAAGAGCAGCGAGCGGAGGCCTTTCCAGGCGGCGCGCAAGGGGTCGCCGCGGGAGAGCGCGAGGTGGTCGTGGATGAGCACGCGCGCGCCAGCGAGCCGCGCGGCCACGACCAGGGGCGAGTACGGATCGATGAAGTGGAAGTGGGCGATGCGGGGGGGCTCGACGCGCATCCACGACCACAGCTCCCGGGCCAGGCGGCAGGGCGGGCGGGCGAAGTCCAGGTGCCGCAGCCTCACGCCTGCCTCGCGCAGCGCGTCCCCCGGAAAGGCCGCCGGCGGGCGGGCGAAGACCATGGTGGTGGGGATCCTCTCCTGCCGCAGCCGCTTCGCGAGCGCCACGAGCTGCTGCTCCATGGTCCCGCGCTTCTTCGCGTCGAGATGCAGAACGAGCCAGATCCCTCCCACTGATTCCCCCCTCGTCCTGGGAAGCTAGTCTGCGGGGCGGCGCGCGCAACGACTCGAGGGGCAGGCGGGCGAGCGAGCGCCGGAAGGTCGCGCTAGAATCCGTCCCGGTTCTGACGCATCCCAAGGTGTTCCATGGCAGAAGCAAAGACGAAGGCGGAGCTGCTCAAGGTCGCCCGGACCCAGGTGCCGGAAGTGTCCGCGGCCGAGCTGGCCAAGGAGCTGCAGTCGCGCCGGCCGGCCGTCATCGACGTGCGCGAGAAGCAGGAGACGGATCAGGGCATCGTGCCCGGCGCCAAGCAGGTGCCGCGTGGTTTCCTGGAGTTGCGGATCGAGGAGGCGCTCCCGGACCGCGACGCCGACGTGGTCCTCTACTGCGCCGGCGGCACGCGCAGCCTGCTCGCGGGCAAGACGCTGCAGGAGATGGGGTACCGCAAGGTGCGCAGCCTGCGCGGCGGGTACGGGGCGTGGAAGGACGCGGGACTGCCGGTCGAGGTGCCTTTCCGGCTGACCGACGCCCAGCGCAACCGCTACAGCCGGCACCTGCTCATCCCCGAGGTGGGCGAGACGGGGCAGGCGAAGCTGCTCAAGTCCAAGGTGCTGCTCATCGGCGCCGGCGGCCTGGGCTCGCCGGCGGCGCTCTACCTGGCGGCGGCGGGCGTGGGCCGGCTGGGCATCGTGGACGACGACGTGGTCGACGAGTCGAATCTCCAGCGGCAGATCCTGCACGATACCGAGCGCGTCGGGATGCCGAAGACGGAGTCGGCGCGCCAGACCATCCAGAAGCTCAACCCCGACGTGACCGTGGACGAGCACCGGGTGCGGCTGACCCGCGAGAACGCGCTCGAGCTGTTCCGCCCCTACGACCTGATCATCGACGGCAGCGACAACTTCGGCACCCGCTACCTGGTGAACGACGCGTGCGTGCTCCTGGGCAAGCCCAACGTGCACGGGTCGATCTTCCGCTTCGACGGCCAGGCCACCACGTTCATCCCCGGCGGCGGGCGCCCCTGCTACCGGTGCCTGTTCCCCGAGCCCCCGCCGCCGGAGCTGGCGCCGTCGTGCCAGGAAGCCGGCGTGCTGGGCGTCCTGCCCGGCGTGATCGGGCTCATCCAGGCGGTCGAAGGCGTGAAGCTGATCCTCGGGCAGGGTGAGCCACTGGTCGGGCGGCTGCTCCTCTACGACGCCCTGGAGCAGCGCTTCCGCGAGGTGAAATACGAGCGCGACCGCGAATGCCCCGCGTGCGGCGACCACCCCATGCGCGAGCTGCTGCCCGAGTACACGGAGGCCAGCTGCGCCATCGCCCCGCGGCGGGCCTCGGCCTAGACGCATGCCATGACGTCCACGCCGTGAAAAGCGTAGCGCCGCCCTATCGGCGGCGGCTGGCGGCGACTGGCAAAATTCGGTAGCGTGCGCCTCCCTCCAGGAGGCCACGTATGAAGACTGGTCTGCTCGCGCTCGCGGCACTCGCCGTTCCGCTCGCCGCTCCCGCGGCGCCGAAGATCCTCTCCCGCGACTACCACGTCGACGCGGTCGACCCCGGGATCAAGCTCTTCGTCCGCGAGAAGATGGCCGAAGGAGCGAAAGCGACGGAGGACAACGTGGTGCTGTTCGTCCACGGCGCGACCTTCCCGTCCACGCCCGACTTCGACCTGCAGTTCAAGGACTACTCGTGGGCCGACTGGATGGTGAACCACGAGTACGTCGTCTACCTGTTCGACAAGCGCAACTACGGCTTCTCCACCCGCGAGAAGGCGATGGACGAGCCGCCGGCAGCGAACAAGCCGGTCTCGCGCTCGTACCTCGTGGTCCGCGACATCGGCGCGGTGGTGGACCACATCCGGGCCAAGAACAAGGTGGCCCGGGTGACGCTCATTGGCTGGTCCTGGGGCGCGATGACGGCGGGCTACTACACGTCCCTGTGGCCGGAGAAGGTGCGCAAGCTGGTGCTCTACGCGCCCCTCTACGAGAACCCGCTGCACACGAACCTGGGCGCCGGAACGGGACTGCAGAACAAGCGCGTGCCGTGGGAGTTCAACTCCTCGAATGGCGCGTACCGCCTGGGCACCGCGGAGGCGAACCAGAAGCGCTGGGACGGCGAGATCCCGGTGCAGGACAAGACCCAGTACCGCGACCAGGACGTGGTGGACGCCTTCGCCAACGCGGCCCTGGCCACCGATCCGACCAGCAACACGCGCAACCCGCCCGCGCTGCGGGCGCCCAACGGCGTGCTGGAGGACTCGTTCTACCAGGCGACCGGCCGCCGCATGTGGAACGCCGCCAACATCACCGTGCCGACGCTGGTCATCGCCGGCGAGGACGACACCTGGAGCTTCCCGCAGGACCGGGAAGGGCTACTGCGCGACCTGACCAACGCGCCGGGCAAGAAGCACGTGACCCTCCCGCGGGCCACGCACTTCGTCCTCTTCGAGAAGCAGCGCTTCCGCTTCTTCGAGGAGATCCTGTCCTTCCTCAAGGGCGGCCAGACCGCCTCCAGGTAGAGCAGGCTAGCCGTACGATTTTTCCTGCTTCTCCTGCTCTTCCTTGCAGCGGATGCACATGGTGGTCACCGGGCGGGCCTCGAGGCGCTTGACCGAGATCTCCTCTTCGCAGATCTCGCAGATCCCGAAGGTCCCGTTCTCGATGCGCGCCATGGCGTCATCGATCTTCTTGAGCAGGAACTTCTCGCGGTCGCGCAGGCGGAACACCATGCTCTGCGTGTACTCGGAAGAAGCGAGGTCGATCTCGTCCGGAAGGTCGTCCGTGTCGAACGCCGCCTCCTCGTTGAGCGTCTTGCGCGCCTGCTGGAGCAGGGCGCGCTTCTGCTCCTCGAGGATCTTCTTGAAGCGCTTCAGGTCCTTCTGATTCACCCTGGTGCCCCCGCGCCGCTGAGCTGCTTCCGAGCTGCTGGCCATCTCTCCCGCCCCTGCCGCCGGGAATCGTCCCGGCCGAAAAAAGAGGCGGAAGTCTATGGACACGATAGAGTCGAGTCAAGCC
>DASWGI010000245.1:0-2715 GCA_036393835.1 Myxococcales bacterium | reverse complement strand
GCTCGAGGAGGAGACGGTGAAGTGGTGCCAGGAGATGCTGGCGCTCTCCCCGATGGCGCTGCGGATGCTCAAGTCCTCCTTCAACGCGGCGCTGGATGGGCAAGCCGGCGTGCAGGAACTGGCGGGGAACGCCACCCTGCTGTTCTACATGACCGAGGAGGCGAAGGAGGGGCGCGACGCGTTCAAGGAGAAGCGCAAGCCCGACTTCGCGAAGTTCCCGCGGCGACCGTGATGGAACCGCTGGCCCGGACAGCTCCTCCGCCAGCAGGGATCCGCGTGTGGCTTCTGGCCGCGCGCCCCCGGACGCTGACCGCGGCGGTCGTCCCCGTGGTGGTGGGCACGGCCGTGGCGGCGGCGTACGGCGGCTTCCGCCCGCTGCCGGCGCTGGCCGCGTTGCTGACCGCGATGTGCATCCAGATCGGGACGAACTTCGCGAACGACTTCCATGATTTCCAGCGCGGCGCGGACACGCACGAGCGGGTCGGCCCGCAGCGCGTCACGCAGAGCGGCCTGGTCGCGCCGCGCACCGTCCGTGCGGCCGCGCTCGGGACCTTCGGCGTGGCGCTGGTGATCGGCATCTACCTCGCCGTGGTGGGCGGCTGGCCCATCCTGATCACCGGGCTCGCTTCGATCGCCGCCGGGTGGGCGTACACCGGCGGACCGTGGCCGTTCGGGTACCACGGCCTGGGCGACCTGTTCGTGTTCGTCTTCTTCGGCCTGGTGGCCACCGACGGCACCACGTACGTGCAGCTCCACGCGGTCCCGCCGCCCGCCTGGATCGCCGCGGTCCCGGTCGGGGCGCTGGCGACGGCGATCCTGGTGGTGAACAACCTGCGCGACATCGCGACCGACGCGCGCGCGGGGAAACGAACCCTCGCGGTGCGGCTCGGGCCCGACGCGACGCGCGTCGAATACGTCCTGCTGCTGGTCCTGGCCTTCGCCGCGCCGTTTCCCCTGCTGCCGTTCGCGCGACCTTGGGTGCTCTTGCCGCTCGCCACCCTTCCGCTCGCCGCCGGTCCCGTACGGCTGGTGTTTCGCGGCCACGGAGCGGAGCTGAACGCCGCGCTGGGCGCGACCGCGCGCCTCCACCTCGCGTACGGCGCGCTGCTCGCGCTGGGGCTCGTCCTGTGAAGCTGACCTGGACACCCGTCCGCGTGCGCCTCCGCGCGCCGCTCCTCACCGCGCACGGCGAGCTGCGCGAGCGGGACGGCTTCCTCGTCCGCCTCGACGAAGGGCGCGGCGAGGCCTGTCCGTTGCCCTGGTTCGGCACGGAGGACGCGGCTGCCTGCGCCCGTGCCCTGGCCGCTGCCGCCGAGGCGCTCGCGCCCGCGCGTGCCCCGGAGCGGCTCGACGAGGTGGCGCTCCCGGCGTGGTTGGACGCGACTCCGGCCGCGCGCCACGCCATCGAGCTGGCGCTCCTCGACGGGCTGGCTCAGCGGGCCGGCATTCCCCTGCGGAGGCTGCTGCACGCGGGCGCGGTGGACGAGGTCCCGGTGGGGGTGCTGCTCGCGTCGCGCGAGCCCGCCGCCCTGGCGCGGGAGGCGCGCGCCGCCGCCGCGGAAGGGTTCGGGACCGTGAAGCTCAAGGTGGCGCACGGGCCGCTCGCCGACGACCTCGCTCGCGCGGCGGTGGTGCGCGACGCCGCCGGGCCCGGCATGCGGCTGCGGCTGGATGCGAACGGCGGCTGGAACGAGCCGTCAGCTCTGAACGCCCTGCGCCGGCTGGCGCGCCTCGACATCGAGCTGTGCGAGCAGCCCTCCCTGGAGGTCGCCTCGCTCCGGCGGCTGCGCGGCGCGACGCCGGTTCCCATCGCGGCCGACGAGTCGGTGCCGCGCTCGAACGGCGAGCTGCTCGACGCGGTGGACGCCGTGGTGCTCAAGCCCATGGTGCTGGGCGGCCTCCTGCCCGCGCTGGAGTGGGCGCGAAGAGCACGGGCGCACGGCCTGAGCGTCCTGGTGACCACCTCGCTGGACGGCGCCGTCGCGCGCCTCGGAGCGGCCCAGCTCGCGGCCGCCCTGCTCGCCGAGGGTCCGATGCCCGACGCGGGCCTCGCCACGGGGCGGCTGCTCGAAGGCGACGTGTGCGAGGACCCCGCCCCTCCCGCGCGCGGGCGCGTGGTCCTTCCGGAGAAGCCCGGCCTCGGTGCGCCGTGACCGAGTGTCCCGTCGCGCGCGCCGCCCGGCTGCGCCCGGACGCCCCCGCGCTGGTCTGGAACGGGCGTGTTTCGACGTACCGCGACCTGGACGCGCTGGTGCGGACCTGGCACGGCGCCCTGGCCGCGAGCGGCGCGCGGCGGGCGGTGGTCCGCAGCGAGAACCGGCCCGAGCTGGTCGCCCTGCTGCATGCGGCGGCGCGCGCGGGCGTCGAGCTGGCGCCCCTCAACGCGCGCCTGGCGGACGCCGAGGTCTCTGCGCTACTCGATCGCCTCGGCCCGGCGTTGCGCCTGGGAACGTTGCCCGGAGCGGCGCCACTGGAAACGTTCGCGGCGGACGCGCGGCCCGCCGAGCCCAGCCAGCTCGACCCCGAGCGCGTCCACACCCTCCTGTTCACCTCCGGCACCACCGGGCGGCCCAAGGCCGCGCAGCTCTCCATCGGCGCCCACCACGCCAGCGCGCGCGCTTCGATCGAGACGCTGCGGATGGATGCCGCATCGTCCTATCTGTGCAACCTGCCGCTCTTCCACGTCGGAGGGATCGCCACCGCGGTCCGCTGCGC
>DASWGI010000244.1:0-3128 GCA_036393835.1 Myxococcales bacterium | reverse complement strand
ACCACGGTGCTCATCCGCGGCGAGTCGGGGACGGGCAAGGAGCTGATCGCGCACGCCGTCCACTACGGCTCCCTGCGCGCGAAGAAGCCCTTCGTCAAGCTGAGCGTCGCCTCGATTCCAGACTCGCTCGTCGAATCGGAGCTCTTCGGGTACGAGAAGGGCGCCTTCACCGGCGCCTTGACGCGCAAGCGCGGGCGCTTCGACCTGGCCGAGGGCGGCACGCTGTTCTTCGACGAGATCGGCGAGCTGAACGCCGCCGCCCAGGTCAAGCTGCTGCGCGTGCTGCAGGAGCGCGAGTTCCAGCGGCTGGGCGGAACCGAGACCATCCGCGCCAACGTCCGGATCGTGGCCGCGACGAACAAGAACCTGGAGAAGGCCATCGCCGCGGGGGAGTTCCGCGAGGACCTCTATTACCGCCTGAACGTCTTCTCCATCTTCGTGCCGCCGCTCCGGGACCGGAAGCCGGACATCCTGCTCCTCGCGGAGCACTTCCTGGCCAAGTACTCGCGCCAGCACCGCAAGGCCATCCGGCGCATGGCGGCGCCGGCGACCGACATGCTGATGAGCCATCACTGGCCCGGGAACGTGCGCGAGCTGGAGAACACCATCGAGCGCGCGGTGCTCACCTGCGAGGGTGCCGTCATCCACGGGCACCACCTGCCCCCGACGCTGCAGACCGCCGAGTCGTCCGGCACGCTGCTGCAGACCTCGCTGACCGAGGCGGTCGAGCAGTACGAGAAGGACCTGATCCTCGATGCGCTGAAGAGCGCGCGCGGCAACCGCGCGCGGGCCGCGCGCCTGCTGAGCAGCACCGAGCGCGTGGTCAACTACAAGGTGCGGAAGTACCGGATCGACTGGCAGCGGTTCCGGGACCGCACCGCCGGACCGGGCGGACCCGGCCGCGGCGATCGGGAGAGTCCATGAAGCGTGAGCGCATCCTGCTGATCGACGATCGCGACGAGGTCCGGGACGCCGTGGCATGCTCGCTCGCGCAGGCCGGCTCTCTGGTCGAGGCGGTGCGCGATCCCGGCGAGGCGATCGAGTCCCTGGCCGCTGCCCGGCCGAACTGGATCCTGGTGGCTGAATGCCAGGCGCCCGATCTGCTGGCCCGGCTGCGCCGCGAGGAACACTTCCGCGACATCCCGGTGGTCTTGCTTCCGGACCTGAAGGTCCCTCCGCGCCGCGCCGGCATCGCCGCGGCGGCGAACGACTCGGAGTCGAGCTCCTAGAGCTGCTGACTCAGTGAACTGGTGCCCAGGGTGAGATTCGAACTCACACGCCTTACGGCGCCGCCCCCTCAAGACGGTGTGTCTACCAGTTCCACCACCTGGGCAAGAAGCGTGGGAGCGGGCTTCTAGCAAACCGCCCCGGTTGGTGCAAGACGGCTACTTCCGGTTCGGTTCGGGCTTCGCCGGCTGCGGCGGCTTGGTCGCGTCGCCCGGGACCGGGACCGCGGCTCCGCCCGTCGCGGGAGCAGGGGCCGTCTGCTCCGTCGGGAGCTTCGGGTTGACCGGGCCTTGCTTCTGCGCCGCCTCCTGGGCGGCGATGTTGCGCCGCGCGCGCAGCACCGAGTCGGTGTGCGAGGAGCGGTACGCGAGCGTGAGCGAGGTGATCATGAAGATGGCCGCGCACACCTCGGTCACCTTGGCGAGGAACGTCACCGAGCCGCGACCGCCGAACACGCTGCTCGCGCCGCCGCCGCCGCCGAAGGCGGCCATGCCGTCGGCCCGCCCCGGCTGGAGCAGGATGACGAAGATCAGGAAGAGGCTCACGAGCACTTGAACCGCGATGATGACTCCGTACATGGGGCGCGAACCGTACACGCCCAGGGCGACGCGGCGCAAGCCGTTTTCGGCCGGCGCCCTCCCGGCGGCTTCCCGGCCAGGCGTGCGCATGGTAAAATCGGTCCGCCCGTCGGAAGGAGCATGAACGATGCCCGCCGCCGCCCGCCTCGGAGACAAGGCGCAGGTCGACCAGGACGCCCACGGCTGCCCCGCCTGCCCGCACCCCGGCGTGGGGCCCATCGTGGCCGCCTCCAGCAACGTGTTCGTCAACGACCGGGGCGCCGCGCGGCAGGACGACATCGGCATCCACGCCGCCTGCTGCGGCCCCAACACCTTCAAGGTCGCGAAGGGGTCGCCGACCGTCTACGTCAACGGCAAGCCGTTCGCGCGGATGAACGACAAGACGCAGCACTGCGGCGGCTCGGGGCCCATCATCGACGGCTCGCCAGACGTCTTCATCGACGACGGCGCGGACGCCCAGGGCCTGGGCAGCTACATCATCAACGCGCTGAAGATTCTGATCGAGCAGGCCGTCGAGGTGGCCAAGAAGGAGGCGGCGAAGGGGTCGGATTCGCACGAGGCCCAGAAGGCCGAGAAGGGCAAGCAGGACCTGGCCAAGGACGCCGCGAAGGACGACAAGGCGCCCAGCATCTCCGCCGCGCGATGGAGTCTGCAGCGCGCGCTGAACGGCCAGGAGGTCGAGCTGCAGATCGAGTGCAAGAACCCGAAGGGGTCCCTCAAGGTCGAGATCTGGGCGCAGTCCGCCGATCCCTCGCAGGACAAGTCGGTGAAGAAGCTCGACGTGCAGGCCGGCGCCAGCGTCAAGCAGAAGGTCAAGCTGGAGATCCCGCCCGACGCCGCGGGCGGCAACGAGTGCCACTTCTATTTCGTGGTCAAGGACGAGTCCGGCGCTTCGCGCAAGTCCGAGCCGCTCTTCGTCGACCGCGCGCCCTTCAAGTTCTCCGTCTAGGCTTCGCGAGCGTGAGCACCACGCTGGAGCTGCCGCCCGTCTCCACCGAGCAGCTCGCCGCGGTCGAGGCGGCGGCGCTGCGCCTGGGCCTCGCTCGCGCGCACCTGGTCGAGGCGGCTGCGCGCGCCGCGGCGGCGCTCGCGCGCAAGGTGCTCGACAACCAGCTCGAGGGCGCGACCGCGGTCGCGCTGGCGGACGCGGGCCTCGTGCTCGAGGCCGCGGGGCTCGACGGTGACGGCCTCTTCACCCAGAACGAGCTGGTCCGGCTCCGCTGACCGGCTTCAGTTGAAGCTGGCGGAGAACGCCAGCGCGGGCGTGATCGTCGTCCAGTTCGGGGCATTCGAGCCCTGGTCCGGGTTCGATCCGAGCGAGAA
>DASWGI010000243.1:0-5454 GCA_036393835.1 Myxococcales bacterium | reverse complement strand
TCCCCCTGGTCGAAGAAGCCGACCGAGAAGAGGAAGTTCCCGAACTGGCCGGACCGGCCGGTGGTCACTTGCGCGTCGAAGGTCCGGGCGTCGCCGGCCACTGTGCCGAGCCCGTACTGAGCGCTGGCCTCGGTCCCGTTGAAGCTCTTCCGTGTGATCACGTTGACCACGCCCGCGATCGCGTCGGACCCATAGATCGCCGAGGCGCCGTCCTTGAGCACCTCGATACGTTCGACGGCCGCTGCGGGGATCGAGTTCAGGTCGACGGCGGGCGACGCTCCGACGCCGGAGTTGACGTACCGGCGGCCGTTGACGAGCACCAGCGTACGGGTGACCCCCAGGGAGCGCAGGTTGACGCGCGTGGCGCCGTCGGCGCTGTAGGTCGCGCCGCCGTTGTTGAGCTGGAAGTTCGGAGCATTGCCCTGCTCGGGGAGCATCTGCAGGAAGTCGCCGATGGTCACCTTGCCGCTCTCTTGCAGCTGCTGGCGCGTCAGGATGGTCAGGGGAGCGGGCGTGGTCAGGTCCTTGCGGCGGACGCGCGAGCCGGTGACCAGGATCTCCTCTTCGGCAGCCGACCTTGCCGCGGCGGTGTCGGCCGCGGAGGGCACCGCCGTGGCGGGCTGCGGTTCGACGGCCGCTGGAGCCCCCACGGGTTTGGATTCCTGCGCCGCGGCCATGCCAGCGGCGAGGATCGGAAAGACGAACGTCGCTGCGAACGTGCTCCGCCTCCGTGTCATGTGATGCTCCTCCCGACGAGGGCGGCAGGACCGCTCCCGTCTCCCGTGGTGAGCGTTGAGTGGTGGGGCGCCGTTCACCGACGCCGCGCGTGCGACGGTCGGATCTAGAGCGATGGTCTGGCCGCGCACGCCTGCGTGTGGACCGATCGGGGCCATGCGAGAGCCTACGAAGACGATGCTGGCTGCGGCGCTGCTTGATTACTGCAGCCAGCCTATCCCGCCTGCTCCGTGCTCTGCAATCAGCTGGCGGGGCGCTCCCGCGCGGCGCAGCGTTCGATGACCTCGACCAGCTGCGAGGCCTCGAGGGGCTTCACCAGGTGCGCGGCGAATCCCGCCGTCTTGCTGCGGACGCGATCGGCCTGCTGGCCGTAGCCGGTCAGCGCCACCAGGACGGGCGCGCGCGGACCGAGGAGCAAGCGCAGCCGCGACCCGAGCTCGTACCCGTCCATCGCCGGCAGCCCGACGTCGAGCACGGCCACGTCGGGCGAGAACTCCTCCACGACCGCCAGCGCCGCGGGACCGCTCTCGGCCACGCGCACCTCGTGTCCCGCGCTTTCCAGGATCTCGCCGAGCAGCATCCGCGCGTCCTCGTTGTCGTCGACGACCAGGACGCGCTTCCGGGCGATCCGGGGACCGGGCGAGCCGAGCGTGGACGAGGAGGGCACCTCGGCTCCGCGGGCCCCGTCCAGCGCGGGCAGCCGTACCGTGAAGGTGCTCCCCTTGCCGAGGCCTGGGCTGCGCGCCACGACCGTCCCGCCGTGCATGGTTACAAGATTTCGCACCAGCGCCAGCCCGATTCCGAGGCCGCCCTCCGCGCGGTCCGACGCCTGCCGGCCCTGCACGAACAGGTCGAAGATGCGCGGCAGCAAGCCGGGTGGGATCCCGATGCCGTCGTCGCGGACCTCGATGACCACCTCCGACCCGTCGCGCCGCGCCATCAGCGAGATGTGCCCGCCCGGCTCGGTATACTTCGCGGCGTTGGTCAGCAGATTGGCGACCACCTGCGCCACGCGGGCTTCGTCCGCTTCCAGGCGCAGGCCCCGAGGCGGGGCGTGAACGTCGAAGTGGTGCCGCCGCTGCTCGAGCAGCGGGCTGGCGATCTCGGTCGCCTTGGCGAGGACGTCCCGGATCTCCACGGGTTGCCTGCGCAGCTCCACCTTGCCGCGGGTAATGCGCGACACGTCGAGCAGGTCGTCCACCAGGCGAATGAGGTGCCGGGTCTGCCGGTCGATCACCTCCTGCTCGCGCGAGATCCGACCGTCGCCGCGCAGCTTCATCAGCTCGAGCGCGGTCAGGATCGGCGAGAGCGGATTGCGCAGCTCGTGGCCGAGCATGGCCAGGAACTCGTCCTTGGCGGTGCTGGCGGCCTCCGCCTGCTCGCGCGCGTACCGGAGCGCCTCCTCCAGCTCGCTGCGGCGCTTCAGCTCGGTCTCCAGCGCCCGGGCGCGCTGCTGCAGCAGGCTGATCTCGCGCAGGCGCTTGTCGCGCTCGTCCGATTCCGAGTAGCTCTCGGCCGGCACCACGTGATCGTGCGCGTTGCAGATGCGCGCGAACGGCTCGCCGTGCGCTTCCTTGAAGAAGTTCCCCATCACGTACGCGCAGAGGAGCGAGAAGGGCTGGGCGCGGCCGAGATCGTTCCAGAGCTCCTCCAGGCGGATGGCGGCCTGCGGGTTCCCGTCGCGCCAGAGCACGTCGACCATCTCGCCGTACAGGCGCACGCGCTTGCGCTCGCTCGCAGCCAGGCAGCGGTCGATGGTTCCGCCGACGAGCGTTCGGAACGGCTCCCACTCCGGCATCCCCGCGACCATGAACGCGTCGAGGGTCGCGCGCGCGTCGAGGACGGTCAGCCGCCCGGCGGCGGACGCACGCTCGACGTCGAAGCCCTTCGCGGCCAGCGACTCCTGGAACGCCCGCCGGTGCGGCTCGGTGGCGATGACCACGACGGGCTCGTCCGCGATCAGTCCCGCGCCGAGATACCGCGCGACGGTCTCCCGGAGGAACGCCTCGTCCTCGTAGAACTGGACGGTGTGGCCGGACTCGGCAGGCGTGGCCTGCAGCTCGGCGTCGGAAGCCCGGCTCGCATCCATGATCGTCGGATGGTGCTGCGGATCGAGCATGTCACCTCGTGCCTGGAACGCGCTGCACCGGCGAGGTCCTGGCAGGCCTCGCGCAGGAGCGCCAAACGTAGCCGCCCTCCCGGCACGACGCCACCAGGGAGCGCGGCGGGCACGCAAGACGCCCGCTCGTAGGATGTGCTTCCGGACGGGCAATGGCACCCCTGCCCGTCGCGCGAGCGCACGGAGTTGAACAGGAGGACGGCCGGAACGTCAGCTGCCGGACATCGATGCTTTGTTCAACGCCCGCCGGCCAGGCGCGCGACGGCCGCGTCGGTCTCGGCGGCGAGGCGCGCCACGAGCCGCGCCGCGGGCTCCCGGCGCGCCATGCGCAGCCCCTGCCCTGCCCAGAGCGAAAGGAACTCCGCCCTGCCCGCCTTGGCGGCGGCGGTGCGCAGCGGGCGCGTGAGCGCGTTCTGCAGCGGGAAGGGCAGGATCGCCTCGGGGTCGCGGTCGACCTGATCCATGAACCGGTTGACGATGCCGCGTGCCGGCCGGCCGGAGAAGGCCCGCGTCAGGCGCGTCTGGTGCTCGCGCGCGCCGAGGATGGCCTGCTTGTAGCAATCGGGCACGCCGGCCTCCTCGGTGGTGAGGAAGGCGGTGCCCATCTGCACCGCGCTCGCGCCGAGCGCCAGCGCGGCGGCGATGCCGCGGCCGTCCATGATGCCGCCCGAGGCGATGACCGGGACCCGCACGGCGTCGGCGATCTGCGGGACCAGCGCGATGGTGCCCACCATGGAGGTCTCGAAGTCCCCGGCGAAGCTGCCCCGGTGGCCGCCCGCCTCGCTTCCCTGCGCCACCACCGCGTCGACCCCGGCCTTCTCCAGGGCGATGGCCTCCTCGACGGTGGTCGCGGTTCCGGCGAGGAACATGCCGCGCCGCTTGATCGCCTCGACGGCATCGCCCGGCAGCAGGCCGAAGGTGAAGCTGAAGACGGACGCCCCGGTCTCGAGCGCGGCGGCGAGCTGCTCCGGAAACGCGTCGGCGGGCGCGGATGGCGGGGCGGGCACGGGCAGGCCGAGCTCCGCGTAGTGGGGCGCCACCCGGTCGACCGCGCGGCGCAGGTCGCGCGGCCCCTCCGGCACCCGCACGGGCGCGAACAGGTTGATCCCGAACGGCCGCGAGGTGAGCGACCGCACGGCCCTGGCAGAGTCGGCGATCTGCTGCGGAGTCAGGTACGCGGCGCCGATCGAGCCCAGCGCGCCCGCCTCGGAGACGGCTGCGACCAGCCGGGGCGTGTCGCCGCCCCCGGCCATCGGCGCCTGGACGATCGGGTGTTGGATCCGCAGCCGCGTCAACAGATCGGTCGCCCTGCCCATGCGCAATCCTCCCGGTTCAGGCGGTCTGGGCGGCGGCGCTGCGTCCGGGTCCTCGCGAGGGGGCGGGAGCCCGAGCCCGGGCCGCGGCGGAGGCGAGGCGCTTCATGCCTTCGGCGATCAGGTCCGGCGGCCGGTTGGAGAAGTTCAGCCGCAGGAAGTTGCGCTCGGGCGCGCGCGCGAAGAACGGCGCTCCGGGTACGAAGGCAACCCGCTCGCGCAGCGCCTCGGGCAAGAGGCGCGAGGCGTCCGCGCCGTCGGGGAGCCCCAGCCAGATGAACAGCCCTCCTTCCGGGCGCGTCCAGGTCGTGCCGGCGGGGAACTCGCGCCCGAGCGCGTCGAGCATGGCGTCGCGGCGCTCGCCGTAGAGCGCGCGGATGCGGGCGACGTGCGCGTCGTAATCGAACGATTCGAGCAGCCGCGCGACCGCGCGCTGCGCGAGCGTCCCGGTGTGCAGGTCGCAGGCCTGCTTCGCCACGGTCAGCGCGCGGATGGTCTCCTCCGCCGCCACCACCCAGCCGATGCGCAGGCCCGGCGCCAGCGTCTTCGAGAACGTGCTCAGGTAGATGATCGGGGCACGCCGGTCGAGCGAGGCGACCGCGGGCAGCTCGGCGCCGGAATAGCGCAGCTCGCCGTAGGGGTCGTCCTCCAGCACGGCCACGCCGTGCTCTGCGGCGAGGCGCGCGAGCTGCTCGCGGCGCTGGAGCGCGAGCGTGGTGCCTTTCGGGTTCTGGAAGGTGGGGACCAGGTACACGAGCTTCGGACGCGCGCGCTTCAGCGCCCGCTCGAGCTGGTCGACGCGCATCCCCTGCTCGTCGCTGCCGACGGTCACGAACGAAGCCTCGTGCGCCTCGAACACCTGGAGCGCGGCCAGGTAGGACGGGCTCTCCACCACCACCGCATCGCCGGGGTCGACGAGGATCCGCGCGACCAGGTCGA
This sequence comes from Myxococcales bacterium, assembly GCA_036393835.1. Taxonomy (GTDB): domain Bacteria; phylum Myxococcota; class Myxococcia; order Myxococcales; family 40CM-4-68-19; genus VBKO01. The sequence continues at coordinate 348 of DASWGI010000243.1, read as the reverse complement.
TGCCTTGCTGCGAGCCGCTGGTGATCAGCACCTGCTCGGGGGAGGCGGAAAGACCGCGGCGGCGCATGCGCTCGGCCACCCAGGCGCGCAGCGGCCCGAATCCCTCGGTGGTGCTGTACTGCAGGGCCGCGGCACCTTCGCGCGCGAACACCTCCGCGTGAGCCCGGGCCAGCTCCGCCACCGGGAAGGCCTCGGGCGCGGGGAGGCCGCCGGCGAAGGAGAGGATCTCCGGCCGCTCGGTGACCTTGAGGATCTCGCGGATGGCGGACGCCTTGACCCGGCTGGTGCGCCTCGAGAACGTCGGGGACCTCAAGCGGCCTCCTTGCGCCTGCGGCGCGGCCCCCCGGA
>DASWGI010000242.1:0-4806 GCA_036393835.1 Myxococcales bacterium | reverse complement strand
GCGACAGCCCTTCCGTCCGCAAGACCGCGCTCATCGGGCAGCCCTGCGGAGGAGCCGCTCGCGCGCCGCCGCGGCCGCGCCGACGACGCCGCCGCGCGCGGCGAACACCATCACGACGAGCAGCAGGCCGAGCCAGAACTGCCAGTAGACGGGGTTGATGCTGGAGAGTTGGCTCTGCGCGATCATGAAGATGGCGGCGCCGATGAGCCCACCGTAGAGCCAGCCCGCGCCGCCCAGCACCAGCATGATGAGGAGATCCGCCGACCGCGCGAACCCGAGCACCTCGAGCCCGACGAACTGCGTGGTCTGCGCCAGCAGCGCCCCCGCGACGCCCGCGATCGCGCCCGCCACCGTGTAGATGGCGATCAGGCGGCGCCGCACCGGCGAGCCGATCGCCGGCATCCGGCGCGCGCCGTCGCGGATCCCCCGAAGCGACAGCCCGAAGGGCGACCGCACGATGCGGCGGCAGACGAGGAACACGGCGAACAGCACCGCCAGGCTGTAGACATACGCGGTCCTGCCCGCCAGATCGAAAGGGAACACGCCGAGCAGGTCGCGCACCGCCATGTCGCTCAGCCCGTCCACCCCGCCCGTGATTGAGGCCGCCTGGTTCGCCGCCTCGTACAGCAGTAGACCGATGCCCAGTGTCACCATGAGCCGGGTCAGGTCCCCCCCGCGCACGGCGATGAAGCTCGTGGCCCAGGCGATGACCGCTCCCACCACGGCGGCGGCGACGAGTCCGCTCAGCGGCTCGCCCCATCCGTGCCTGGCCAGCAGGCCCGCCGTGTACGCGCCCGCCCCGAACATCGCCGCATGCCCCAACGACACGATCCCGGCGTAGCCGAGGATCAGGTCGAGCGAGAGCGCGAACAACCCGGTGATCAGGACCTGCGAGCCGAGCACGAGGTGCCCGGGGAACAGGAAGATTGCCGCCACCGCCGCGAGCCAGAAGGCGACCTCGGCCGGACGCCACCGCGCGTCCAGCAGCCGCACGGCTGCCGAGACGTTCATCGCGCGCTCCGCCGCAACCCGCCGGGGAAGAGCAGCAGCAGGACGACCATCAGCCCGTAGATCACGAACGCGCCAACGGCGGGGACGTAGTACTTGCCCGAGACGTCGAACACTCCGAGCAGCAGCGAGGCGGCCAGCGTGCCGGCGATCGACCCGGCGCCGCCCACCACCACCACGAGCAGGAAGTAGACGAGGTACTTGAGCGGGAACGTCGGGTCCAGCCCGAGGACGTCGATGGCGAGCGCGCCGCCCAGGCCCGCCAAGCCGGAGCCGAGCGTGAAGGTGACGCTGAAGACGCGCGTGACGTTGATCCCGAGCCCAGCGGAGGCCTGCGCGTCGTCGACCGAGGCGCGGATCCGCGCACCGAACCGCGTGCGGCGCACGAGCAGCACGAGCGCGGCGGTGATGGCCCCGACGAGCGCGACCAGGAAGAGGCGGTAGACGCCGACGTCGACGCCGAGGACGCGCACCTGGCCGAGGAGGAACCCCGGCAGGTGCACCGGCTGCTGACCGGATCCCCAGACGTACGTGGCGCCGGCCACGGACATGAGCGTCAATCCGAGCGAGAACAGGACCTGGTCGAGAGGGCTGCGCCGGTACAGCCGGCGGTACAGCGCGCGCTCCAGCACGGCGCCGGCAACTGCCGCGGCGAGGAAAGCCGCAGGCAGCATGAGCAGGAACGGCACCCCGAGCCGCGCCATCCCGACCACGCACACGTAGCCTCCCAGCATCGCGAAGGCGCCGTGGGCCAGGTTGATGAACCGCATCAGGCCCATCGTCACCGAGAGGCCGATGCTCATGAGGAACAGCAGGCTTCCGTAGGCGACGCCGTCGAAGAGAACGCCGGGCAGGCTGGCGAACATCAGTTGGCCGGCTTGCCCGGATCCTTCACGTCGGGGAACTTGTCGAACTCGACGTTGTACAGGCCGCCCTTCACCCGCTCGACGCGGCGGACATAGACGGTCTGCACGATGTCCCGCGTCTCGGGATCGATCCGGATGGGCCCGCGCGGGCTGTTCAGCTTGAGGCCCTTCAGCACCTCCATCGCGCGGTCCGCGTCCATCGTGCCGCCCAGCTTCCTGGCCACCTCGTAGATGGCGGCCATGCCGTCGTAGCCGGCCACGGCCATGAAGTTCGGCCGCGTGCCCTCCCCGTTCGCCTCGGCGTACGCCTTGCGGAAGGCGGCGTTCTCGGGCGAGTCGTGCGCCGCGGAGTAGTGGTGCGTGGTGATGATCCCGAGCGTCGGATCGCCCATCGCCTCCAGCACGTCGTCGTCCACCACGTCGCCGGGCCCGATCAGCTTGATGCCGGCCTGGCGGAGCCCGCGCTCCGTGAACGCCTTCACGAAGGCGATGCCCTGCTCGCCCGCGGGGACGAAGATGAACACCGCGTCGGGCTTGGCGTCCTTCGCCCGCTGCACGAAAGGCGCGAAATCCGGGTTGCGCAGCGGCACCCGGACCGATCCGACCACCTCGCCGCCCTGCGAGGAGAACGACTTCACGAACGCGTTCTCGGCATCGAGGCCGGGCGCGTAGTCCGACACGATGGTGAACACCCTCTTGATGCCGTTCTTCGCGCTCCACAGCGCGATCGGCTCGGTGACCTGCGGCAGCGTCATCGAGAAGCGCGCGATGTAGGGCGATTTCGTCGTGATGATCGAGGACGCCGCATTCATGACGATCATCGGCGTCTTCGCCTGGGTGGCGAGCGGCGCGACCGCGAGCGCGTTCGGCGTCAGGCCGAAGCCCGCGATGAAGTCGACCTTGTCGTGCGTGATCAGGTCCTGCGCCAGCCGCTTGGCGATCTCCGGCGAGGGCCCGGTGGTGTCCTTCAGCACCAGCTCCACCTTCTTGCCCGCCACCGTGTCGCCGTGCTGCTTCATGTACGCCTTGATCCCGTTCTGGATCTGCTTGCCGTACCCGGCGAACGGTCCGGAGAACTCCGCGACGAGGCCCACCTTGATGGTGCCCTCGGCGCGCGCGCTCCCGGCGGAAAGCAGCGCCGCCCCGGCGCAGGCGGCAATCGCTTTGACGAGGTTCATGCTCCACCCCTCAGTCGCCGCCGATAGGGCGGCGCTGTGCTTTTTCAGAGATCAAAGAAGGCAGTTTCCCCTTTGCCCTGCAGGACGACATCGAAACGGTATGCCGCCCCCCCGTCCTGCCGGACGGCGAGCAGCGTGCGGCGCACGGCTGGATCCGCGATCCCGATCAGCACCGGGTCGCTGTCGTTCGACGGCTCATCGGCGAAGTAGATCCGCGTCACCAGCTGCTTGAGCAACCCGCGCGCGAAGATGGTCAGGTTGACGTGCGGGGCCTGCAGCCCGCCGCCCCGCCCCGGGACCCGCCCCGGCCGGATGGTCACGAACCGGTACCGGCCGGCCTCGTCGGTCATGGCCCGGCCGAATCCGCGGAAGCCCGGGTCGGCGCGCCGCGCGTCCTCTGGATGGTCGTAGCGGCCGTCCGCGTCCGCCTGCCAGATCTCCAGCACGGCGTCGTCGACCGGCGCGCCATCGCCGTCGAGGATGCGACCTTCGAGGGCGATCTTCTCGCCGCGAGGTCCCTCCCGCGTGAGGTCGCTCCACTCGGGCCGGTCGAGCCCGAGCCGGAAGAACGGGCCCACCGTCTGCGAGGGCGTGGCCTCGTGCCGGCTCATCGATCGTCCTCGAAGGGCGTCGACTCGCGCCCGCGCAGCACCACGTCGAACCGGTAGCCCAATGCGAACTCGGCCTCGCTCAGCGCCGGGTCATAGGCCGACACCAGGCGCCGCCGCGCCGCCTCGTCGGGCACGCTGTTGTAAATGGGGTCGAGCGGCAGCAGCGGATCGCCCGGGAAGTACATCTGCGTGATCAGCCGGCTGGCGAATGCCGGGCCGAAGACCGAGAAGTGGATGTGGGCCGGGCGCCACGCGTTGGACGTGTTCCGCCACGGATACGCGCCCGGGAGGATGGTGAGGAAGCGATACTCTCCCTTGTCGTTGGTGATCGCGCGGCCCACGCCGGTGAAGTTCGGATCGAGCGGAGCGTCGTGCTGGTCCTTGCCGTGCAAGTACCGCCCCGCCGCGTTGCACTGCCACAGCTCGATCAGCACCCGCGGCAGCGGCCGGCCGCCCTCCTCGAGCAGCCGGCCGGCCACGATGATCCGCTGCCCGAGCGCCTCACCTTTCCCCTGCCGCGTCAGATCGACCAGTTCCGGTCCGGCGGAGCCCGCCGGGAAGCGCGGGCCGGTGATCTCCGAGAGCGTCTGCTGGAGCGGCAGCAACGCGCGCGAGGGCGCCCGCTTGAGCGTGCTGCCGTACTCGCGGTGGAGGTACGGAGGCTGCACCCCCGGACGCGGGCGCGCGTAGGGTTCGTGACTCTTCGCCATCTCACGCCTCCAAGAAGCCCAGCACCGCCGTCGTGAACTGATCCTTTGCCTCGACGTTCGAGAGGTGCGAGGCCTCGAGCTCGACCACCTTGGCGCCGCGGATGCGCTCCGCGATCTGCCGGCCGTGCTCCGGCGGCGTTGCCGGATCGCGGGAGCCCACCACCACCAGGGTGGGGCTCCGGATGGCGGCGATCGAGTCGCGCTGGTCCATGTCGCGGATCGCGGCACAGCAGGCCGCGTATCCTTCGGGCGGCGTCGCCAGCAGCATCCGCCGGACCTTCTCGACGACCTCCGGCGCACGGGCGCGAAAGCCGCTCGTCAGCCACCGCTCGATCACCTGCGGCACCACGGCCCCCATGCCCGAGGCGCGGACCGCCTCGATGCGAGCGTTCCAGGTCTCCGGCTGGCCGAAGTACGCGGAGGTGTTGCACAG
>DASWGI010000241.1:0-1897 GCA_036393835.1 Myxococcales bacterium | reverse complement strand
TGGTGCGCCCTGCTGGGATCGAACCAGCGACCCCCACCGTGTCAAGGTGGTGCTCTACCGCTGAGCTAAGGACGCAGTCGGGTTGCGGGATGTAGCAGGGGCCTCCGACACGGTCAAGCGCGGCGCCGGGCCAGCCAGTCGAGGATGCAGGCGTCCACGCCCGAGGGTGCAACCAGCACCTCGTCCGCCCCGGAGCGTCCCTGCAGCGTCGCGTCCGGGCACGGGCGTTCCTTCACCGGCAGCGGGGTGCGCGGCATGGCCTTGACCGACTCGGCGCGGACGCGCCGGAGCGACCGGTCGCGCGCGCTGCCCTGCACGATGCGGGCGGAGAAGCGCGGCACGCGGTTGAGGCGCGCCGCCTCCTTGCGCGAGATGGGCATGCGCAGCTCGATCGCCACCTGGCCGCGCCACGCGCGCAGCTCGCGGACGGCGGTCTCCGAGAGCAGGTTGCTGCTTCCGGGGCGCACCACGACCTGCACCTGGTCCGGGTCCAGCTTGCGCAGGTCTCCGCGCGCGACGGCTTCTTGTCCCAGGACGAGCACGAGCAGCGCGAAGATCACGTCTGTACCCTCTGCGGCGGGAGCCGCATGAGCCGCACGAACAGCCAGAGGTACTGCGCCCAGCTCACCAGCACGCACTCGGCCGAGACCAGCGCCAGCGCGACCAGCAGCGGCCGGGTCGGCGCCGCGGCCTCGGTGGCGCCCTGCACCAGCGCCAGCACGGTCGTCGCGGCGAGCGCCGCGGTGGAGTACTTGCCGAACCGGGTTGGGCGCACCGTGTAGCTGTGCCCGGTCCGCTCCAACAGCCAGATGGCGGTGAAGATGCAGACGTCGCGGAACAGCGTGATGCCCAGGAGCCACCAGGGCAGCGCCCGAGACCAGCAGAGCAGCACCAGCGCGGCGAGGCCGAGCAGCTTGTCGGCGACCGGATCGAGCAGCGCGCCGATGCGGGTGAACTGCTTGAGCGCGCGGGCCAGGATGCCGTCGAGCGCGTCGGTGATCATCGCGCCCACGAAGACGGCCAGCGCCGCTTTCCGGTCGCCGCGCAGGAAAAGCCCGACGAACACGGGGACCGCGACGAGCCTTGCGCCGGTCAGGAGGTTGGGGACGTTCACTTCGCCTGCTCGTCGCGTTTCCGGTTCCAGGCAGACCAGTCGTCCCCCGCCTCGTCGGCCTCGGTGAACGGGGCCGGGACGCCGGGCGTGCCGTCCGCCGAGATCAGGATCTGCATCTGCCCGCCGACCAGCTTCTCCCACGCGTCGCGGGTGACCTCCTCCGGCCCCGGCACCTCGCGGCGCCCGCCATCCTCGGGCCGGGCGTGGCTGGGCGCGTTGCGCCGGACTGCCACGGTGCCCGAGTACACGCGGACCAGCACGGTGCGGTCCTCGTGCGCGTCGACCCGGAAGGTGGTGCCGCGCACGCCGGCCACCGCGTTCTCGGTCTCGATCTGGAACCTCTGCTCGCCGCCCGCCGCGGAGGTCACCTTCGCCCAGACCTTGCCGAAGAAGAGCCTGGCCGAGAGCTGCCGCCTGGCGGCGCCGCGCTCGAAGTGCGCCGCGGCGAGCGCCAGGCGCGCGCGGGGGCCGAGTCGCAGCGCGCTGGCGTCGGGGAGCTTCAGCTCGAGCCGGGAGTCGTCGCCGGTCTCCACCAGGTCGCCCTGCTGTACGCTCGACCCTTGCCGCAGGTCCTGGAGGATGCCCGGCCCGCGCCGCACCTGCGCGGAGCCCTCCAGGAGCGACACGGTGGCAGCCCGGACTCGCGCCTGCGCCCCGATGGGCCGGGCGCCGCAGAGCAGCGCGCCGGCGACCACCCAGGGCAGCAGGCGGCCCGTCACGGGCCCAGCTCGACGTCCACCGTGTTCGCCGTCACGCCGGTGACGCGGACGGTGAAGCGGCCCA
>DASWGI010000240.1:0-1895 GCA_036393835.1 Myxococcales bacterium | reverse complement strand
GTCTGGATGCGGGACGGCTGGGCGGGCCTCAACACGCTCACCTCGGGCGCGCCCGTCCTTCCCGACGCTGCCGTCGACGTGTTCGAATTCTCTGCCGGTCAGGCGGACTTCGAGGCGCGCGTCGAAGTCGCGCCGGCGAAGGAGGGCGCCGTCCACCACGACATCCCCAAGGCGATCTTCTTCGACGCCGGCAACACGCTGCTCCGGATGAATTACGCCGCCATCGCCGCCGAGCTCGCGCGTCATGGCGCGGCGATCGCGGCCGACGCGCTCCAGCGCGCCGAATGGCGGGCCCGCGTTCGCCTCGACCTCGACCTCGCCGCGGCGCGCGGCCGGTCCACCGAGAGCCGCGGGACGGGCGATCGCTACGTGCGTCACATGCTCGACGAGGCCGGCGTCACCGACGAGGAGGTGATCGCCGCCGTGACCGCCTGGCGGCGCGGTTACAACCCTCCCGTGGGGGTCTGGGATGCGGCAGACCCCGCCGCTCTCGAGGCGCTGGCGCTGGCTCGCGCTCTCGGCGTGCGCGCCGCCGTCATCTCCAACTCCAACGGATCGGTGCGGGCGATCCTGGACCGCCTCGGACTTCTCTCGTCCCTGGAGTTCGTGCTCGACTCATCGGAGCTCGGCATGGAGAAACCGGACCCGCGCATCTTCCGGCTGGCGCTGGAGCGTGCGCGCCTCGCCCCCGAGGAGGCGGTCTACGTCGGCGACATCTACTCGGTCGACGTCCTCGGGGCGCGGGCGGCCGGCATCCGCGCCGTGCTGCTCGATCCGGGTGGCTGCTGGGGCGCACGGGATTGCGAGGCGGTGCCCGACGTGCTGGCCGCCGTCCGGCTCGTCCTCGACGGAACGACCAGAACGACCATCCGATGAGCCGGCCTGCCGCGCCAGCGGGTGCTCAGTTACTTCCAACGTCCTGGAGGGCCGGTAGTCGCAAGGGCCGCAGACCGGCCTTGTTTCGCGTAGAACCGCCGTTAGCATGGCCGAGGAAGGTCTCTGCATCCTGACCACGGCTCCGCGCGAGCCCCAGAGGCCGAAAGGAAAGGACGATGCGTGCCGCCATCCTGCTCGTTGCGTCGGTCAGTGTCCTCGTCGCCTGCGGAGGATCGGGCGGCGGAACCCCTAGCGGGCCCTTCATGGTCAACCTGACTTCGGCGGGGGCCAACCCGAATTCGTTCACCGCGCTGTCCCAGGCGCAGGTGCAGTTCACCAACAACGATTCGAAGCCTCACCAGATCAGCTCCTCGAACTGCCCCGAGATGTCGACGCCCTCGATACCCGCGGGCATGAGCGCCACGGTGACGCTCGCGGCGGGGCCCAAGTCGTGCACCTTCAGCGACAGCCCTAGCGGGCTCCAGGGTTCGGTGAACATCCTGGCGCCCGGGAATGGGTACTGATCCGCTGACCCACGTTCCTGTTCCGGACCGAAGGCGGTGACCCATGGATGCGGTCGCACGCAAGCTCCCGTTCGTCGCCGCGATCTTGCTCGTGGGCTGCTCGGCGAGCACGGCTGGTCTCGCGCCGCTCGAATGGCAGAAGGTTGCCGGGCCGGGTCCCGGCGGCTCGGTGCTGGGCCTGGGAACCGCCGGAGGCTTCGACGAGCGCGGCAACTTCACCGTCCGCGCATTCAAGGACGGCGACGTCTACAGGCTGTACTACGGCGGCGCCGATACTTTCGGAACTTGCGCGGGGATCAACAGCGCCCACTGGCGCATCGGTCTCGCGGAATCCACCGATGGGCTCAACTGGACGCGCGTCGCCGGCACCGAGACCGGAGGTTCCATCCTCGACAACGGGGCCGCGGACAAGTTCGACGCGTACCTGACCTACCGCCCGTTCGTCCTCAAGGACGGGACGACCTACCGCATGTGGTACAACGGCAGCACCAAGCC
>DASWGI010000239.1:0-5047 GCA_036393835.1 Myxococcales bacterium | reverse complement strand
GGCGCCGAGGCGACCAGGTGCCGGTAGCGGGCCTCCGACTCGCTCAGGCGCTCGAGCAGCTCCCGCTGATTGCGGTGCAGGCGCGACTTCTCCATCGCGTTGTGCACCTTGAGCGCAAGCGCGGCGTAGTCGTCGATCGGCTTGGTCAGGTAGTCGAAGGCGCCGATCTGGACCGCCTCGATCGCCGTGTCGAGCGAGGCGTAGCCAGTGATGAGGATCACCTCCAGCTCGGGCTGCAGCGCCTTCAGCTTCCGCGACAGGTCGAGGCCCGAAGCGCCCTGCAGGTTCTTGTCGATCAGCGCCACGTCCAGCGGGCCGCGCTCGGCGATCCGCATCGCCTCGTCGGGCGAGCCCGCCAGGGCGATCTCGCGGCCCTCCTCCTCGAGGAGGCGCTTGAGCACGTCCAGGACCACCGGCTCGTCGTCGACGATGAGAATGCTCGGCATCGCGCGCGTCCTCACTCCACCAGCCGGACGAGGCTCAACGGCGAAACGCCGTCGCCGACGGTGGCGTAGACGGACTGGTTGCCCGGGAACACGAGGGCCTTCGCGTCGAAGATGCGCGTGGCCGACAACCCCAGCCCGGGAGGGCCGACGCGTTCGAAGTCTCCGCGCGATGCCGGCGCGGCCAGCGCCGAACGGAACACCCCGACTCCTCCCGCGTTGTCGAATCCGACGTACAAGTGCGTCGGCGTGGCGGCGAGCATCGTGATCGCGCTGTTGCCCGGGTCATCGAACTGCGTCAGCTGGGTATCGCCGCTGCCGTTCGGCGCGACCAGCGACCAGTCGCCCGGATCGCACAGTCCGTCGGCGCCGGGCGTGCACGCCCACAGCTGCGGCCCGGCAACGGTGTTGCGCGCAGCATAGAGGCGGCCGCCGTAGGGAACCACCGCCGGAAATGCGTAGTCGGCCGGCGTCAGGCCGGCGGTCTTCTGCGTCGTCAAGGACGCCTTCGAGGCGTAGGCGGCCGCGGAAGGGGTGCACGAGAGCCAGCCGAGGTTGCTCGCGGTGACGTCCGCGCCATTGGCCCGCGCGCAACCGCCGCTGTTGAACACGTGCAGCCGTCCGCCGAAGCCGCGCGCCGCGTCGATCTGCGCGCCGGTCGCGATGCCCGGGATGTTGTAAGCGGCGAGGTCGAAGCCCGTCACGCCCCAGATGGCCTCCTCACCGGGCGGGGATGGCATCGTGTTCAGTGCGAGCAGCATCGGACCCTTGCCGCCGAAGCCGAGGATGAGGAGGTTGCCGAACTCCGTCATCACCGTGGTCGTGCGCTCGCTGGGACCGAGCACGAATTTGAGAAGGACATAGGAAAAGGAGGCCGCTGGACCGCTGTCGGTGCTCGCGTAGACGTGTGAGATCTTTCCGGCGCTGCGGGCGCCGCCGGCGACCAGCCAGGGGGCGCCCGCGATGGTGACCGAGCCGAAGAAGCCGCGGCCGTCCTCGTTGTCGGGCCCGCACTGCAGGGTGTTGGTGGCGCACCCGGCGTACCCGAGCGAGGGGTACGGTCCCGTTGCCTGGTTCTGGTCGGTGGCCTCCTCGGCGAAGGAGAACGAGACGGCTTCGCGTCCGGAGCCGTCGGGCTGGAACCGCACCGCGCCGGCGCCGTTCTTCCGCGGGCCCACGTACACGCGTCCGGCGAAGCCGAACACCGACGCCGCTGCCGCGCCGTCGCCCAGCGGGTCGGAGGCAATGGCGAGCGTCTCGGTGACCGTCGTCCTCGCCGAGGCGCTCGCCGTGCGCGGCGCGTTGCTGCCGGATTCCGTACCCGACACCGACGCGCCCAGCTGCACGGCGCCGGACGTGTTCGCCGTGCACGGCCAGGTGAACGCGACCGAGCCGGTCAACGCCGCGAGGTCCGCGCTCGGAGGCGAGACCGTCCCGCAGGACACGCCTCCCGTCACCGAGAGGGCCGAAGGCGTCACCCCGATCACCGCTGCCATGCCGGCGTTGCCTACCTGCAGCACGACCTTGAACGTGTCGCCGCGGAGGATGGCGGGCGCCACGCTGAACGCGGCGGAAAGGTTCTGCACGGCCACCGGCGGGCTGGTCACGGAAGCCGCGGATACCGACGCGCCGGAGTTTTCGTCCGCGCCCGTTGCGCCGGCGCTCAGCTGGAAGGTGCTGCCGAGCGGGGCGCTGGCAGTGAACGTCCAGGTGAACACCTGCGTGCCGCCACCGCCGATGGCGGCGGAAGCGCCCGCCGGCGTCCCGCCTGCGGCACCGGAGGGCTGCACCGACGGCGGGTCGGGCGTCAAGGCGACGCTCCGGGCCGGCGCCTGGCCGTTGTTCGTCACCGCGAGCGAGACGGCGAAGGACTGCCCGGGCGCGACCGATCCCGGCAGCTGCAGCCAGCTGGCCACGAGCTGCGCGGGCGTCTGCACGAGGATTAGATTCCAGGCGACCTCCAGCGCGACCGGCAAGCCGCTCATCGGATCGGAGGCCACACCACTCACCGCGGCAGTTACCAGACCGGGTGAGGCGGCCTGGACCGCGAAGTGGAACGTGCGCGTCCCGCCGACCGGCACATCCTGGGGGGCGGGCGGCGGACCGCTGACTATCGCTCCTGGCCCCGAGACTCGCAGGGCGGCGAAGGTGAGGCCGACCGCGTTCAGGTCGCCTGAATTGCTGATGTCCACTGCCAGATCAAACTTCTGGCCGACGCTGACCGTGGCAGGCGCTGGCGCCGGTTGCGCGGCGAGCACGGGCGGGGCCAGGACCTGCACGCTGGTCGACGCGACCGCCGTCAGCGTCGAGCCGGTGAACCCGTCCAGGCCGGTCGCCTGGACCATGAGCTGCGAGAGCCCGCGCGACACGGCGGAGATCAGGGCGACGTAGTGCACCGTCTGCCCCGGCTGGAATGCCTGGGGCGCCCCGGGCACGGTCACGATCGCCAATCCCGGATAGCCCATCAACTGCATCGCCGGCCCCTCGACGGCTACCTCGCCGTTGTTTCCGACGAAGAAGTCCACTCCGAACTGGGTGCCCAGCTCCACGCGGCCTGGCGCCGTGATCGCTGCCGTCAGGGTGGCCGGGCGGGCGCTCGACCCGCGGAACGCCGCTGCGAGGACGCCCTCGCCCGTCGGGCCCAGGACGTGGAGGTCGTATGGCCCTCCGAAGAGACCGGCGGGCACGGTCGCGGTCAGCCGGTCGGGTGCCTCCCAGCGGACGTTGTTCAGCTCGGAGGCGCCGAGGAACGCGCGGAACGTCGCGTCCACCTGGACGGCGCCGCCTCGTCCGACCTGCTGCACGGCCCGCGGCTCGAAATGCTCGCCCAGGATGGCCACCGGCACGTCCGCCGACGTGTACGCGGCGGACGGCTGCACCGACGTGGGCTGCGGCGCCGATCGCGTGGACCCGCGCGAGCAGGCGGCGAGCAGCGCGCACAGCGCGATGGCCCTAGAGCAGCTCAAAGCGATACCCCAGGGTGAGCGCGAGCGCGCGCAGCGCCCCGCGCAGGTTGGGAAGGGCCGGGTCGGCGGACACGGAAGCGCGTACCTCGGCGAAGGGGAGGAACGCGCCGAACTGCCTCTCCACACCAGCGGCGAGGTACGCGCCGGGGACGACCGCGGTCCCCCTCTCCGCCGGCAGCCCGCCGAGTTGGGTGCGGGTCACGATGGTGGTGAGCTGCGGCCCACCTCCGACCCAGGCGCGCGTGGAGGGCGCGAGCGCGAGGCGCCACGCCACTCCCACCGAAGCCACGATCCAGTCGGTGTGCGCCCGCGCCGTGATGCCCTCCGGGGACGACCCGCCGGCGTTCTGCAGCGCGTAGGAGACGTCGGCGGAAAACGCCAGCTCCGGGCCCCAGCGGTTGCTCCGCAGCGAGGTTTCGAAGGAGACCACCGGCGAGGTGAGGCCGGAGAAGTTGGTCAGCAGGCCCACGCGCGGGCTCAAGGCGACGGCGCGGATCTGGGGCAGCAGATCGAGTCGCGCGCGCGCCTGCGCGGCCCCGGCGCGCACCGCGATGGTCGAGAACGTCCGCTCGCGCGAGAGCGGCGCCAGGTACGACGCGACGTACGCGCCGCCTTCCGGGCGGGCGGGAAGCGTGACGCTGCCCTGGTCGGCCAGCACTTCGGGCTGCGCGTCCGCGACCGGGTTCCCGAACCGGTCGGCGATCCGCACGCGCACCGCGTACGGCGTGACGCCGTCCGCCCGCAGCGCCCGCCGGGGCAGCTCGATCTCCGCCACCTCCGGTTCGCCGGGCGAGAGCGGAAGCGCGATCTCCGCGGCGGGCCCGGGCCGTCCGGAAGGATGCGCGGCGAGCCGCAGCTCGGTGCGCCCGCCGAACGACGCCGGCACCTCCACCCGCACTTCGGACCCGTTGCCGCGCACCTCGCCGAGCGTGGTCTCGAACTGGAGCGGCTCCGCGCTCGGGTTTCCGGCGGCGTCGAGCGCGACCGCGCGCGCGGTGAACCCGCCCTCGCCCGCCACCAGCCGCTCGCGATCGGCGCGAAGTCGCAGCGAGGCGGCCGGTCCCGCCTCCAGCTCGACCGCGGCCTCGCCGGGCAGATCGGTCGCGCCCGCCAGCTCGGCCGAGAGCCGGGCTGGGCCAGAGGGCCCGGGCGCGAACGTCCATGCCGCCTCGTACACTCCGGCCGCCCTGGCGCGCGGAGCCGAGATCTCGCCCCGGGTCGCGCGCAGCGAGAACCGCGCGTCGCGCCGTGGCGCGCCGTCGGGAGCGACGGCGAGGAGCAGGACTTGCACGCTCTCGGCGCGGTCCGCCCGGACCTTCTCGCGGTCCAGCGCGACGTGCACCAGCCGCAGGGGCGGCACGTGCAGATCGATCGACTGCAGCCCGTGCTTGGCGGCCGTGACGCCCGGCGGCACGTTCACCGGGACGACCGCGGTGCCGGTCTCGTCGGCGACGGCGGGATAGCGCTCCTCGCCGATCCGGACCTCGATCCGCGCGCGGGGCCGCGTCTTGACCACGGCGTCCCCCTGTCCCCAGAGGGGCAGGGTGAACAGGGCGACCTCGCCGCCGGCCGTGGCGGAGATGACCGCGAGCTGCGGAACGGAGTCGCTGGGCGGGAGGTAATCGGCCTCCCAGCGGC
>DASWGI010000238.1:0-6246 GCA_036393835.1 Myxococcales bacterium | reverse complement strand
CGCGACCGCGAGTTCCACAGCAAGTTCGTCACCCAACCGAAATCTCCGATCCAGTCGCTCGCCGATCTGAAGGGCCGCTCGTTCGCGTTCGGCGACGTCAACTCCACCTCCGGGCACCTGATGCCCGAGTACTTCATGCGGCAGGCGGCCGTCGATCCCCAGGTCATCGCGAAGGCGATCTACACGGGCGGACACGATGCGACGCTGCTGGCGGTCGCGAACGGGAAGGTCGACGCGGGGGCGCTCGACGAAGCGGTCTTCCAGCGGCTGACCACCACCGGCAAGGTGGATCCGGCGACGGTGCGCGTGTTCTGGACCACGCCCCCCTTTTTCGATTACGTGTGGGTGGCGCGGAAGGGGCTGGATACGAGGCTCTCCGGCGCAGTGGCGAGTGCCTTCCTCGCGCTGAGCGACGCCGATCCGCAGCAGAAGCAGATCCTCGACGCGCTCTCGGCGAAGAACTACCTGACCGCCGACGACGCCAGCTACGACAAGCTCCGGCAGGCGGCGGAGCAGGCGGGATTGCTCTGGTGATTTACGACCTCCGAGGCATCTCGCACCTGTATGCGGGCCGCGCGGGAGCGGTGCGCGCCCTGGACGACGTGACGCTGCGCGTGTCGCGCGGCGAGCGGGTCGCGCTGCTGGGCCCTTCGGGCGCGGGCAAGTCGACGCTCCTCCGCCTCCTGAACGCCACTCTCCGGCCGACGCGCGGCGCCCTCTGCTTCGAGAGCCGCGACCTGTCCGCGCTCGGGCCCGGCGAGCTGCGCGCGGTGCGGCGGCGCATCGGGACCATCTTCCAGCATCCCTCGCTGGTGCCCTCGCTGACCGCGCTGCAAAACGCGCTGTGTGGAAGGCTGGGCAGCTGGAACCTGCTGCGCTCGCTGCGGGCCCTCGTCGCACCAGCGCCCGAGGACGTCCGCGCCGGGCTCGCCGCCCTGGAGACGGTCGGCCTCTCCGGCAAGGCCGCGGCTCGCGCCGACGAGCTGTCCGGCGGCCAGCAGCAGCGAGTCGCCATCGCGCGCGTCCTGGTGCAGGACCCGGAGGTGGTCCTCGCCGACGAGCCCTTCGCCTCGCTCGATCCCGGGCTGACCGTCCAGCTGGCAGATCTAATGTTCGCAGTCACGCAGCGACGCACCCTCGTCGCCGCCATGCACGACGTGGACCTGGCCCTGCAGCGCTTCCAGCGCATCGTCGGCGTGCGCGCCGGACGGGTCGTTTTCGACGTGCCGGCCGCGGAGGTCTCGCCGGAACTCCTGCAGGAGCTCTATGCCCGCGAGGCGAGGCGGGCCGGGTGAAGCGGGCCGCCCTCGCCGGCGCGGTCTGCGCGGCCCTGGCGCTGTGCATCGTCGGCGCGGGCGTGCACCCCACGTTCGACGCGCGCGCGCTGGGCGCGTTCGTTCGCGGTGTGTTCCCGCCGGACCTCTCGCCGCCGTTCTTGCGCGTGGTCGGGCTGGCCATCGCGCGGACGCTCGGGATCGCCGTTGCGGGGACGGCGCTCTCGGTGCTCGGGGGCCTTCCGCTGGGCATCCTCGCCACGCCTTCGCTCTTCCGTCGGGGGCCGCTCCTGGCCGGCGAGCGCCCCGGCCTGCCGACGGCGCTGGTCGCCTTTGCGAGCCTCGCCGCTCGCGCCCTCCTCCGCTTCCTGCGCGCCGTGCCCGACCTGGTCTGGGCGCTCCTCTTCGTGGTCGGCTTCGGGCTCGGACCGCTGCCGGGTGCGCTCGCGCTGGGAGTGAGCTCCGCGGGCATCCTGGGCCGCGTCTATGCGGATCTCTTCGAGGGGGTGCCGCCCGGTCCGGTGGTCGCGCTGCACGCGGGCGGCGCCTCGCGGATGCAGGTGTTCGCCGCGGCGATCTGGCCCCAGGCGGCGCCTGCGGTGGCCGCGTACACGCTCTACTCCTTCGAGTGCTGCGTGCGCGCCGCCGCGGTGCTGGGCTTCGTTGGGGCGGGCGGGATCGGGGGAGAGATCAACCTGTCCATGCGGCTGTTCGAGTACGGCCAGGTGCTCACGCTCCTCCTGGCCTTCGTCGCCTTGGTGCTGCTCACCGACGCCGCGAGCCGTCGCTTGCGCGGCCGCTTCCAGCGGAACGCGGTGCACGGAAGCGGCCTCTTGCGCGGGCCCGTCGAAGGCCGTTTCGCCCGCCGAGCGCCCGCCCTGCTCTGGATCGCGCTTGCCGCGCTCGCCTTCCAGCAGGCTGGGTTCCTGGGGATCGCGGCGCCCGGCCTGCTGGGCCATTTCGGCCGCTTCGCCCGCCAGCTGTTCCCGCCCGATCTGTCGGCCGGCTTCCTCGCCAGCCTGATCGAGCCGCTCTGGCAGACGGTCTCCATCTCGGTGGTGGGCACCGCGATCGGGATCGCGCTCGGCGGCGCCCTGTCGCTGCCGGCGACGGCCACCCTGCTCCTCGATCGCCGCGACCCGCCCGGCATGCTCGGCCGCGCGGTGCGGCTCTTCGCGTACTCCGGCTCCCGCCTGCTGCTCGCGATGCTCCGCTCGATCCCCGAGTTGGTCTGGGTCCTGCTCTGCATCCTGGCGGTGGGACTGGGACCCTTCGCGGGCGCGCTCGCGCTCGGCCTGCACACGGCGGGCGTGCTCGGCAAGCTCTACGCCGAGACGCTGGAGGAGGTCCCCGACGGTCCCGTCGAGGAGCTGCGCGCGGCCGGCGCCACGCGGCCCCAGCGGCTCTTGTGGGCGATGTGGCCCCAGGCGCGCGAGATGCTGCTCGGGTACACGCTGCTTCGCTGGGAGACGAACCTGCGCGTCTCGACAGTGGTCGGCATGGTGGGCGGCGGCGGGCTCGGGCTCGCGCTCTACAACAACGTGCAGCTCGGCTTCTACCCGCGCGCGGCCACGCTGGTCCTGCTCATCTACCTCTTGGTCTCGGTCACGGACTGGCTCTCCGACCGGCTGCGGAAGCCGGTCACCTCCGCCGAGGCCCCGCCGGCCAGCGCGATGGAACTGATCAGCGCTGCTTCTGGTACTCCTGCAGGGCCTTGACGCTGGGCGGCCCCTGCTGGAGCGCCTCGATCGCCGCCACCGCCGCGCGGCAGGAGGTCAGCGCGGTGAAGTACGGGATGCCGTGCATCAGGGTCTCGCGGCGGATGCTGTAGCTGTCCGCGATGGCCTGCTTCCCGGAAGTGGTGTTGAAGACCAGCGCGATCTCGCCGTCGATGATCTTGTCCACGATGTGCGGCCGGCCCTCGGCCACCTTCAGAACTGGCGTGGCGGGGACCCCCCGTTCGCGCAGGTAGCGCGCCGTGCCCTGGGTCGCGACGACCTCGAATCCGCAGGCCACCATCCGGCGGGCCAGATCGACGCTCCCGTCCTTGTCCTCGTCCCGCACCGAGATGAACACGCGTCCGGACAGCGGCAGGACGTTGCCCGCGGCGATCTGTGCCTTGGCGAAAGCGCGCGCGAACGAGTCGTCCAGGCCCATGACCTCGCCGGTGGACCGCATCTCCGGACCCAGGATGGTGTCCGCGCGGGAGAAGCGGTGGAACGGGAAGACCGCTTCCTTCACGCTCATGTGCTTGGGAACGACGGTCTTCGTGATCCCCTGCTCGGCCAGGGTCTTTCCCACGGTGCAGAGCGCCGCCACGCGGGCCCACGGGATTCCGGTCGCCTTGCCCACGAAGGGCACGGTGCGCGAGGCACGTGGATTCGCCTCCAGGATGTAGATGCGCCCTTCCCGGACCGCAAACTGGACGTTCATCAGGCCCACCACGCGCAGGTGGCGCGCGAGCGCGACCGCCTGCCGGGAGATCTCCTCGATGATCTTCGGAGACAGGCTGAACGGAGGGAGCGCGCAGGCCGAATCGCCCGAGTGGATGCCCGCTTCCTCGATGTGCTCCATCACGCCGCAGACGACGTACCGCTCGCCGTCGCCGACGCAGTCGACGTCGACTTCGATGGCGTCCTTGAGGAACCGGTCGATGAGGATGGGCCGCTCCTCGGAGGCCCTCACCGCCTCCGTGGAGTAGTGCACCATCCCCTCGTCGTCGTGCACCACTTCCATCGCGCGGCCGCCCAGCACGAAGCTGGGGCGCACCATCACCGGGTAGCCGATGCGCCTGGCGATCGCGAGCGCCTCCTCGGTGCTGCGCGCGACCCCGTTCTCCGGCTGGAGCAGCTTCAGCTCCTCGACCACCCGGGCGAACCGCTCGCGGTCCTCGGCGGCGTCGATGGCGTCCACGCTGGTACCCAGGATGGGGATGCCCGCGTCCAGCAGCCCCTGCGCCAGCTTGAGCGGGGTCTGCCCGCCGAATTGCACGATGGCGCCCATCGGCTTCTCGCGCCGGGCGATCTCGACCACGTCCTCCAGCGTGAGCGGCTCGAAGTACAGCCGGTCGGAGGTGTCGTAGTCGGTGGAGACCGTCTCGGGGTTGCAGTTGACCATGATGGTCTCGAACCCCGCCGCCCGCAGCGCGAAGCTGGCCTGCACGCAGCAGTAGTCGAACTCCACCCCCTGCCCGATCCGGTTCGGTCCCGAGCCGAGGATGAGCACCTTCTTGCGCGCGTCGGGGCGCACCTCGTCCTCGTCCTCGTACGAGGAGTACAGGTACGGCGTGTTCGCCTCGAACTCGGCGGCGCAGGTGTCGACGCGCTTGAACACCGGGTGGAGGTCCAGCGCCTCCCGCTTCTGCGCGATCTCCTTCTCCGGCCTGCCCGCGAGCTGCCCGATGCGCTTGTCGGAGAAGCCGAGCCGCTTCCAGCGCTGCAGCTGCGAGAGCGCCTCGCCGCCCGCGATCTCGCGCTCCGCGCCGATCAGCTCCTCGATCTCGCGCAGGAACCAGGGATCGATGGCCGAGAGCTGCGCGATCTCGCTGGTCGGTATTCCCGCGCGGTACGCCTCGCCCACCCAGAAGAGCCGTCGCGGGGTGGGCGTCTTCACCTCCGACCGGATGCGCTCCAGCTCCTGCGCGCTGTAAGCAGCCGGCGGCAGCACGTCGCGCCCGAGCGGGCTGTGCAGGCCGGTGGTGCCGTTCTCCAGGCTGCGCAGCGCCTTCTGCAGGGCCTGGTTGAAGGTGCGCCCGATGGACATCACCTCGCCCACCGACTTCATCGAGGTGGTGAGCGTCTGGTCGGCGTGCGGGAACTTCTCGAAGTTGAACCGCGGGACCTTCACCACGCAGTAGTCGATGGCCGGCTCGAAGGAGCTGGGCGTCGACTTGGTGATGTCGTTCTGGATCTCGTCGAGCGTATATCCGACGGCCAGCTTGGCGGCGATGCGCGCGATGGGGAAGCCCGTCGCTTTCGACGCGAGCGCCGAGCTGCGCGACACGCGCGGGTTCATCTCGATGATCACGATGCGGCCGGTGCGCGGATCCACGCCGAACTGGATGTTGGACCCGCCGGTCTCCACGCCGATGGCGCGGATCACCTTGCGCGCCATGTCGCGCATGTCCTGGTACTCGACGTCGCTCAGCGTCTGCGCGGGCGCGACGGTGATCGAGTCCCCGGTGTGCACGCCCATCGGGTCGACGTTCTCGATCGAGCAGATGACCACCACGTTGTCGGCGTGGTCGCGCATCACCTCCAGCTCGAACTCCTTCCAGCCGAGCACCGACTCCTCGATCAACACCTCGTGCGTCGGGCTGTAGGCCAGCGCCCGCGCTCCCATCTCGGACAGCTCCTCGCGGTTGTACGCGATGCCGCCGCCCAGGCCGCCGAGGGTGAAGCTCGGGCGCAGGATGAGCGGGAACCCCAGCTCGTGGCCGACGGCGTTGACCTCGTCCAGCGAGCGCGCGACCCCGGACTTTGGCACGTCCAGGCCGACCGCCGTCATCGTGTCCTTGAACCGCTGCCGGTCCTCCGCCTTTTCGATGGCGTCGAGCTGCGCGCCGATGAGCTGGGTGCCATACTTCGCCAGGATTCCCTGCCGGGCGAGCTGGACCGCCAGGTTCAGCGCCGTCTGGCCTCCCAGCGTGGGCAGCACGGCGTCGGGCCGCTCCGCCGCCAGGATCCGTTCCGCCGCCTCGACGGTGATGGGCTCGATGTAAGTGCGGTCGGCCCACTCCGGATCCGTCATGATGGTGGCCGGATTGGAGTTGAGCAAAATGGTCCGGTACCCCTCCTCGCGCAGCGCCTTGAGCGCCTGCACGCCGGAGTAGTCGAACTCGCAGGCCTGCCCGATGACGATGGGACCGGAGCCGAGCAGGAGGATGGACTTCAGGTCTTTTCGGCGGGGCATCCCTGGGGTGCGTCGTCTAACATGGGAGGCGCGTGGAATCCATCGAAGCAGCCGCCCTCGC
>DASWGI010000237.1:0-5598 GCA_036393835.1 Myxococcales bacterium | reverse complement strand
TCGCCAACGCGGTGCTCATCAAGGTGAACCAGATCGGCTCGCTGACCGAGACGCTGGACTGCGTGCGGATGGCTCACTTCAACGGCTACCGCACCATCATGTCGCACCGGTCGGGAGAGACCGAGGACTCCTTCATCGCGGACCTCGCGGTGGCGTGCGACTGCGGGATGATCAAGACCGGCTCGGCGAGCCGCAGCGACCGGATGGCGAAGTACAACCAGCTCCTGCGCATCGAGGAGGAGCTCGGCCTCTCGGCGCGGTACGCGGGGAAGGACGCCTTTCCCCGGGCGCCTCAATCCCGGCCGTAGCTCGCCTCCAGGAACGGCGTCCAGGCCGAGCCGTCGCGCGAGCTTTCGATCTTGAAAGCGTAGCGAGTCGGGCTTTCGAACCGGTAGGTGTAGCGCGAGAGGCGCCCGGGAGCTCCGGACACGAACGTCAGCGGGGCTGGATGAGGTAGGCCTGCGTGTACGAGCCGGGGATGGGGCGCCCGAACGCGCCGTAGAACCAGGCGGCGGCGACCATCTCCGGGTGCTGGCGCAAGAGCCCGTCGGGCACGACGATCTCGGCCTGGCCCTGGTTGATGCCGAAGTCGACGTAGACGCGGTCGCCGCGGCTTTCGACGGTGAAGGTGCGCTCGCCGAGAGGCCCGTTCAACCGGTACGTCCTGGCCGTGTCCGGTTGCCCGGGCTGGCCGGGGACCGGACAGACCTCGATCGGGTTCCCGTTGACCGCGCCGCGCGCGCAGCCGTCCTGCTGCAGCTCGAGGTCGAAATCGACTTTTGCATCCGCGCCGTGCCCGAAGAGGTGCGGCCCGTCCACGCCGAGGTACACCGGGATGGCGGACGGGTTGTAGAGGGGGGTGACGATCAGCGCACCCGCCCCCTTGGGCTGAGCGGTCCTGCAACCGACGAGCAGGCCGGCGGCCAGCAACGGGAGGCACAGCCTTCGAGCGAGTTCCGGCATGTGGGTCATCTTCGCACCTCGTGCGGAAGATGACACGATGCGGCCGGGTCAGGGTAAAGACGTCCGTAGCCCCGCGAATGCAGCGGCGGCTAGGCGGACTCCGCCAGCGGCAACCGGTCCTCGCCGGGGAAGAGGTCCTCCATCAGCTCGCCCAGCTCCGCTTCCAGCTTGGCCTTGGCGCGGATCTCCAGCTGGCGGGCGCGCTCGCGCGAGAAGCCGAAGTGCTCGCCCAGCTCCTTGAGCGTCATCGGCTTGTCCTGCATGACGCGCATCTCGATGATGTAGCGCTCGCGCGGGTCCAGGCGGGAGAGGGCCTCGAGCACGCGCTCCTGGACGATGTGACGCTCCTCCTGCTCCGCCAGCTCCGCGTCGGGCAGGTCGGCGCCGTCCATCACGAAGTCCACGTGGGTGGACCCGCCGTCCTCGCCCATGGGAGCGTCGAGCGAGAGGTCGCGGCCCTCCATGCGCTGCTGCATCTCCACCACCTCGCCGGGCTTCACGCGCAGCTTGCGGGCGATGGCCTTCTCGTCGGCGCCCACCTGCTCGGTGCCGTCGAACTTCTCCAGCTCGCGCCGGGTGCGCGCCAGGCTGAAGAACAGCTTGCGCTGCGCCTGGGTGGTCCCGAGCTTCACCAGGCTCCAGCTCTTGAGGATGTAGTTCTGGATGAAGGCGCGGATCCACCACACCGCGTAGCTGATCAGGCGGATGCCCTTGTCCGCGTCGAACTTCTGCACGGCCTTCATCAGACCGATGTTCCCCTCCTGGATGAGGTCGGCCATCTTGATGCCGTAGGAGCGATATTCGTAGGCGACCTTCACCACGAAGCGAAGGTTCGAGGTGACGAGCTTGTGCGCGGCGTCGAGGTCCCCGTTCTTCGCGTAGAGCCGGGCCAGACGCTGCTCCTCGTCGACCGTGAGCAGCGGGTAGCGGTTGATCTCCGCCAGGTACATCGCGAGCGAGCCGGCGCTCGAGGGGACGGTGGACGGTTGCATGCGGTTCCTCCCTTGGTGCTTGTGGCGTTGCGCGACGCAGGGACCATGAGCAAGCTGGATGCCAGGCTTGGCGCTGCGCGCAATTGCCCTCGGAGCACCGCCCCTTGCTGCTTCGAGCGGCGGTTCAGGCAGGGGCGCAGCCGGTAGGAATTTCAGCATCGGCGGGCGGCCGAGCCTGTAAACCGCGCTGCCCGGCTCCTTGCGAGCGCCCGGTGGCCGGACTACGTTGCGGGGATGCCCCCTGCCGGCAAGCGACGCGGCAAATACTTCGGATTCGTCGCTCACGAGATCAAGAACCCGCTCGCCACGGCGCTGTGGTCCTGCGACCTGCTCAAGCGCATGGACACCGCGGACCGGTCGGGACCCCGCGCCGAGAAGATGGTGGACGCGAGCCTGCGGGCGCTGCGGCGGATGCGGAGGCTGGTCGACGACTTCTTCACCATCGAGCGGCTCAACGAGCACGGATACGAGCTGCACAGCGAGACCGTCGAGCTGCGTTCGCTGGTCGACGGCGCGATGGCCACCCTGACGGAGAAGGACGGGATCGCCACCCAGGCCTGGGCGGTGGACGTGCCCGGTGAGGTGCTGGTGAGCGGGGACGTGGAGATGCTGCGGCGCGGCTTGCGGCTGGTGCTCGAGCACATGGCCAAGGGCGGCCAGGCACGGCTCACGCTGGTGGGACACGCGGTGCCTTCGGGGGGCGAGCTGATGGTGCGGTCCTCGGAGCCGCCCGATCCCCTGGTTCCGCCGATCCCCGAGGAGCGCCCCTCCGGCGATCCGACCGGATCGGTCCTGGGGTATGCGCTTGCCGAGACGATCTGCGCGGCCCACGGCGGGTCGCTGCAGGAACGAGAAGGGGCGCTGCTGATCGCCCTGCCGAAGCGCTGACGGGCTGGCACTCAAGGCCAACCGACTGCACCGCAGAGGTCGCGCTCTGCGCTCTCTGCGCCGTCGGCGGTGCAATCGTGTTGGCTACTCGTCCTTCTTGTTCTCGTCGAGCTCGTCGAGCTCGTCGAGCTTGTTCTTGATGCCCTCGCGCAGGTTGCCGAGGCCTTCCTTCACCTTGCCCTTGATCTGGTCGAGCTTGCCTTCCACCTCCCAGTCGCGGTTGTCGGTGGCGACGCCGCCGATTTCCTTGATCTTGCCCGTCACCTTGTCGAGCTTGCCCTCGAGGTTCTTCTTGTCCATGGGGGTTTCCTCCTCCGCTCCTACGCTGAGGCGCGGACCTCTGGAAAGCAGGCGGCGAGGGCGCGCCTGCGAGGGCGGTCACCCCCGGGCCAGGCGAGCGCCGGCCTGCTCTTGCGCGAGCAGCAGGTCGCGGTAGGCGGCGAGGACGGCGCGCGGATACGCCTGCAGCCGGCGGTGGGACTTGCTGCCGCGCACCAGAGCGCGCGCGACCGACGGGCCGGCGTTGTAAGCAATCAGCGCCCGCTGCAGATCGCCGTCGAATCGGCGGAGGAGCTGCGCCATGTACGCCGTGCCCAGCTCGACGTTCAACACGGGGTTGAAGAGGTACGCGGCTTTGAGCGGCTTCCTGCCCGGGAACAGCTCCTGCGCGGTGGGCGGCATCAGCTGCATGAGCCCGTACGCGCCCGCGTGCGAGACGGCGAACGGGTCGAAGCGCGACTCGATCTCGATCACGGCGGCGACCATCAGTGGATCGAGCCCGTGCCGCCGCGCTTCCCGCACGATGGCTGCGAGGACACGCCGCCGGTCGTCGCCCCACAGGCCGCCGCGGTCGCTCAGCGCGCGGTCGAGGCCGAGCCGCTTCGCCTCCTGCCAGTCGCGTAGCTCCTGGACCAGGCCGGCCTGCTCGAGCCGGGCGAGATGGGCCCGGGCTTCCGCCAAGGCCTTCTCGGCGGCCTCAGCCCGGCGCTCCGATCGCTGCGCGGCCTGCACGGCCGCGGCGGTCGTCCAGGTCAGGTTCGCCGCCGTCTCGTCGCTGCCCGGCCCAGGAGAAGCGACGAGCCCGAGCGCGGCTCCCGCCGCCGCCGCCCCCAGGGCGAGCAACGCTCCCCGTCCGACGCCCGGCCGCCGGCCGGCTGCGCGCTCCCGGCCCGCCGGCCGCGCCCCCAGAACGACCAGGTTCTCCGCACTCGCCGCCATCCCGGTTTCCCCCGCACGCCATCCCTGCGCGGGTCGGCCCTCGCAGGCGGCGTGCCAGCGAGCGCCTGGGCGCACTCAGTGCGGAATTCCGGACGCCGGCCGGCTCGGGCGTGGGAAATCCGGTTCCCACGCGGGCCAGCGCCACGCCCCGGTTGCGCGGTGGAGTTCTGTTGCGCGTTTCCGGACAGCCGTGCTATTCAGCCCCGCCCCGCGGGCCCCTCGAGGCCGCGGATGCAACCCCTCCGGACCGATCGGTCCCTCACCCGCCGGCAGGCAATCCGGCCTGACCGTGGTGGGCGCGATGGCGCGGGAGGCAGCGCAGGAGCGTGCCATGTCCAAGGGTCTGATCGGCAGGAAAGTGGGAATGACGACGGTGTTCGCGGAGGACGGCACCGCGCACGCCGTGACGGTGATCGAGGTGCAGCCGAATCTCGTCCTCGAGCACCGCACCAAGGAGCGCGACGGCTACGTGGCGCTGCAGGTGGCGCACGAGGAGCTCTCGGAGAAGCAGCAGCGCAACGCGCGCAAGCCCGACCTCGGCGCCTTCAAGAAGCGGAACCAGAAGCCGCACCGCAACGTGCGCGAGTTCCGCGTCGAGGAGAAGGAGCTGGAAGGCCACGCCCTCGGCTCGCAGCTCACCGTCGAGCTGTTCAAGAAGGGCGACAAGGTCGACGTGACCGGCACCACGCGCGGCTTCGGATTCGCCGGCGTGTTCAAGCGGCACCACATGAAGGGCGCGGCGCGAGACAGCTCGACGGCCCATGAGCTGCACCGTCACCCCGGCGCCATCGGACAGCGCAAGACGCCGGGCCGCGTGTTCAAGAACAAGCGCATGCCGGGGCACATGGGCGTGGATCGCCGCACGGTGCAGAACCTGCCCGTCATCGACGTGATCCCCGAGAACCACCTCCTGCTGGTCGGCGGCTCCATCCCCGGCCACCGCAAGCAGCTGGTCTTCATCCGCCCCGCCGTGAAGTAACCGACCAGACTCACGCAGAGGCCGCGGGAGTCGCCCAAGAACGTTTCAGGGAAGGGCGGGAGATTCGGGAGAGCGGGAGTTCGTTTTTCAAAAAAGATCCTCCCGCGCTCCCGTTCCACCCGCGCTCCCCTGAAACGCTTTTAGACCCCTACGGCGAGTCGGAGGGGGCGGCGGCGGGGGCCCCAGGTGCCGGGATTGCCGGAGAAGACGCCGGGGAGGCGGGTGCCGCAGCGGTGGCAGCGGCCGTCCGGGGTGAGGTTCCAGCGGGTCAGGGTGTACCAGTCGCGACCGATGAGGAGCTCGCCGCACGAAGCACAGCGGGTGCTCTGGCCGTCTTCGTCGTGGACGTTGCCCGTGTAGACGAAGTGCAGGCCCGTCCGGAGGGCGATGGCGCGGGCGCGCGAGAGAGTCGCTGGCGGGGTGGGCGGCGTGTCCAGCATCTGGAAGTCGGGATGGAACGCCGTGAAGTGGAGCGGAACGTCCGGGCCCAGCTCGCGCAGGATCCACTCCGACAGCGCGGTCACCTCCGCGTCCGAGTCGTTGTGCCCCGGGATGAGC
>DASWGI010000236.1:0-2004 GCA_036393835.1 Myxococcales bacterium | reverse complement strand
GCCCGTGCTGAGCGCCACCGTGCGCGCGACGGCGTTCTCCAGCTGGCGGACGTTTCCGGGCCAATCCAATCGCTGGAGCGCATCCAGCAGCTCGGGCAGGAGCCGGACGTCTTGCAGCCCGAACCGCTCCGCGTAGCGGCGAGCAAACCCGGACGCGAGCGCCGGGATGTCTTCGCGGTGCTCGCGCAGCGGCGGCACGACCAGCTCGAGGACGGCGAGCCGGTAGTACAGGTCCTCGCGGAAGCGGCCGGCGCGCGCCTCGTTCGCCAGATCGCGGTGGGTACACGCGACGACGCGCACGTCGACTCGTTCCACGCGGCCCGCGCCGACCGGCTGGATTTCACCCTCTTGCAGGGCGCGCAACAGCTTCGGTTGCGCCGCCAACGGAAGCTCGCCAATCTCGTCGAGGACGAGCGTGCCCCCGTTCGCCTCTGCGAAGAATCCACGGCGCGCCTGCACGGCGCCCGTGAATGCTCCGCGCGCGTGCCCGAACAGCTCCGCCTCCGCCAGCTCTCCCGGGATCGCGGCGCAGTTGAAGCGCACCAAGGGGCGCTCCGCCCGGTGGCTCTGGGCGTGAACGAGCGAGGCGATCAGCTCCTTTCCCGTCCCCGTCTCGCCGCTGATGAGGAGCGTGATGTCCTTTGGCGCGACCCGCGAGATCGTTTCCAGCAGCCGGCGCATCGCGGGCCCGTCGCCGACGATGGAATGGCCCAGCGCTTTTTCCGCGGTGAGCCGGCGGTTCTGGACGCGCAAGGTCCTCGCCTCGAGCGCCCGATCGACCACCACGGAAAATTCCTCGACGTCGAACGGCTTCGTCACGTAGTCGTACGCACCGCTCTTGATCGCCTGCACGGCCACCCGCTCCGAGCCGTGCGCAGTGAGGAGGATCACCGGTAGCCATTCGTCGCGATCGTGGATCGCCTGCACCAGCTGCACGCCGTCCATCCCGGGCATGGCGAAGTCGGTGATCACCGCGTCCACGCCGTCGAGATGGTCGAGCGCCTCCCGGCCGGAGCGCGCGATGACCGCCTCCTGGCCGCGGGACGCGAGAAGTCCCCTCAAGCTGAAGAGCATCCCGGAGTCGTCGTCGACCACGAGCACCCGCGACATCGTCGGCCTCCAGCGATGATCGAGGGCAGTATAGACACAGACCGAACGCCGGCTGCCAGAGACCGGACCGCCGCAAACGGCCGCTTGCCCGCCTCGCCGACCCATACCAACGTATATGGCCGTATCCCTGGTGCCCGCTATCGTCCTTCGCGTGAATGGCGTCAAGCCTCGCATCGTCGACGACTCCGCCGCCATGCGGCGGTTGTTGCGCGTGGTGGCGCGCATCGGAGCCAAGGACATCACGGTCCTGGTGCGCGGTGAGACGGGAACGGGGAAGGAACTGGTCGCTTCGCTGCTGCACGCGCAGAGCGCCCGCTCGTCGGCGCCCCTGGTGACGTTCAACTGCGCGGCAATTCCCGGCGAGCTCGCCGAGGCCGAGCTCTTCGGACACGCCCGGGGCGCATTTACCGGCGCGGTCGAGGCGCGGCGGGGCTTCTTCGCGCAAGCCGACGGGGGAACGCTCGTGCTCGACGAGGTGGGCGAGCTTCCTCCGCCGGTACAAGCGAAGCTGTTGCGCGTGTTGCAAGACGGCGAGATCCAGCCGGTCGGCGCGGGGAAGGTGGAACGCGTTAACGTGCGCGTCGTCGCCTGCACCAACCGCAACCTCGCGGCCGAGGCACGCGCCGGTCGCTTCCGGGAAGACCTCTACTATCGGCTGGCGGTGGTGGAGCTGGTCGTCCCTCCGCTGCGGGACCGCCGCGAAGAGATCCCTGCCTTGACCGCCGAGTTCACGCGCCGGTACGGCGAGCGTTTCGGCAACCAGGACGCCCGGCTCTCTCCGGCGCTGATCGAGCTTCTCTGCCAGGCCCCGTGGCCGGGCAACGTGAGGCAGCTCGAGAACGCGGTCGCGCGCATGGTGGCGCTCGGCACGGGCGCCGAAATCGGCTTGGAGGC